>JAEZQR010000219.1 GCA_023413015.1 Pseudomonadota bacterium
CCGATGTGCAAGCACAACCGTCTGACGGCGCTATTGTCGGTGCAGGCCGCCGAGCCGCGCGAATGGAGCGCGTCGGATATCGAGATCGTCGAGGCGGTCGCCGAGCGGAGTTGGGAGGCGCTCGAACGCGCGCGCGCCGAGGATGCGCTGCGCGAGAGCGAGCAGCTCTTCCGCCGGGTGACCGAGGCGCATCCGATCCCAGTGGTGATCGCGCAGGGGGACGGCCTGGTCCTCGGCAACGCCGCCTTCTTCGAGATGGCGGGCGTTACGCACGGCGACCTCGACGCGGTCGATCCGAAATCCTGGACCGGCTGGAACGGCCGCTGGGCCGAACTCGTCGCCTTCGTCCGGGCGCATCCCCGCTTCGACAATTACGAGACCATGATGGTGCGGGGGGGGCGCCCCTTCCCGGTCGCGATGAGCTGGCGCCATATCAGCTACCGGGGCGAGCCGGCCGTCATCGCCAGCCTGATCGACCTTACCGAGGTGAGGCGCGCGCAGGAGGAGCTGCAGCAGTCGCGCGAGGCGCTGCACCAGGCCGAAAAGCTGAGCGCGCTGGGTTCGCTGCTCGCCGGCGTCAGCCACGAGCTCAACAATCCGCTGTCGGTGGTTACCACCCAGTCGATGCTGCTCGAGGACATGGCGGAAGGAACGCCGCTCGCCGATCGGGCGGCGAAGGTCCGCCATGCTGCCGAGCGCTGCTCCAGGATCGTGCAGACCTTCCTCGCGATGGCGCGCCAGAAGCGGCCGGAACGGCAGGTCGTGTCGGCGGGCGATATCGTGCGCGCGGCGCTCGACCTGACCGACTACGCACTGCGGACCGCCGGCATCCGCGTCACAATCGAGATCACGCCCGACCTGCCGCGCCTGCACGCCGATCCCGACCAGCTGCATCAGGTGCTGGTGAACCTGATCGTCAATGCCCAGCATGCGCTGCAAGAGGTTAGCGGTCTTCGCGAGCTGCGGGTCCGCGTCGGTCCGGCCGACGAGCCGGCCAAGCTGTGGATCGAGGTCGCCGACAACGGTCCCGGCATCCCCGACGAGATCCGGCGGCGCATCTTCGAGCCCTTCTTCACGACGAAGCCGCAAGGCGTCGGCACCGGCGTCGGTCTCTCCTTCTCGCTGGGCATCATCGAAGCGCACGGCGGTCGGCTCGAACTCCTCGACCGGCCGGAGGGCGGCACCTGCTTCCGGATCACGCTCACCGCGGCGGAAGCCGCCGCACCGACGCTGGTGGCCGAGCGTCAGGCGGCAGCGAGCGGGCCGGCGAGAGGCGCGGCGCTGGTCATCGACGACGAACCGGACCTCGCCGAGGCGCTGGCGATCTTCGTCGGGCGGGCCGGCTATCGGGTCGATACCGCTGCGGACGGGCTCGAGGCGCAGCGGCTGCTGGCGCAGACGGACTATGACATCATCGTCTCGGACCTGCGGATGCCGGGGCTCGACGGACCGGCGCTCTACGAATGGGTCGAGCGTCACCGGCCGCAGCTGATCGACCGGATCGGCTTCGTCACGGGCGACACGCTCGGGGCCGCCGCCGCACGCTTCATCGGCCGCACCGGCCGGCCGGTGATCGAGAAGCCGTTCACGCCGCAAAGCGTGCAGGAGCTGGTGAGCCAGCTTGGTGCAAGACATGAGGTCCGCATGCCGATGTCGCTCGGGGTCTAAGGCGATGAGCGAAACGCAACATGTCGTGGTCGTCGACGACGAGCCCGACCTGCGCGAAGGCGTCGCCACCTACCTGCGGCGGCACGGCTTCGCGGTGAGCGAGGCCGAGAGCGGCGAGGCGCTGCGGGCGCTGATGGCCGAACGCGCCGTCGATCTCGTCATCCTCGACATCAACATGCCCGGCGAGGACGGGCTGTCGATCGCGCGCCGGTTGCGGGCGCAGGGGCCGATCGGCATCGTCATGCTGACCGCCAACAGCGACGTCATCGATCGCGTCACCGGGCTCGAGGTCGGTGCCGACGACTATATCGGCAAGCCGTTCGAGTTGCGGGAGCTGCTGGCGCGCGTGCGCGCGCTGCTGCGGCGCCTGGCGACCGCCGACACCTCGCCAGCGACGATGGGCCGCGAGGTGCGCTTCGGGAAGTGCGTGCTGAACCTCGACACGCGCAAGCTCTACGATCTCGAAGGCAATTCCGTGCCGATGACGACGATGGAGTTCGATCTGCTGCGCACCTTCGCGGAAAATCCCGACCGTGTGCTGACGCGCGACCGTATCCTCGACCTTGCCCACAACAAGGAGATGGAGGCATTCGACCGCTCGGTCGACCTGCGGATCGTCCGGCTTCGGCGCAAGATCGAGCAGGATCCCGCCGTCCCGCAGGTGATCAAGACGGTCCGCGGCGCCGGCTACGTGTTCGCCACACGCGAGCGCTGATACGATCCATACAAAGAAGCGGTGCCGGCAACATCGCGCCGACACCGGCCATAGCTATCACGGGCGCCTCAGCCGAGGGAGCCGCCCGTGGACACCTACATCATGCTCTGCGATCGCACCGACCGGAACGAGGGCTCGTGCGCGGCGGATTATCGCCGCCTGCTGATCGGACTGGTGGGGACCGCCATCGCGACCTTCCTGTCCTTCGTCGGGCCCTGACCGACATGAGGGGCATTATCGCCGTACTGCTGTCCTACGGCTGCCTGGCGCTGGTCGCAGCGATGATGCTGACGACGAGCCATGCCTATGCAGCTCCCGCCTCCGTCCCGACAGCAGCTTCTCAATGAAAATGACGGGAGGCTACCCAGCCTCCCGTCATCCGGGCCAGTGCCTGACTCCCCTCAGGCAACCAGCAGATGGTTCGTATCGATCTGGTTGGAAACACCCACCAGATAGACGGTGCTGGTGATCAGGTTGCCGCTGGCGTCGGTGCCATGGCCGAGCGTCAGGACGGTGCCGCTCTCCATGCCGTTGACGCCGGTGGTGGCATCGCCGTCGATGTTCGCCACGAACGCCCGCTTGTCGACGATCGTGACGTTGTCGCCTGTGCCGCCCAGCTGCAGGCGGTCGTTGCCGACCTTGAAGTCCCAGATGATGTCGGTGCCGCTGCCGATCTTCGTGCCGCTCAGGGCATCGGTGTGCGAGCCGAAGGCGAAGACATCGTTGCCGAGACCGCCGTAGAGCTGATCGTTGCCGCGCTCGCCGGCGAGGAAGTCGTCACCGCGGCCACCGTCGAGATAGTCGCTGTTGTCGCCGCCGTAGAGCCGGTCGTCGCCGTTGCCGCCGAAGATCCGGTCGTCGCCGCCAAGGCCGTAGACGATGTCGTTGGCGTTTAGCGCGTTGATCGTCTCGCCCTTGCTGGCGGTCGAGCGGTTCGAGCCGCTGTTGTCGACATTGTTGGTCAGGTTGATGTCGCCGGCATCGGCCACCGGGGCGATGTTGATGTCGACATAGCCGGTGTGCAGCTGGCCTTGGGCGTCCTTCACCACATAAGTGAAGGTGTCGGTCGTGTTGGACGTGATCTTGTCGAACGTCGTCGCATCCGCGCTGTACTGCACGAGCCCCTCGGCCAGGCTGTAATAGACCGAAGCGCCCTTGCTCGACGTCGGACCGGCCGACACGAAGGTCGCGCCCTCGCCGAAATCGGCGTCGATATCGTTGGCGATGAGATCGGAGATCTTGATCAGCATCGTCTCGTCTTCGCCGACCACGGTCGAGCCCGTGAACGCATCCCGGGCCTGATCGCGCCCGACCACCAGCGGATCGTTCGCGCCGGTGATGCCGACGGTGATCGTCTCGGTCGCCGTGCCGTCATGCGACATGACCGTCAGCGTGTCGGACACCTTCTGGCCGCCGACGAGCGAATTGGTCGCGGTACGGCCGTTGTCGAGCGTGTAGGTCCAGGCGCCGGTGCCGGCGTTGAACGTGAAGCTGCCGTAGGTCCCATTGAGCGACGTCGGCGTGCGGAACGCCGCCTCGCCCGCATCGGGATCGGTGATCGTCAGCGCATGGGATATGGTGCTCACCCCATCCTCGGTGACGGCGCCGAGCTTGGTGCCGCCGATCGTCGCCGCATCGTTCGCGCCGTTGACCGTGAGGGTAAGCGCCGACGACGAGGTGGCGCCGGCGCCATCCTTCATCGTGTAGTTGACGACCACCGTCGCCTTCTGTCCGGCCGCCAGCGTATCGAAGGCGCTGCCGGGCGCGAACTGCACCTGGTTTCCGGCGATCGTGAAGGCGGCGGCCTGGGCCGCGGTCGCGGCGACGCCGTTCACCGTGACCGTGCCGAGCGAGGCGAGCGTTTTCGTGTCGCCGGCATCGATATCGGTATCGTTGGCGAGCACTGCGAACGTGCGCGTCTCGTTCTCGCCCGCGCTGCCGGTGTCCGCCACCGCGACCGGAGCGTCGTTGGCACCGGTGACGGTGAGCGTCAGCACGCCGGTATCGGTCGCGCCGGCATCATCGGCGACCGAATAGCCGACCGTGACGGTGGCCGTCTCGTTGACGCCGAGCGCATCGAACATCGTGCCCGGCGTGAACTTGATCTGCCCGTTTTCGACCGAGAAGGCCGCCGCCGCATCGATACCGTTCACCACCTGGTTCGCGCTGGTCACGGAAATGGCGCCCAGATTGGTTGCGAGCGTCTTGTGATCGCCGTGGATCACGTCATCGTCGGTATCGTTGGCGAGCACATCGAACGACTTGGTCTGGTTCTCGCCGGCCTCGCCGCTATCGTCGACCGCCACGGGCGCATCGTTGGTGTTCGCCACCGTAAGCTTGAAGGTGCTGGATGCCGCGGCCTCGCCGTCGGAAGCCGTGACCTTGACCCGAATGTCGCCCACGTCGCCATTGAGCGGCGTGCCGGACAGCTTGCCGGTCGCTGCATCGATCGAAAGCCAGCCGGGCAGCGCGCCACCGTTCACCAGCGCGCCGCCCGCATCGACGAGCTGCGCCGAGTAGGTGAGGACGTCGCCCGCATCGACATCGGCAAAGGAAGCCGCCGTGCCAAGGTCGAGCGCTGCATCCTCGTTGACGACGACGTCGGGAAGCGACGCCACGACCGCCGGCGCGTCGTTGATGGGGTTGATGACCACGCTCACCACCTGCTCGACCGAGCCGCCGTCGCCGTCGGAAACGAGGATGGTGAAGCTGTCGGTGCCGTTCGCATTCGCCTGCGGCGTGTAAACGAACGTGCCGTTCGCCTGATCGAATATAACCGATCCCGACTGCGGCTCGGCACCAGCCTTGATCGCATAGCTGAGCGAGCTGCTGTCGATATCGGCGGCGCCGATCGCCACGGCCGTCGACGTCGTGTCCTCGTCGGTCGTGACGCTGTTGGTCGCCGGTGCGGTCGGCGCATCGTTGACGGCGGCGAGCGTGAAGGTCTGTGTGCCCGCAGCCGATCCGCCGTTACCATCCGTCACGGTGTAGCTGAGCGTGACCGGCCCATTGTAGTCGGCGGTCGGCGCGATCGTGAAGGTGCCATCGCCGTTATCGGTGACTGTACCCTGATCGGCTGTCAGGCCGGTCACGGCCAGGCTATCGCCATCGACATCGGTGAAGCCCGCCAACAGGCTGGTAGCGCTTACGGTGTAGTCGGTGTCTTCCGTACCGGCTGCGAGTATTGCGGTTGCCGCACCGGTCGGCGCGTCGTTGACGGGATCGACCGTGATGACGACCGTCTGCGGCGCGGATTGGAGCTCGCCGTCGGTCACGTAATAGTCGAAGGTCACCGTGCCGTTGAAGTTCGCAGCCGGCGTGTAGCTGTAGCTGCCGTCCTCGTTGAACGTCAGCCCGGCGACCTCATCCACCAGCCGGTAGGAGAGGACGTCACTATCGACGTCGATCGCTGCCGGCACCTGCCCGGTAATCATGGTGTCCTCGTCACCCTGGGCATCGCCGCCCGGCTGTGCCACCGGTGCATCGTTGACGGGCGCAACCGTGATCGTCACCGTCTCGACGTTGCTATCGGCTTGGCCGTCATTCGCCTTGTACGAGAAGACGACCTCGCCGTTGAAGTTCGGCGCCGGCGCGAAGTCGTAGGTGCCGTCCGACCGGAACGTCAGCTGGCCCTGAAGGTCCGCCGGTCCGGCGACAAGGCTGTAGGTCAGCGCGTCGCCATCGACGTCGGTCGCGGTCGGGACCTGCCCGTGGATCACGTTGTCCTCGTCGCCCGACGCGGTGCCGCTCGTCGCGACCGGCGCGTCGTTGACGGGGTTGACCGTGACGCTCACCACCTGCTCGGTCGTGACTTGGCCATCCGAGACGAGGATGGTGAAGCTGTCGGTACCGTTCGTGTCGGCGGCCGGCGTGTAGACGAAGCTACCCTTCGCCTGGTCGAAGAAGACTGTGCCTTTTGCCGGCTCGCTTCCGGCCTTCAGGCTGTAGGTGAGATTGGCGCTGTCGACATCGGTGGCCCCGATCGCCACGGCCGTCGACGTCGTGTCCTCATCGGTCGACACCATGTTGGTCGCCGGCGCCACGGGCGCGTCGTTGACCGGATTGACGGTCAGGCTGATCGTCTGCTTGGCCGTGCCGCCGTTACCGTCCGATACGGTCACCTCGAAGCTGTCGCTGCCGAAGAAATCGGCGTCGGGCGTGTAGGTGAATGTGCCGTCGGCGCCTTCCGCGACAGTGCCGTGGCTCGCCGCGCCGGCTGTATAGCTCAGCGTGTCGCCATCGACATCACTGGCCGAGACGGTGATCGTCGTCGCCGTATCCTCGTCGGTCTCGACTGCCGGAGCGGCGTCGAAGACCGGCGCGTCGTTCACCGGGTTGATGGTGAGCGTGACCGTCGCCGGCTCGCTGTAGGCGCTGCCGTCGTGAGCGCGGTAGGTGAAGCTTACCGTGCCGTTGAAGTCCTTGGACGGCGTGAAGCTGTAGCTGCCATCGGTACCGAGAACCAGCGTGCCTTCCTCGGGCTTCGGACCGGTCACGAGGCTGTAGGTCAGCGCATCGCCCTCGACATCGGTGGCGGCTACCTGACCCGTGATCGCGCCGCCGTCCTCATTGCCGGCGTTCGTCCCGGCGGCAGCGACAGGCGCGTCGTTCACCGGATTGATGGTGAGCGTCACCGTCGCGGGAGCGCTGTCGAGCTCGCCGTCATGCGCAACATACTGGAAGCTGACCGTGCCGTTGAAGTCCTTCGCCGGAACGTAGCTGTAGCTGCCGTTGGCGTTGAAGGTCAGGCCGGCGACGGGCGCCACCAGCTTGTAGGTCAGGTTGGTGCTGTCGACGTCGCTTGCCGTTACCTGACCCGCAATGGCGCCACCGTCTTCATCACCCGATGCCGTGGCTGGGTTCGCTACCGGCGCGTCGTTGACCGGGGTCACCGTCAGCTTGAAGGTGTCGGACGCCGACAGGCTGCCGTCGGAGGCGGTCACCTTGACGTCGAGGCTGCCGTTCCAGTCCTGCGGCGGCGTGCCGGTGAAGGTCCGCGTCGCTGCGGTAAACGTCAGCCAGCCCGGCAGCGGGCTGCCATCGCCCAACGTTGCCGAGTAGGTCAGCGTATCGCCGTCGACATCCGAGAAGCTGTTCGCCGGGACCTGAAAGCTCCAGGCCGTGTCCTCTGCCACGCTCTGGTCGGCGATCGGGTTCGCCACCACCGGCGCGTCATTGACCGGCGTGACAGTAAGGCTGACCGCGCCGGTATCGGTGAGCGCGCCGTCCGAGACCGTGTACTCGAAGGAGGCCGGGCCGTTGTAGTTGGCGTTCGGCGTGAAGGTGACCGAGCCGTCGGCGTTCAGCGTGACGGTGCCGTTCTGCGCATTGCCGACCGCGGTGATCGTGAGCGTGGCGCTGTCGACGTCGCTGTCGTTGCCGAGCAGCTGGGCCGCGGTGAAGGTCACCGCCTTGTCCTCGGCCGTCGTGCCGACGTCGTCCACCGCCACCGGCGCATCATTGACCGGCGTGACGGTGAGGCTGACGGTTGCCGTCGCGGTTCCGCCCTTCCCGTCGCTGGCGGTGTAGGTGAAGCTGTCGGGGCCGTTGTAGTTCGCCGCCGGCGTGTAGGTGAAGCTGCCGTTGGCGTTCAGCACGAGCGTCCCATGCGCCGGCCCCGTCGCGAGCGTCGCGGAGAGCGTATCGCCGTTGGCGTCGCTATCGTTCGCCAGCACGTTGCCAGTGATGGAGCCGTCTTCATTCAGCTGATAGCTGTCGTTGCGAGCCTGAGGCGCGACATTGTCCGGCGCCGTCAGCGTAAGCTCGGCGAAGTCGAGCGCAAACTGCTTGTCGGCCTGCGTTGCCGTGGCGGCGCTGTAAAGTTGGAAGTTGTTGCCTCCAACCTTGAGGTCGCTCGTCGGAACATTGAAGGTCACCAGCGTCCACTCGCCGGAGCCATTATTGCCCTGCGAAACCGTGCCCAAGACGGTCGTGCCGCTTTGAGTGGTCAAGCGAAGATTGACGAGATCACGTTCATCGGCATCGAAAACCTTGATGGTGATCTGCGCCGTCGTCGCCGTAGTCAGCTTGGAGTCGAGAGCGATCGAGAACGCGAGCGGATTGGTTGCGGTCCACATCTGCAGCTTGTCGCTGTTGCCATCGGCCGACGAGTACAATCCGCTGTTGAACGAGGACGTATTCTGATCCTTGTCACCGTAAAGATACGAGTACGTCGCCATTTAATTTCCCTCTCGCAAGATCTGATGCGGGACAGAGCCCGATTACAGACCAAGTGAATAGCTGAGAGGGGTGCTGTAATTCTATTTGCCGGAGGATATGACACGGCAATCTTTGGTAAGCATGGACCCTTAACAATAGGACAGGTGAACATATAACCTTGGATATAGGTCAGCGGCGAGGGCCGATGGCCTGACCCGCGTGCCAAGCCGTTGACTATCCTGACTTAGTTTCAATTTTAATTATGCACCTTACTAACATGGATTAAGGCGCAAACTTATCGCTGCAGTCAAATAATCCTGGGGGCGCGAGAGGACTGAGCCCAGGGTGCTGACCGACGATATTTTCCAGGACCGCGTCGGACGATTGATCTCTGCCAGCCGTGTCGTACTGGCTGTCATTTCGCTGCTCGCGACGTGGCTCGACCCGGCCTATACTGAGGTCTCGATTTACCTGTTGATCGCCGCTTACGCCGCCTATGCAGTGATCGTTGCCGTGCTCGAATGGCTCCAGCGGCTACGTGACCCGGCATCGGCGCTTGCGACCCACATCATCGATCTTCTGGTCTTCACGTCCCTTCTCTACCTGACCGATGGGCCGACAAGCCCGTTCTTCCCCCTCATGATCTTCGCGCTCCTCAGTGCATCGCTGCGCTGGCGTTGGCGAGGAGCCTTGTGGACGACGGCGGCGCTGCTGATCCTCTATTCGTCGATCGTGCTGAGCGCGTATCCGGCACTGCTCAGCGGTGGCCCGGGTGTGCAGCGGTTTCTCATCCGCACCGCCAATCTCGCCGTTATCGGCAGCATTCTCATTGCCTTCGGCTTTTATCAGGAGCGCATGACCCGCGACCTGCTGCGCATTCATGCGACGCCGCTCGATCCCGGGAACGGCGAAGGACCGCCCATCCGCCAAACGCTCCGATATGCCGCCGAGATCTACAAGACGCGCCGAGCGCTGCTCGCCTGGACCGATCCCGAGGAACCCTGGCTCTTCATCGCGGACTGGCACGGCGGCAAGCTGGAGGAGAGCCGCGTCGCGCCCGACCAGTTCGAGCCGTTGGTAGAGCCTTCGCTTGCGGCCTGTCCCTTCGTCTACCGTCGCGGCCGCGACGTGCTCCGCTCCGACCCAACAGGGCAGACCACGTCATGGCGCGGCACGGCGATCAACGAGGCCTTTCTGGCGCGCTTCGGCTTCGAACGCGCCATCGCGCTGCCGATCATGGCCCAAGGCCTTCAAGGCTGGATGTTCGTTGTCGTGAACCGTGCCTTCCCGCCGGAGGCGCTCGAACTCGCGGCGGTGCTCGATGCGACGGTCACCGCCGCCTTCGACAAGGCGTCGGCCCTGTCGGCTCGAAGCAAGGCGGAAGCCACCGAGGAGCGCCTGCGGCTCGCGCGCGACCTGCACGACGGCATCCTCCAGTTCCTCGCCGGTGCTTCGATGCAACTGGAAAGCATCATCGGCTCGTGCGATGCGGAGGCGGAGCGGACCGAGCGGCTCCGCGCGCTTCAGGATGCGCTGGTTACGGAGCAGCGAGAGCTGCGGACCTTCATTCGTCGGCTGCGTCCCGGCTCGTCGCAGCCGCCCACCGGCGATCTCGAACTCGGTCCTGACCTCGCCGCCCTGGTGGAGCGGCTGGAGAGCCAGTGGCGCGTCAACCTCAACCTCGGCATCCATCCGCCGGATACACGAGTGCCGGTGCGGCTTCACTATGATCTTCATCAGTTGGTCCGCGAGGCGGTTGCCAACGCCGTGCGCCATGGAAAGTCCAAGTGGATCAACATTACCGCCAACCGCGAGGACTCGACGCTCCACCTGACAATCGCCGATGACGGATGCGGCCTGGGAATACATGGCACGTTCGACACGGCATTGCAGAACAAGCTCAACGTCGGTCCCAGATCCTTGCGCGAGCGCGTCCAGGCTTTGGGCGGAACAATTTCAGTGACATCGGCATCTTTAGGCACGCTGGTTGGCATGGCACTGCCACTGGCCAATGGTGGAGGACGAGGTGGATAGATACTTCGCCGCAACCAAGCTGTTGATCGCCGACGACCACCCGATCGTGCTGGACGGCGTCAGCGCGCTGCTCCGCGATGCCGGCGTCGATATCGTCGCCCAATGCCGCAACGGGGAGCAGGTGCTCGAGGAAGTGGCGCGGCACCGGCCCCAGATGCTTCTCCTCGACGTTCAGATGCCTGGCGTCACCGGGCTCGAGGTGCTGAAGACGCTGCGTGCGCGCGGCGACCAGACGCCGGTCATCCTGCTGACCGCGAGCCTCACCAGTGCCGAGGCGATCGAGGCGATCCAGCTCGGGGTGAACGGGCTGGTGCTCAAGGAGAGCGCGCCGCGTCAACTCCTGCAATGCTTCGAAAGCGTGCGGGCGGGCGAACGCTGGCTCGATCCCGAGGCAACGCAGCGGGCGCTGCGCTATGCCACGGAGTCGAAGAACGGTCACGCCGACGGCACGCCGCTCACCCCGCGCGAGAGGAACCTCGTTCGGCTGGTGATGCACGGCCTGCGCAACAAGGAGATCGCCGCGGAGATGTCGATCACCGAAGGCACGGTGAAGATGCACCTGCACAACATCTACGAGAAGCTCGGCATCGGCAGCCGGACCGAACTCGCGATGTACGCCCGCGACCGCAATATCGGCTGAAGCTGGCTGGCGTCAGCGCTGGGGCTTCAAGGCCAGCGCCGCCGGCATCGGAAGCGTTATCTTGAGTGGCAACGGCTCGGTCATCGGCAGGCGGCCGGCCATCAGCAGGGCCCCGACGCAGATCGCGATGCCATAGGGGATCGGCCCCTTGCGGCGGAACAGATGGTGGCGCGTCCGGGCCTCGCCCGGCGCCGGCAGAACGCGACGCAGGACGAAAAGGCCGATGGCCAGCAGGCCGCCCGCGATGGTGGTGAACACCACCAGGAGCGGCAGATCGCTCAGGCCGCACCACAGCGCGACCATCGTCAGGAGCTTGACGTCGCCGCCGCCGAACCAGCCGCGCGCGAACAGCACCGCCCCGACGGCGAACGTGAGCGCTGCCGCGGCGAGATGGTCGACCCAGTCGATGGGTCGCGGGCTGAAATAGGCGGCCACGGCGAACAGGAGCAGTAGCGCGATCGACAGCCAGTTCGAGATGCGCAGCCGCCAGGCGTCCTCGAGCGCGGCGAGCACGACGAGCGCGGAGAAGGCGAGCTTCAGCGCCATCGGGGTCATGGGCGGCCCTCGCCCGGCTTGGTGGCTGGCGCGGCCGCCGCACGGCGCAGGCCTTCGAGGTAGACGAGATTGCTGTGCGCGGGCTGATAATAGATGTCGCTCATCTCGATCGCGCGATTGAAATAGCCTTCCGCCACCTGGAGGTCGCCGCGCATCAGGGCCGCATAGCCGACGTTGTTGAGCTGGCGGAACAGATCGCGGCCGTCGGCGCCGGAGAAGGCCTCCTCGTATCGCCCCGCCAGCGCCAGCGCGATGCGCAGGTTGTTCCGGGCAATCTCCGAGTTCGGCATGGCGGTCACCGCTGCAGTAAGATCGGTGATCGCCTCGGCATAGCGGTGCCGGATCAGCAGCGAATAACCTCGGTTGAGCCGCACGATCTCGGGCTGCGGCGACAGCTTGAGCGCCTCGCCATAGGCCTTGTCGGCGAGCGTCCAGTCGCCGCGGCGGTCGGCGGTCGCGCCCAGCGCAGTCCAGGCGCGGTGCAGGCCCGGGTCCGCCGCCACGGCGGCCTTCAGCGACGCTTCGGCCTCGTCGAGACGGTTGAGCTTGAATGCGGCGACCCCCTGCCCCTGCAGCGCGCGGGCCCGGACCCCCGGGGTGGCGGCGAGCGCCTGGAAGGCGACGGCCGCCTGCGGCGTGCTTCCGGTCGCGAGCCAGTATTCGGCGAGCGCGAGGTCGATCCGGGGATCGTCCTGCCGCGCCAGCTTGGCACGTTCGATCATCGCCTTCGCCTGATCGTAGCGGCGCGCCTCGATAGCGTTCTCGATCTCGGCCGCATCGACCGGCTGCACGGCCGGCGCCGGCATCTCGGCCGGTTTCCTGGCGTGGAGCGGCTGGGCCGACATCCCCGCCAGCAGCGCGCAGGCCATGCCGAATTGCAATCGCTTCATGTCAGCTCCTCTTTCGTCGGCCGGCCAGGCCTTCATCGAATGCCAGGGCGTCGTGTCCGAGCACCAGCCGGACACCGCTGCCGCCAGCCGTCTCGCGCAGCCGGACCTCGAACGGGAGGGTGGCCGCGATTTCCACAGCGGCCGGCCGATCGGCCGGGGCGTAGCGGATCTCGCTCCGCTGCCAGCCGAAGCGGGGTGCGTTGGCGAGCCGGTCGACCTGGATGGCGTGCGTGCGCAGATACCGGGCGAAACGCGACGCCATGAACTTGCGGCCGGCCCCGTTCCATACTTCAACGACCGTGTCGTTTGCTGCCGGCGGGGCCGTGACCTCGGGCCCGACCAGCGACAGCTCAGCGACCACCGCCGGGGCAAGAACGATCTCCGCCGGACGCTCAGCTGCGATGCCGGACGAGATCAGCCGCGGATCGAGGTGCCGGGCGGCCGCGATCATCACGACCTCAGCCCGGGGTTGCGTGACGAGGGTCTGCTGCTGGGCATCGGTCCGCTCGATCCAGCCGCCAGCCGATGGGCCGGGGGCCGGCGGCTCGTCACGCAACGCCTGCACGACCGGTGCGGCGGTGGGAGTGATCCGGGACAAGTTGGCGGCGGCGATCGCCCGCACTGCCGGGTCAGCGGACCGGCCGGCGCGTTCGAACAGGGCGCGCGCCTCCTGCCCGCGTCCCTGCAGCAGCATCGAATAGCCGAGGTTGTTGAGCACCTCAGGCGCCGCCGGATCGAACCCGAGCGCCTGCTCATAATAGCGCCGGCTGAGATCGAAGCGGCCGATGCGGTCGTAGGCGACGGCAAGACCGTTCAGGGCAGCGACCGACGTCGGCTCGCCGCGGAGGATCTGCCGGAAGGCGTCGATCGCGATCCCGAGTTCGCCATTGGCAAGATGGCGCTTCGCGGCCTCGTAAGCGCCCGCGCCCCCCGAACGGCTCGGCAAGTAGCCCCCGGTGCCTGGGGCTGGACGCACATCGAGATGCGACAGGTCCAGCCCTCCGGCACACCCGGTGATCAGTGCGGCCATCGCGGCCAAGGTCGCATTTCGCAGCATCATCACCGCCTCGCCCGATCAACCACCGGCCATCGCCGGAATCAGCGTCCGGACGACGCGGATCGCCGCCGGCAGCATGAGCACCGAGATCATCGTCGGCAGCATGCAGCAGACCAGCGGGATCGAGATCAGCACCGGCAGCTTGTGGGCCTTCTCCTCGGCCCGCATCCGGCGGCGCTCGCGCATCTCGGCGGCGTAGACCCGCAGCGTCTGCGAGATGCTGGTGCCGAGCTTCTCGGACTGAATCAGCAATGTCGTGAACGCCCTGATCTCCGGCACGCCGGCGCGTTCGGCGAGATGGCGCAGGGCATCCTCGCGGCTGCGGCCGGCCCGGAGTTCGAGGACGACGATGGCGAACAGCTCGGCAAGCAGCGGGTGCGAGCGCCCGATCTCCGCACCCACCCGATTGAAGGCGGCGTCGATCCCCAGCCCCGCCTCGACGCAGACCAGCATCAGGTCGAGCGTGTCGGGGAAGCCGTTGATGATCTCCTGCTGGCGCCGCGACGCGCGGGCCGACACCCAGAGGCTCGGAATGTAGAGGCCGGCCAGCGCCAACACGCTCGAGGTGAGATAGATGCGCACGAACGAGCTTTGCCCGCCCGCGAACGCCGTCGTCAGGAAGAGGGTAGGCAGCGCCAGCGTCAGGACGATCCGGACGAGGACATAGACCTGCGGCGCCACCGGATGGGTGTAGCCGGCGCTGAT
>JAEZQR010000220.1 GCA_023413015.1 Pseudomonadota bacterium
GCACCCTCGGCGGTGTTATTGCCGGCCGGTATCGCTGTCGCGGTACTTGCCGAGCAGCCGGGGCTGGCCATCGCTGCCTCGCTCCTCTGGCTCGCCGGCTGCCTTGTGTTCCTGTTTCAGATAGCGGTCATGGTCGCGCAGGCGAAGCACGACAAGGCGGCTGCACCGGCAGAATAGCCGCGCGTGTTCGAGCCTGCGGCCGCTTACCACCCGTAGCGGACATCAGCCTTGCGTGGTTCGGTTGCTTCCAAGTTGCGCGATCTGGCGGTCGTGGAGGCGTGGGAGCAGGGCCAGGGCCGTGAAGGCGCCGATCAGGCACATCAGCATGTCCCACTGGGTGTCCCACACGTCACCCTGCGTGCCGAGGAATTCGTCCGCGCCTTGGCCGAGCCACATCGCGGCGGCGAACTCGATCAGCTCATAGGTGGCGCTGACCGCCAGGCAGCAGGCAAGGACCAGCGCGGTCAGCAGCTTGCCGGGATGGAGGCCGCCCCAGCGGACGAGCAACTCGCGCAGGACGATGGCGGGCACGAACCCCTGCATGAAATGGCCGAACCGGTCGTAGGGGTTGCGCGACAGGTCGAGCCAGTCCTGCACCGCAAAGCCGAGCGGCACGCGGGCGTAGGTGTAGGCGCCGCCCAGCATCAGCACGAGGCCGTGGAAACCGATGAGCCCCAGCGCCAGCGGCGTGAGCGGGAATCGGTTCGCCGTCGCCCACAGGAGGGGAAGCGCGATCAGGACGGGCGCGACCTCCATCCACCAGGTGACGCGGTCGTAGGGCTGCCAGCCCGACGCGGCGAGTGCTGCCAGCCAGATCGCGGTGAGTATCAGCAGCGGCAGAACGGGCCGGGGTGAGCGCAGCATCGTTGCCATGTCGCAGCCTCCTCGTTCCAGGGGCGTACCAGCTTTGGCGGGCGATGCAATCCACGCCGGTTCCCATTGGAATGGAGGTTACTTGCACGGCGCTGGCTGGGGGCAACTCTTGATATTCCGCCTGTCGTGGTTCCTGGCGGGACTGTTGCATGTGATGGCGGGAGCGCCGGGTCCGCGGTACGAGCCATGCGGCATGGCGCGACCTTGTTTCACATGGCCGTGAAATTCCGATGGTCAGCCGCCGTGCGACTCCGCTACCGCTCCAAGCGCGGTGCGGGCTGGGTCTATTGCTGTGCTTGTCTCCTGCCGGCCGCAGAGAAAGCGGCGGCGATCGCCTGCCGCAGGGTCGCATAAAACAAGAAAGAAAAGATACGCCGCAATGACGGTACCGAACCATCAAGAGCTTCTCGGTCTCACGACCGAGATCGTCGCCTCGCACGTCTCCAACAACGCGGTCGCGGTCTCCGACCTGCCGCAGCTCATCGAGCGGGTATATGCGAGCCTGGCCCAGATCGGCGCGCCGACGGCGCCGGAGGCCGCCAAGCAGGAACCGGCCGTGCCGATCCGCGCCTCGGTGAAGCCCGACTATCTCGTCTGCCTGGAAGACGGGAAGAAGCTCAAGATGCTCCGGCGCTATCTCGGTACCCAGTACAACATGACGCCCGATGAGTATCGGGCGAAGTGGAACCTGCCCGACGACTATCCGATGGTGGCGCCGAACTATGCGGCGCGCCGGAGCGAGCTCGCCAAGCAGATCGGGCTCGGCGGCAAGCGGGCAGCGTCGACGGAAGAGGCAGCTGACGCGGAAATGCCGAAGGGGCGCCGCAAGCTCGGGATCGCCGCGCCGAAGGATTGAGGCGGGGTCGCCGCTAGCTCATATCGTCGTCCCGGCCTTCGCCGGGATGACGCGTTCATGGGGGCGTTCCTGTGCGGGGATGCAGATGCGTGGCGCTCGCGCTCGCGCCCGGTTGGATAAAGTTCTTATAATAACAGTCGAGCGTTGGGCGCTTGTAGGACGGTTCGCGTTGAACCTGTCGTATGAGCATTGCCATGTCCCGGCCGTCATTTCCCGTCCCTTGGAGCGCCGGTCCGGCGCGCGACGAGGGGCGGGCGATGCGCGCGCGTCCGGGCGATGGGTCAGGGCGTATGAGGGCGGCGGCCCAGCCGTTCGTCATTCGCGGTGCGGCCGCGGCCATCCTGCTGATGCTCGCCGCGTGCGATCAGGCCGGCGGCGAAGCGTTCAAGGCGCGCCGCACGACCTACCATTTCCCGCCGGGCGACGTGGTCTCGGTTACGTTCTCGCCCTATCGCGTGATCCGTCTGTCGCCGGCAGGCGCGCCGTTCGACCTGGTGTTCGACAGCCGCATCGACGATCAGGTCGATCGCAACGGGCATCCGAAGATCTTCTCGATCAACAACGGCGTCCTGTTCGCCAAGACCTATACGCCGACCGACGCGGGCGTCGTCGCCTGCCGACACGCCGTTGCGTCGATGGAGTGCGGCATGGCGCTGTCGGTCGACGGCGAGCACTGGTCGATGCTGTTTCCGGCGTCGCTCAAGCCGGAGGCCGTCGCCATGGCGGCGCGCGCCAAGGCCTATATCAAGGCGTCGGTCGTGCCGGAGACCGAAAGCGGCGCGGCCCCTTAGATGCGGGTGGCGGGGGTTTATCACTGGCGGTTGGCTGCAGGGCTGATCAGGTCGGCCGGGGCTTCCGGCCGCAGGCTCGCTGCGCCGCGAAACCATCATCCAGAAGAACGAAATTCATAAGGAAATCAATGCCGCATCACACTCCCCTGATTTCGATCCTGGTCGGCGGTTTCGTCGCGGCGTTCCTCCTGGGCGCGCTGGCGCAGCGGCTCAAGATCTCGCCGCTCGCGGGCTATCTGCTGGCGGGCGTGCTCGTCGGCCCCTTCACCCCCGGCTTTGTCGCCGACGCCAATCTCGCGACCGAGCTTGCCGAGATCGGCGTCATCCTGCTCATGTTCGGGGTCGGCCTGCACTTCTCGCTCAAGGACCTGCTGTCGGTCAGGAAGATCGCGGTCCCCGGCGCGGTGGCGCAGATCACCGCCGCCACGCTGATGGGGATGGGGCTGGCCCACCTGCTGGGCTGGAGCCTCGTTGCCGGCCTGGTGTTCGGCCTCGCGCTCTCGGTCGCCTCGACCGTCGTGCTGCTGCGCGCGCTCGAGACCCACGGACTCGTCGAGACGCAGCGCGGACGGATCGCCGTCGGCTGGCTCATCGTCGAGGACCTGGCGATGGTGCTGGCGCTGGTGCTGCTGCCGGCGCTTGCCGGGGCGATGAGCGGCGGGGCGTCAACCGGCGCTGGCCCGATCGCGGTTGCGCTCGGGGTGACGGCCGCCAAGGTCGCCGGCTTCGTTGCGCTGATGCTCGTGGTCGGCAAGCGCGTCATCCCGGCGGTGCTCCACTGGGTCGCGCGGGGCGGCTCGCGCGAGCTGTTCCGGCTCGCCGTGCTGGGGATCGCGATGGGCGTCGCGTTCGGCGCCGCCAAGCTGTTCGACGTGTCGTTCGCGCTCGGCGCCTTCTTCGCCGGGATGATCCTGGGCGAGACGCGGCTCAGCAAGCAGGCGGCCGAGGAGACGCTGCCCTTACGCGACGCCTTCGCCGTGCTGTTCTTCGTGTCCGTCGGCATGCTGTTCGATCCGCGCGTGGTGACCGAGCAGCCCTGGGCGCTCCTCGCCACCGTCGCAATCATCGTGGTCGGCAAGTCGCTGGCGGCCTACGCGATCGTGCGCGGCTTCGGGCATGAAAACGCCACCGCCTTCACGGTTTCGGCGAGCCTGGCGCAGATCGGCGAATTCAGCTTCATCCTGGCCGGTCTGGGCGTCGGCCTTGGGTTGCTGCCGAGCGAGGGTCGCGACCTCATCCTCGCCGGTGCGATCATCTCGATCCTGCTCCATCCGTTCGTGTTTAACGCCGTCGTCGGCCGGCAGCGCGGCAGCGCGGCCCCCGAGTCGTCGCCGGAGCCGGCCGAAACCGAAGCCGCGGCCGCGGGGCATGTCGTGCTGGTGGGCTATGGTCGCGTCGGCCGGCTCGTCGGTGAGGGGCTGGCACAGGCGGGCCAGCGCTTCGTCGTCATCGAGGACCAGCCGGACACGGCCGAGGCCGCGCGCGGAACGGCGGCTTGCGTGATCGTCGGCAATGCCGCGGACCCGGCCATTCTCACCCGCGCCGGGATCGAGCGCGCCGCGATGCTGATCGTCGCGATTCCGGAAGGCTACGAGGCCGGGGGGATCGTCGAGCGCGGGCAGGCGCTCAACCCGCACCTCACGATCATCGTGCGGGCGCACTCCGACGAGGAGGTGGCGCATCTGGAGCGGGTGGGCGCCCGGCACGTCATCATGGGCGAGCGCGAGATCGCCGGCCGGATGCTCGACCTCATCGCGCCGCCCACGCCGGCATCGAATGCCGCCTGAGACGGCCATCCGAACCCAGGAATGTGGCGCGGCGAGATCGCGGCTCCGCTCGGCACTCCGGGCTACGCGATCATGTCGGACGTGCGTTGACACTGGGGCAGGGGCGGTTAGTCGAGTGTAATGATCTCACGGGCCCGGCTCCTTTCCCCGCTCGTCGCGTTGCTGATCGGGCTGTTCGCCACGGCGGCGGTGGCCGTCCTGGCATCGCGCGGCGAGGAAGCGCGCAGCGAGGCCCGGTTCGAGGGTATCGCCGATGGCACGGTCGCCGCGATCGAGAGCCGGATGTTGGCGCAGCTCACCCTGCTGCGTGGCGCCGCCGGCCTGTTCAATGCGTCGGAGACAATCACCGAAGCCGACTTCAGGGCCTATGTCGCGCGGCTGCGCCTCGAACGCTTCTATCCCGGCGTGCTCGGCATCGGGTTCACCGCCTATCTTCCGGATCGCGCCAGCGCCGACCGGTTCGTGACCGCCGTTCGTCGGGAAGGCGATCCCGGCTTCCGGGTGTGGCCCGATGGCACGCGCGCCGGCTATTCGGCCATCCGCTATCTGGAGCCGCTCAATCGCCGCAATCGCGAGGCGATCGGGTTCGACATGATGAGCGAGCCTACCCGCCGCGCGGCGATGGCGGCGGCGCGCACCAGCGGCTTCGGAGTGATGACCGGCCGCGTGCGGCTCGTGCAGGAGATCGACCCGGTCAAGCAGCCGGGCTTCCTGATCTACGTGCCGCTCTACCGCGGGCAGCGGGCCGGGATTCCGGACAAGGTCGCCCCCGGCGAGCTTTATGGCTGGGTGTACAGTCCGCTGCGCGCCCATGATCTGTTCGGCGCGATCTTCTCCGACCATGGCCTGAACCAGGTGGTCGTCGAGGTGTTCGACGCGGCGCGGCGGGAGGATCGGCTGCTCTACCGCAGCGGCGAGGTCGCGGCGACGCCCCGGCACGTGAGCGAACGGACGCTCGACGTCGCCGGGCGGTCCTGGATCGTGCGCGTGACGTCGGCGCCGGGCTTCGACGAAGGACCGGGTCGAGCGTGGATCATGACGATCGTGCTGGCCGGCGTGCTCGTCTCGATGCTGATCGCCGGGCTCGTGCTCCAGCAGGCGCGGGCGGCGGCGCGGACCGAGAGCGAGGTCCAGCTGCGGACGCGCGAGCTTCGCCACGCGAACGAGCGGTTGATCGAGGAAGCACGGGCGCGCGAGGCGGCCGAGGGCATGGTCCGGCAGATGCAGAAGGTGGAGGCGATCGGCCAGCTCACCGGCGGCATCGCGCACGACTTCAACAACATGCTGTCGATCATCCTCGGCAACCTCGACATCGCCGAGCGTCGTGTCGACGACCGCGACCGGCTCCGCCGTGCGCTGGAGAATGCGCGTGCGGGCGCCGAGAAGGCCGCCGACCTCACGCGGCGGCTGCTCGCCTTCGGCCGCCAGCAGGCGCTGGCGCCGCGGGTGCTCGACCCTAACAAGCTGGTGGCCGGCATGTCCGAGATGCTGCGCCGCACGCTCGGCGAGGCGATCCGGCTCGAGACGGTGCTCGCCGGCGGCATATGGCGGGTGTGCGCCGATGCGGGACAGCTCGAGAATGCGATCCTCAACCTCGCGATCAACGCGCGCGACGCGATGCCTGACGGCGGGGCGCTCACGATCGAGACGGCCAACTGCCACCTCGACGAGGCCTACGCCCGAACGCACGAGGGGGTGACGCCGGGACAATATGTGCTGATCGCCGTGAGCGACACCGGGCATGGCATGACGCGCGAGGTGCTCGAGAAGGCGCTCGATCCCTTCTTCACCACCAAGGAGGTCGGACGCGGCACGGGGCTGGGGCTGAGCCAAGTGTACGGCTATACCAAGCAGTCGGGCGGGCATCTGAAGCTCTATTCGGAGCCCGGCGAAGGCACGACGGTGAAGATCTACCTTCCGCGCCATCGCGGGGCGGACGAGGAAGCCCAGGTCGCCACGGACGAGAATGCCGAATTGCCGCGCGGCAATGGCGAGACCATCCTCGTCGTCGAGGACGAGGCGCAGGTGCGCGCCGTCAGCGTCGAGGCGCTGCGCGAGCTCGGCTACCGCGTGATCGAGGCCGCGAGCGGGGGCGAGGCACTCGGGAAGTTCGACGCCGATCCGGCGATCAGCCTGCTGTTCACGGACGTGGTGATGCCGGGGATGAACGGGCGGCAGCTCGCCGATGCGGTGCGGGCGCGGCGGCCGGCGCTGAAGGTCGTCTTCACCACCGGCTACACGCGCAACGCCATCGTGCACCACGGCCGGCTCGACGAGGGCGTGTCGCTGCTGCAGAAGCCATTCACGGTCACCCAGCTGGCGCGGAAGATTCGGGA
This sequence comes from Pseudomonadota bacterium, assembly GCA_023413015.1. Classification (GTDB taxonomy): domain Bacteria; phylum Pseudomonadota; class Alphaproteobacteria; order Sphingomonadales; family Sphingomonadaceae; genus Sphingoaurantiacus. Next base: position 6,644 of record JAEZQR010000220.1, read on the forward strand.
AGGCCTGGACCGGTAGCGGCGGGCCGCCGCGGCAATCCCGCCGTGGGCATCGGGCCCGGAACG
>JAEZQR010000292.1 GCA_023413015.1 Pseudomonadota bacterium
ACTATGCTAGGACACTCAAGGTCTGGCGTGAGCGTTACGACGCGGCGCGGGCGGAAGGGCGGCTGCCGACCGGCTTCGACGCGCGCTTCGACGCGATCTGGCGCTTCTACCTGATGTACTGCGAAGGGGGCTTCCGCTCGGGCGGCATCGACGTCATCCAGACGACGCTGGCGAAATCCTGACGGTGGAAAGGCGGCCGGCGCGTGGGCGCCGGCCGTGAGCGATCAGCCGCGCTGCAGTCGCGTCGCGAGCAGCCGCTTGGCACGGTCGGCGCGGCGGGTCTCCTCCTCGCGCACCTCGCGGAAGAAGCTGGCGAGCTCCTCGTCGCCGGCCTCGGTGGCGTCGTTCTCGAAGAACTCGTACGTCTCCGCACCCTGCAGGCTGTGATAGAGCACGCTCACCAGATCATAGGTGGCGTCGCCGGTGCCGGTAACTTCGCGATCGTCGGCCATTCGTCTGCTCCTTCCATGGTTGATGCACGCAATGCCCCCGCCAACGGCGAGGCCGGGCACGAGGTTCCGAGGAAGGAACGACCGGACGCGACGAAGTTGGAGACGCCCGCGCCGACCGGTTACTTGCCGCAGTAGGCCGGGAGCTTCACCGGGGCCGAGCCCTGGCGCTGCTGCCAGCTGCCGCTCTCGTCGCGATAATATTCGCCGGGGCTGACACGCGAGCCGAACAGCTCGCACGCGGTGGCCGCGCCGACGTCGGCGACGGTCACCCCGCGCTTGGCGGCGAGATCGGTGTAGATCGCGCGGCGCTTGATGTTGATCTGGTCGACGCGCGCCTTGAGGTCGCCGCCGCCGGTGCGCAGGCCGAGATAGCCGTCCGCCTGCTCGCCGACCTCGCCCTTGGCGCGCGCGCCTTCGACGACGGCATCAGCCTGGGCCGCAACGGGCGCCGCGAACGTCAGTGCGAGAACCGCGACCAGCGCCGAACGAAGCTTGGTTTGCGTGATCATGATCAGAACACTCCCGGGTTCTTCTTGATGAGGTCCTGCACGTCCTTCTCGAGACGCACGACCACTTCCTGACGGATGTTGACGTTCAGGTTGATCTCGATCGGCTTGTCAGGCGCCTTGAGCTGCACGCATCCCGCGAGCAGCGCGGGGAGAGCGCAGATCGCGTAAGCCGTACCTTGGATCGTCTTCAATCTTGCCCCCGTCGTCCGCTTCTTCTCCGGCTGTGCCCGGCAACGGGCGCCGTCGTCAACACTCCACATATTAGACCGCCTGCGCCCTTTACCGCGGCTGAACCGCGACCGGCTCGCCTTCCGGCGGTGTTTCGGCCGGCGCGGCCGACTTGATGATCTCCCGTGCATCACTGAACGAGGCGGCAGTACCGAGCAGCCGCCGGAAAGGCGCGCGCACCGTCACGTTGAACTTGAACGGCAGCCCCGCCGTGCGCAGCGGCACGCCGGCAGCCGGCTCGACCGGTGCCTCGTTGGTCCCGGTGAAGCGGATCGCCGTCACCAGCTCGCCGTCGAGATCACCGTCGAGCGTAACGCTTAGCGAACGGTAGCGCAGCCGCTTCAGCGCATCGAAGGCGAGCTTGCCGGCCGCGCCCATGCTGTCGGCGCCAACATCGCCAACATATTGCAGCAGCCCGCCACTCGGGCGCGCCTCCAGCTTGCCGCCGACGATGCGGCCGGCACTGCCGTCGAACAGCAGCGGCAGGGTGCCGTCGAAGGTGCCGGTCGCATTCACGTTGGAAAGCTCGAAGCGCTGCAGGAACTGGCCGGCGTCGATGCCGGTCACGTCGAGCGTGAAGGCGCGGCGGGGTTCGTCGGCGCTGATCGTCACCGGACGCAACGTCAGCATCCCGCCGGCGAACGGCCAGCGCGCATCCTCGATATGCGCCGCGGTCGGCCCGAGCATCCGGAACCGGAAGCGGCCGTCCTCGACAAGCACGCCGGGGTTCATCGACGCGACGGTCAGCACCTGCCCCGGTGGCGTGGTGAGCGCGAACAGATCGTCGATCGCCACCGTGCCGTTGATCCCTGTCACCGGACCGAGCGCGGCGGTGGCAAGCGAGACGCCCTGCACGGCCACCTGGCCCGAACTGCTCAGGCTATCCGCCGTCCACTGCACCGTTCCGGTGCCGTGCACCGTGCCGGCGACATTCTCGATGACGCCGCGCAAGGCTTCGGTGATCTCGTACGGCTGCAACCGATCCGAGAAGGCCAGCGCCCCGGTGTCCAGCGCGGCCACGCCGCTTGCGGACGACAGATCATGATGCAGCGTGAAGCCGAACAGGCGTTCGCCCGAGGCGGCAAGCCGGCCGCTGCCGTCGGCTTCGATCCTGTCGCCTGCCAGAACCGCGGTCGCGGCGGCCACGCGCAGCGGCTGGAAGCGGGCGTCCGGCATGGCGTCGCGCACGCGCGCCTCGATACTGGCGGCGCGGAGCGTGCCGCCCGCCAACGACCATGACGCGCGCGCCTGATCGATATGGACGGGCAGGTCGCCGCTCGTGAGTGCTAGGTCGGTGACATGTCCCGTGGCCGCCGGTCCTTTCCCGCCGAGGTCGAGCGCCGCGTCGATCCTTGCCTTTGCGCCATAGGCGCCGACCGCGCCGTCGATCGCCACCGGCTGCAATCGCACCGCATTGCCGCGAACCGTCAGGCGCATCGCGCTTGAAGCGAGGCGCAAGGGGCGCCCGCCTTGGCTGCCGGTCAGCCGCAGCGGCGCGATCCGCAACCCGCCCGCGAGCCGGCCGTTTCCCCATTCGAGCGAGCCTTCCCGGCAAATCTCCGTCCGCGTGCTCCCGAGGCGCAGGTCGCCGCTGTCGAGCGCGGCGAAGCCGACCGAAGCGCAAGGGGACTGCAATCGGTACAGGCCCTGTTCGGG
>JAEZQR010000338.1 GCA_023413015.1 Pseudomonadota bacterium
AGCGCGACCGTGACGCTCGGGGCGTCGAGCGTGTCGCGCAACACATAGAGCGGCAGGCTGCCGCCAAGCGAGGGGAGGACGACTGCCTGGCTCTCCACGCTCCTGACGGCTCGGATCACGTCACGGGCGAGCGGGTGGTCGAGCGGCGTGCGCTCGGCATTGTAGCCGCCTTTCTTAGCGACATAGGCGATCCGCTCATGCGCACGGCGTTCCTCCGGTGTCGGTTCATGGTCGACGACATGGAAGCCCTGGGCGCGGACATGGGCCACGAGCTTGTCGAACTGGCGCTGGTGATCGTTCCCGGCGACCAGCCGCATGTCGAGCGTGGCGGTGGCGGTCGACGGGATCACGTTGCGCGCCCGTTCGCCGACATCGGCGCTGCGCAGCCCATCGACGTTGAGCGAGGGTTCGTGCGTCGTCTCGACGACCGGACGTCCGCCACCTTCCGTCCAGCCGAGGCCGAGATCGGCCTTGAGCATGGCGTCACTGTTGGGAACGGCGGCGATTGCCTGCCGCTCGGCCGGCGTGAGCGGCGTCACGTCGTCATAGAAGCCCTTGATCGTGACCTTGCCCGACCGGTCCTTCATCGAGGCGAGAAGCTGGGCAAGCTGCATGGCGGGATTGGGCGCCCAGTTGCCATAGTGGCCGCTGTGGAGCGGTCGCGAAGGTCCGTAGACGGTGATGTCCGCCCCGACGATCCCGCGCACGCCGAGCACCACCTGCTTGGCGCCCGACTGGTTAGCGGGTCCGTCGAAGATGATCCAGCCGTCCGACTTCAGCAGGTCGCGGTTGGCGGCCAGGATATCGGCGAGGTGCTCGGAACCGGCTTCCTCCTCGCCCTCGAAGAAGATCTTGAGGTTGTAGGCCGGACGCTTCCCTTCCGCCCGCAGCGCATCGACCGCGGCCAGGATCGCCATGACCCCCGCCTTGTCGTCCGAGGCCGAGCGGCCGTAGAGCCGCCAGTCAGGGTCGAGGCTCGCCGCCTGTTGCTGCGGAATGGGCTTGCCGCCGCGGTCGAGCCGGTCGGTGTAGAGCTTAGGCTCGAACGGCTTGGTGGATTTCCAGTCCTCGGGCGCCACCGGCTGGCCGTCATAGTGCGCGTAGAGGACGAGCGTGCGCGTGGCGCCGGGCACCTTCCATTCGCCGTAGACCGCTGGCGGCACGGCAGGGGTGGGGCCCTGAAGCAGCCGCGGGGACAGGCCTCGGGCTGCCATCATCCGGACCAGCGCCTCGGCGTTGCGCCGGATGTTGGGTGTGTCGGACGCGACATTGGGGATCGCGAGGAGGTCGACATATTCCGCCAGGATCTTCGCACGATTGGCCATGATCCAGTCCCGCGGTTCGGCAGCGGCAGGGGCTGACAGCACGCAGGCAGCGAGTGCGAAGACCAAGGGGCGCAACGGCAATCTCCCTCCAGGCGAGCGCCCCAGTGCAGCACGGTCGCAAGGTGTGGACCGCGTCCGCATCGGGGCGCTTTCAGCCAGTTCTAACCGCACCTTGGTGGAAGTGCGGTCATTCACGTTCAGCGGCGTGCGGCGATCCAGTCATCGACCCGCCGCTCCAAGATCGACAGCGGAAGCGAGCCCGAGCCGATCAGGAGGTCGTGGAAGCCCTTGATGTCGAACTTGGGCCCGAGGGTGCGCTCGGCCTTAGCGCGCAGCTCCATGATCTTGAGCATGCCGATCTTGTAGCCCGTGGCCTGGCCTGGAAGCGTGATGTAGCGGCGCACCTCGGATCGGGCCTGGTCGGGCGAGGCGCGACCGGACGCAATCATGTAGTCGACCGCCTGATCCTCGGTCCAACCCTTGGCGTGGATGCCGGTGTCGACCACCAGCCGCGCCGCCCGGAACAGCTCCGCTTCCAGCCGCATGAAATCGCTCGCCAGATCGGGGAAGGCGCCCATCTCCTTGCACAGTGCCTCGGAATAGAGCGCCCAGCCCTCGCCGAAGGCGACATAGCGGGCGGCCTGGCGGAACTTCGGGCCGGCGCTCTGGCGGACCTGGATATCGCCCTGCATGACGTGGCCCGGGACGCCCTCGTGACACATCAGGTCGACCGTCGCGTCAGGCGATGGATCGCTCGTGACGCCGAGCAGGTGGACGTAGACGCGCCCCGGACGCGTCCCGTCCGGACTGGGAGCCGCGGCGTGCGCAGCCCCGCCAGGGACTTCGCTGAACGACGGCTCGCGCACCACCTCCATCCGATGGGCAGGCAGCAGTCCGAAATACTTCGATAGCAGCGTCCGGTTACGCGCGATCGCGGCATTGGCATTGCGCAGGTACTCGGCGCGAAGCTCGTCGGTCCATGGCTGGGGCGGATTCCGGCGCTCGCGGTCGGCATAATAGGCCACACGGTCCTTGAAGCCGGCCTGCCTGGCGAGCGCGTCCTGCTCGCCCTCGATCCGCTTGACCTCCTTGAGGCCGATCTCGTGGATCTGCTCTGCCGTCAGGTCGGTGGTGGTGTTGAGCTTCAGCGCGGCAGCATACCAATCGGCGCCGCCCGGCAGCGAGATCGCGCCGACCCGCCCACCCGGAGCGGTGGGCAAGGCGCTCTGGGCCCAGGCGATCACCCGCTCATAGGCAGGCTTGATCGACAGCAGCGCCGTGCGCGTGTCGGCGAGCAGCGCCTCGGCTTCGGCCGGCGTCACCTTGCCGCCCGACTGGAGCTTGCCGACCTTGGCCTTGGCGTCGGCCCACAGCGGCGAGTCGGAGCCGCCATCGAACGGCGCGCCGGTGACGATCGCGCGGCTGCCGGCGATCACGCGCTCCACCTGGAACTTGGGCGCACGCACGCCGGCCGCATCCGAGGCGGCGCTTTGCGCGATCGCCTCGCCGAGCACCGCCGGGATCGCGCGCAGGCGGGCGGCATAGGCGCGCATGTCACTCGGGTCCTGCACGTTGTGCGTGTTGATCAGGAAGTCCGGTAGCCGCGAATGGGCCGAATAGAGGAAGGAATAGAAGGGTGGAGAAAATTGGCGGAAGCGGTAGCTGAGCTCGGCGCGGTCAAGCTCGAGCGCCCAGATGTCGTAGTTGGCCTGCGCCGCGGGCGAGAGCTTGCTGCGGTCGAACTGGGCCTTCATTCGGGCGACGCTGGCGCGGCGCCATTCCAGCGCGCGCCGTTCGCCGGCCTCGCTGATGTCGTCGAGCCGATCCTGTCCCTCCTTGAGACCGAGCCGGGTCGCGAGCTGGGGACGAAACTTCAGTTCCTCGGCGAATTCAGCGTCGAGGAACGCAGTCAGGCGCGCATCCTCGTTCGCAGGCGTTGCCTGGACGGCTGGTGCGGCAGCGCTGACCGCCATCGGTGATGCAAATACGAGAGCGGCGGCGAGCGGCCGGACGAGATGACGCATGTTTCCCCCTTGTTGAGGGCTCGCAACCTAATCAGCAGGACCCCATAGGTGAAGCCTCATCTTCGGAGCGGTTGCCTCTGGAATTTGCTAATTGGCGAGAGGGATGGACGCTAACTGCGCATCGGACTGCTCCAGTGTGACGCTGGCCTTCGGGGCCAGATCATCGAGTAGAGAATGGCCGGCGGTCGCCGCGCTACGCTGAATTCTCGCTTCAGTGTCTCTGACCTCACTCGAGCTGATTTATAACGGGTAAGTTGCTGAAATATCCGGTCTTTCGCCCCGCCATTTCTGGCAGCTAAGTCATTTATTTTGCAGAGAATGACTTAGTGATGCTCTCGAGAAGTTTCGAACTTGCAACTTCCGACGGCAACATCTTGCGGAATTTCAGTCGGTTACAAAGGCTTAGTCTCGGCCTTGGCGCATCATTGTAACTGCGACCCTGCCGCTCAGTCCGATACCGCGCCAGCCGTGACTGCATCTGGCCGGAAGTAGACGGTTTGCTTTTGGGCACTGGCTGCAAGAAGCGGACATGCAACCGTCATCTGATGTTCGACTGCTTGGGCCCCCTTTCCGGCCCCGCAAACTGTTCGACTGAATGTCTGGGCGGAGCCGTAAGCCGGCCATCCGTTTCGGGCTGTGGCGGTGACAAAGCCGCCCTTCGTTCATTTGTGCTTGGGTTCGACACCTCGTCATCCCGGTAGATCATGGGGAGGTGCCCGATCACGCGCGCCAAGCGGCAGCGGCGCATCTGGAGGCCTCTGCCACCGCGAACTCCTCCGTGCAGACGTCCCGCACGCAGCTCCGCAACCAGCGGTGGGCAGGATCGGCGTCGAGCCGAGGATGCCACAGCAACGAGATCGTCAGTTCCGGTAATGCGGCCGGAATTGCGAAGCTGAACATTCCAGCGCGCAGGTTGCCGGTGTGGCGTTCCGGAACACTGGCGATGAGGTCCGAGGCGCGCGCCAGCGCGAGCGCTGCCGAAAACCCGCCGACCACCGTGGCAATCTCCCGCTTCAGGCCGAGTGGTGCGAGAGCCTCGTCGACTGGGCCTTCGTTCAGTCCGCGCCGTGAGACCAGGATGTGCCGGCCGGCCGCAAAGCGGGCGGCGGTGATCTCCCCGCGGGCCAGCGGATGGTCGGCCCGCACGACACCGATGAAGCGGTCGCGAAACAGCGCCTGCGCCCGCACTTCCGGCCCGATCGCCCTACCAACTACCCCCGTCTCGAGATCGATGCTGCCGTCGCGAAGCGACGTGCTGTCCCTGTCCGGCTTGGGCAGGAAGCGGAGCTGAACCCCCGGCGCTTCTTGACTGACGTGAGTGATGAGCGCCGGTCCGAAATTCTCGACAAATCCTTCGCTGGTCCGGAATGTGAAGGTCCGGACGAGCCTGCCGAGGTCCAGCTTTTCCACCGGGCGCAGGACGGCCTGCGCCTCGTGCACCAGCAGGTTGACGCGGTCGCGCAGTTCAAGGGCTCGAGGTGTCGGGACCAGGCCGCGTCCGGCGCGGACCAACAGGGGATCACCGGTCACATCGCGCAGTCGCGCCAGCGCCCGGCTCATCGCCGATGGGCTGAGCCGCAGACGTCGGGCCGCGCGCGCGACGCTGCCTTCCGCGAGCAGCGCATCAAGGGTGACCAGCAGGTTGAGGTCAGGGATCGCCATACAAGGACCGTAGCACAGTTCGGCGACCGATATATGGCGTCAAATGCACGAATAGACTGCAAATGCTGCGGCTTCCGCCATGTCAGGCCGGAGCCTAAGTTCTAGAGCGCTCCAAGTCGGAGCCACGGGAAACCAGCCGATGTTGAAGCCATCCGTTGAAATCGAGGGCGAAGCGGTCGCCGCTGACGCCCCGCTGGCACCCTCCGTGCGGTGGGCACTCGTCGGCCTTTCGCTCGCCGTGCTGATGTCGTCGCTCAACACGAGCATCGCCAACATCGCGCTGCCGACGCTCGCCGCGGCGTTCGACGCATCCTTCCAGCAGGTCCAGTGGGTCGTTCTCACCTATCTCCTTGCCATCACCACCCTGATTGTCAGCGCCGGTCGGCTCGGGGACATCCTCGGACGTCGCTACCTGCTGCTCGGCGGCATCTTCATGTTTACCGGCGCGTCGGTCCTATGCGGCGTGGCGCCCACGCTTTGGTGGCTAATCGGCGCGCGGTTCGCCCAAGGTCTCGGCGCGGCCGTCATGATGGCGCTCACCATGGCGTTCGTGGGCGACACGGCCCCGAAGGCGAGGACCGGAAGCGCGATGGGGCTGCTCGGAACGATGTCGGCGATTGGCACGGCGCTCGGCCCCGCGCTTGGTGGCCTCTTCATCGCCGGGCCGGGCTGGCGCGCGATCTTCCTCGTCAATCTTCCGCTCGGTCTGCTGACCCTTATTCTTGCGTATCGCAGCCTGCCGGCCGACACACAGCGTTCGGTAGTGGCCCGGCCCCGCCTCGACGTTGCTGGGACGCTGGTCCTCGCGCTGACGCTCGCGACCTACGCGCTTGCGATGACGATCGGGCGCGGCAGCTTCGGCCTGCTCAACCTGGCCCTGCTCACCGCTGGTATCATCGGAGGCGGCCTGTTCCTGCGCGTCGAGGCAACCGCATCGTCCCCCCTCATCCGGCTGGCGATGTTCCGGGATGCCACGCTCAGCACGAGCCTCGCGATGAACCTGCTCGTGGCGACCGTGATGATGGCAACGCTGGTCGTCGGCCCATTCTACCTCTCGCGCGCTCTTGAGCTGGACGCCGCTGCCGTCGGGCTCGTGATGTCGGCTGGTCCGCTCGTCGCAGCGCTATCCGGTGTGCCGGCTGGCCGGCTCGTCGATCGATTTAGGCCTTACCGGATCACGACTGTCGGATTGATCGGAATGGTCGTCGGCCTGGCGGCGCTTGCCGTTGCACCGACCGTCTTCGGAGCTATCGGGTACGTCGCTGCCATCATCGTCGTGACGGCGAACTATGCGCTGTTCCAAGCCGCCAATAACACGGCCGTCATGGCCGATGTGGAACCGGACCAGCGCGGCGTCATCTCCGGGACGCTCAACCTGTCGCGAAACCTGGGGCTCATCACGGGAGCCTCCGCGATGGGGGCGGTGTTTGCGGCCGCCTCCGCCGCAACGGATGTCTCGACCGCGCCACCTGAGGCGGTCGCCGCCGGCATGCATACCACTTTCATCTTCGCCGCAGCCCTCGTTGTCATCGCCTTGGCTCTCGCCTTGCGCTGGCAGGCGGCCGCGCCAGGACCTGACCAGCAGTGCGCGCGGCAGCCATCATACTGACGCTGCTTTGCATTCCCTGCCGGCATGCCCCTTACGCACTGCCGGCTGGGGGCGCAGCGGGCCGAGTGCCCCTCGGCTCGCTGCGCGACAACGCGGGTCAGCATCTCGACAGCCACCGGCAAGCTAACGGTCTGCAGGAGGATCGAGGGCGTCGCGGCGCACAGCATCGAATCTGCTGCGACGTTGGCCTCAGGCATGCACCAGACCGGCGGTTTACATTTTCGTCAGATTATGCGTACACTGTATACATGAGCATGCGTGATCGCATCCTTGCGGCTGCCAAAGCCATCTTCGAGCGTGACGGGCTGGAAGGCCTCTCGATCCGGGTGGTCGCGCGCGACGTCGGCCTGTCGCCGATGGGGATCTATCGTCATTTCCCGAACAAGGAGGCGCTGATCGACGCGCTGATGCTGGACGGCTTTGCGGTGTGGGAGGCAACGGTCCGCGCCATCGATGCGCCGGACCCTATGGCTTGGCTGCAGCGTGTCCTCGATGCCTTCCTTGAATTCGCGGTGGCCGATCCGCACCGCTTCAACGCGGCGTTCCTCCTCCCGGCCCGCAGCGCGCGTCGGTACCCGGAGGACTTCTCGGCGGGGCGCTCGCCAGTCGTGAGTTTGATGATCGAGCGCATCGACGAGGCCAAAGCCGCCGGTCGTCTTGTTGACGAGCCGTCGTCGCAGATCGCGCTGACGCTGTCGGCGCTGGCGCAGGGCCTCGTCTCGATGGAGCGCGCCGGCCGCTTCACGAGCGAGGCGCACTTCCGAATCATCTACACCACCATCACCGGCGGTTGCCTGCAGCGCTTCGGCAACGCCTGATCACCCGACAGCGCGACTGTCCCCAAGGAGGGGCGAATGACAATGGCGAAGAAACTCACACGTATCGTGTTCGCGTTGATTGGCGTGGTGGCTCTGGCTGTGGTGATAGCAGTTGTCGCGACGGCCGTGCGCCCGGCACGCGCGATTGGGATACAGCAGGTCCTCGCCGCCGATGCCGGCCATCGCGCAATCCCAGTGACGATCTTCTATCCGACGACCAGCGAGCCGCGCTGGGGGTGGTTCGGCATGGCCGCGCTCAAGCTCGCGGCGAACGGAGCGGTCGACGGCAAGGGCCTCCCTCTGGTGGTCATCTCGGAAGGTACCGGCGGGACATCGATGAGCCACCGCGACACCGCCTTGGCGCTCGCCGAAGCCGGCTATGTGGTGGCAGCGCCGCTCCACCCGGGCGACAACTTCCGGGACGACTCCGAGGTGGGCACCAGCGACTGGATGGTCGACCGGGCGCGTCACGTTGCGCGGGTGAACGACTATCTGCTGGGCCAGTGGCCCGGCCGCACCCATCTCGACCCCGAGAAGGTTGGCCTGTTCGGCTTTTCAGCGGGCGGCACGACGGCCCTAGTCACCATAGGCGGCACGCCCGACTTCGCCCGGGTCGCACCGCACTGCGCCGCCCAGCCCGAATTCGTCTGCAAGCTCCTGAAGCCCGGCGCGCCACTGCGCGTGCCCGCAGCCGCTGAATGGACGCATGACGGCCGCGTGAAGGCTGCCGTCGTCATCGCCCCTGGCTTCGGCTTCACCTTCGCGCCAAGCGACCTTTCAGGCGTGAACGTGCCGGTGCAACTGTGGGCGGGCGCCGCCGACGTCAATGTGCCACCGGCGACCAATGCCGCTATCGTGCGTCGTGGCTTGCCCGCTGCACCGCAGTTTCATCTGGTCGAGCGCGCCGGCCACTCCGCCTTCCTGCCGCCCTGCGGTCTGCTGAAGCCGCTCCTTCCTGCGATGCTGTGCACCGATGCCGACGGCTTCGACCGCACCGCATTCCACAAGGAATTCAACCGCGAGGTCGTCGCCTTCTTCAACACAACGCTCACCCGGCCATGACGCTGAACGAAGCGGAGGAGACAGCCGCAATGATTGAACTCCTGACGCCGCGGCTCCGCCTGCGCCCGGCAGCGCCGGATGATGTCGATGCGATCCACGCGATCATGCGCGAGCCGCGGGCGATGCGCTACTGGTCGACGACGCCGCACGACAGCCTCGAGCAGACGCGTGCGTGGCTCCAGTCGATGATCGACACGCCGGCGGCTGAGGGCGAGGATTTCGTCGTCGAGCACGAGGGGCGCGTGATCGGCAAGGCCGGCCTCTATCGCTTCCCGGAGATCGGCTTCATCTTCCATCCTGATGTTTGGGGACGCGGGTTTGCCCGCGAGGCTCTCGATGCCGTGATCCAGCGAGGGCTTGCCGTTCACGAGCTGCCGGCCATCGAGGCTGATGTCGACCCTCGTAACATCGCCTCGCTGCGCCTGCTGGCTAGTCTCGGCTTCGTCGAAATCCGCCGAGCCGAAAGAACGTGGCAGGTGGGGGACGAGTGGTGCGACAGTGTTTATCTTGGGCTTAACGAGGCCACGTACCAAGCTGCGGCCGCCCATCCCACGAGCAAGGCCTTGGGCGAGGCCACGGCGAAGGCCGGTCTAGCGCAATAGCAATAGCATCCCTGAGGTAGGGCCTTTCAGCCCGTACGGACGCAGGTGGCTGTATCGTCGCCGGTCGCTGTGTGGTCGCAGGCATCTAGCGGAATCTCGGCGCCCTGGGTCGCGGCCGGAACCGTTCGAAACC
>JAEZQR010000343.1 GCA_023413015.1 Pseudomonadota bacterium
AGCCGGAGTCGGTCACCAGTCGTGCCGCGCGCCACAGTTCGCTCGATAGGCGGCCGAACTCGTTATAGGGATCGGTGTAGAAGCCCATCTCCTTGGCGAGGGTCTCGGCATAAAGACCCCACCCCTCGATGAAGGCCCCCGAATAGCCGAAGCGACGGAACTTCGGCAGCCCTTCCAGTTCCTGCGCCAAGGCAAGCTGGAAATGGTGGCCGGGCGCCCCCTCATGGTAGGCAATGAACTCCGCTTGCGGCTTGATCACCTGCCGCATGTCGCCAAGGTTTACATAGTAGATGCCGGGGCGTGAGCCATCCGGCGTCGGCCGGTCGTAAAAGGCCGGCGATCCGCTTTCCTGCCGCCACGCCTCGACCGCACGCACCTCGAGCGGTGCCTTGGGCAAGCGGTGGAACCAGCGCGGCGCGATCGCCATCGCCTGTGCGATGAACTGCTTCGAATCGCTCAGATAGGCCTGCCGTCCGGCGTCGGTGTTCGGATATTTGAACTTGGGATCGGTCTTGATGTGGGCGAAGAACTGCTGGAGCGTCCCCTTGAAGCCGACCTGCGCCTTGATCGTCTCCATCTCGCGGTGAATGCGCGCGACCTCCGACAAGCCGAACTCGTGGATCTGGTCCGGGGTCATGTCGGTCGTGGTGTAGATCCGCAGCTGGTCGGCATAATAGGCATCGCCGTCCGGCAGCGACCAGGCGCCGTCGTTGCCCTTCGCCTTCGGCTCGACCTCGTCGAGCACGGCCAGCGACATCTCGTAGCCGCGCTTGAACGGACCGGTGAGCGCGCCGCGCGCCGCCTCGATCAGCTCCGTCTTCTTGGCGACCGGGGCATCGAGCGCCTCCACCTTCTTCTTGAAGTCGGCGAACAGCACATTGTCCGCACCGCCGTCGAACGGCGCGCCGGTCAGCATGCGGCGGGTGACCGTACGTGCCGGGGCGAAAGCATAGCGCGGCGGCACGATGCCGTTACTGGCTTGCCCGCGCACGCGGACCACCACTTCGCCCATTACCCGCTCGACGTCCCGCAGACGGGAAACATAGGCTTCGGCATCGGCGACCGAGCCGACTTGATGCTGGTTGATCAGGAAGACCGGAAGGCCCGCCATCGGGCTGGCATAGCTGGTGATCGGGAACTGATGCGAGCGCCACTTGGTCTGGATGCGCCCCTGCTCGACCTGGTTCTCGAACATGCGATACGAGAGTCGTGCCTGCGGCCCGAGCGCCTCGAACCGGAAATCGCGGCGCATCTGCGCCAGCTTCGCCTCGGCATGGGCCTGCTGCTTCGCGGCACCGGCGTCGGTATAATCGTCGAGCTTGTCGTAATCCTGCTTCGATCCGAGGCCCGTCAGGAATTCGGGGCTGAACGCCGCCGCTTCGTCGAACGCGCGATCGAGGAATGCAAGCAGCCGCGCATCCTCGGCGGCGGTTGCGGACGTCGCCGCGGCCGATCCGGCTTGCGTGGCCGGTGCGGCAGCGATCGTAACGCCGCTCAAGGTCAGGGCCGCGACGAACGATCCGGCCAGCAGAAATGCTTTCATGATCCCCCCTTCGGCTCGAACGAGGGCGGCCGACTGCCGCCCCGCACATCCGAACATCTAGTTTTTATGCCAACGAAATATCCTCAAGGCGGCGGCACGTCCATGGGCCAATCGAAACCGACGGCTTGACCAGATAGTGGCTGCTCCGCCCGGCCGGTGCGGTTATGGAGCCGCAATGACCGCCCCGCGCCTGCATCGTCTCTGGCACAATGCCTATCTGCTGCTGACGCTGACCATGTTGTTCTGGGCGGGCAACTCGATCGTCGGCCGCGGGGTGCGCGATCTGGTGCCGCCGGGCGCGCTCGTCTTCTGGCGCTGGCTGCTCGGCTTCCTGATCGTGCTTCCCTTCGCCTGGCCGTACCTGAAGCGCGACCGCGCCGTGCTGGCGGCGAAATGGCCGATCATGCTGCTGCTCGGGCTGCTCGGCGGCGCCGCGTTCAATACGCTGCTCTATTCGGGGCTCCAGTATACGGAAGCGCTGAATTCGCTGCTGATCCAGTCCGCGCAGCCGCCATTCATCCTGCTAGCGACCTTCCTGCTGTTCCGCGAGCGGGCCGGGTTGGCGCGGATCGCGGGCATGCTGCTGTCGGTCGTCGGCGTGCTCGCGGTGCTGTCGCGGGGTGATCTTCACCTGCTGCTCGGCCTCCGGTTCAACCCCGGCGATACGCTCATCCTGCTCGCCGTGTTGCTGTGGGTGCTCTATTCGGTGCTGCTGCGCTTCCGGCCCGCGGTTCACCCCCTGAGCTTCCTCGCGGCCACCGCCGCGATCGGCTGGATCGCTGTCCTACCCCTCTATCTGGTCGAGCTGGCGGGCGGGCGGCACATCGTCCCCGTCCCGGCGAGCTTCGCGGCGCTCGCCTATGTCGCGATCTTCCCCTCGCTCATCGCCTATGCCTTCTACAACCGCGGCATCGAGCTGATCGGGCCGGGGCGCGCCGGCATCTTCCTCAACCTGATGCCGGTATTCGGCGCCCTGCTCGCGGTCGGCTTCCTCGGCGAGACATTGACGCTGGCGCATGGCCTCGGGATCGCGCTGATCGGCCTCGGCATCCTGCTCACCCGAAATCGTTAGCCGCGCTGCCCTTCCCCCTCTCCCCGCCTCCTGTTAAACCGCGCGCAACTTCGCAACCGCAGCACGCAGGAGGCCCGCCTTGACCGCCGTCGGACATGACCAGATGAAGACCCGCCGCACGCTGGAAGTCGGCGGCAAGCGCTACGCCTACTACAGCCTGTCGGCCGCGCAGGAGCAGATCGGCGATGTGTCGCGCCTGCCCTATTCGATGAAGGTTCTGCTCGAGAACCTGCTCCGCTTCGAGGACGATGCGACCGTCACCGTGAACGACATCAAGGCGTTCGCGCAGTGGGTGCAGGACCGCTCGTCCGAGCGCGAGATCCAGTACCGCCCGGCGCGCGTCCTGATGCAGGACTTCACCGGCGTCCCCTGCGTCGTCGACCTCGCCGCCATGCGCGACGCGATGACCAAGCTCGGCGGCGATCCACAGAAGATCAACCCGCTCGTGCCGGTCGATCTCGTCATCGACCACTCGGTGATGGTCGACGAGTTCGGCAACCCGAAGGCGTTCGAGGACAATATGGACCTCGAATATGCCCGCAACATCGAGCGCTACGAGTTCCTGAAGTGGGGCCAGACCGCGCTGCGCAACTTCCGCGTCGTGCCGCCGGGCACCGGCATCTGCCACCAGGTGAACCTCGAATATCTCGCCCAGACCATCTGGACGAGCGAGGACGCCTCCGGCGAGACGGTCGCCTATCCGGATACGCTCGTCGGCACCGACAGCCACACCACGATGGTGAACGGCCTCGGCGTGCTCGGCTGGGGCGTCGGCGGCATCGAGGCGGAGGCCGCGATGCTCGGCCAGCCGGTGTCGATGCTCATTCCGGAAGTCGTCGGCTTCAAGCTCACCGGCACGCTTGCCGAGGGCATCACCGCCACCGACCTCGTGCTCACCGTCACGCAGATGCTGCGCAAGAAGGGCGTCGTCGGCCGCTTCGTCGAATTCTACGGTCAGGGCCTCGATGCGCTCACCCTCGCTGACCGCGCGACGATCGCCAACATGGCGCCCGAATATGGCGCGACCTGCGGCTTCTTCCCGGTCGACACCAAGACGCTCGACTATCTGCGCCTCACCGGCCGTTCGGCAGAGCGCATCGCGCTCGTCGAGGCCTACGCCAAGGCGCAGGGCATGTGGCGCGACGCCGGGACGCCCGATCCGGTGTTCACCGATACGCTCGAGCTCGACCTGTCGACCGTCCAGCCGTCGCTCGCCGGTCCCAAGCGTCCGCAGGATCGCGTCCTGCTCGGCGAGGTCGACGAAGCGTTCGAAGCCGAGCTGGCCAACAGCTACAAGAAGACCGGCGACGCCGATAAGCGCGTGCCCGTCGATGGTAACGGCCATGATCTCGGCAACGGCGACGTCGTGATCGCCGCGATCACCAGCTGCACCAACACCTCGAACCCCAACGTGCTCGTCGCCGCCGGCCTCGTCGCCCGCAAGGCGCGCGCGCTCGGCCTGACCTCGAAGCCGTGGGTCAAGACCAGCCTGGCGCCGGGCTCGAAGGTCGTTACCGACTATCTCAACAAGTCGAAGCTCACCGAGGATCTCGATGCGCTCGGCTTCAACCTCGTCGGCTACGGCTGCACCACCTGCATCGGCAACTC
>JAEZQR010000003.1 GCA_023413015.1 Pseudomonadota bacterium
TGCGCACGAACCAGCGTCTCGGCACCGAGCGAGGCGGCGAGGCCCGCCAGCCCATCGGCATCGCGATCGACCAGCACCAGCCGGCGGACGCCGGCGCGCGCCAGATGCTCGGCGGTCGCCGCCCCGATGCCCGAGGCGGCGCCGGTGATCAGCGCGACCTGATCGGCCGCGAAGCTCAACGCGTCGTCCAGGCGCCGTCGATCGGCAGCGCCGCGCCGGTGATCGACTTTGCCGCATCCGAGCAGAGGAAGGCGGCGAACGCGCCGATCTCGGCCGGCTCGACGAAGCGCTTGGTCGGCTGGACCGCGAGGATGACGTTCCGGATCACCTCGTCCTCGCTCATGTTGTGCACCTTCGCCTGGTCGGCGACCTGCCCCTCGACGAGCGGGGTGCGGACATAGCCGGGGCAGATCGCGTTGCAGGTCACGCCGGTCTCGGCCAGCTCGAGCGCCACCGACTTGGTGAAGCCGACGACGCCGTGCTTGGCAGCAACATAGGCCGACTTGAACGGCGAGGCGACGAGGCCATGCGCGGAGGCGATGTTGATGATGCGCCCCCAGTTCTTCGCCTTCATCGCCGGCACCGCCGCGCGCGTGGTGTAGAAGGTCGAACCGAGGATGATCGCGATCAGCGCCTCCCACTTCTCGGGCGGGAACTCGTCGACCGGCGCCACATGCTGGATGCCGACATTGTTGACGAGGATGTCGAGGCCGCCGAGCTCGCGGGTCGTGCGCTCGACGAAGCCGGTTGCGCCCTCCCCCTTCGACATGTCGGCATCGATGTGGATGCAGCGCACGCCATTCTCGCTCGCGATCCGGTCGCGCATCGCCGTGATGGCGGCCGGGTCGCCGAAACCGTTCAGCGCCACATCGGCGCCCTGCGCGGCGAGCGCCTCGGCGATGGCGAGGCCGATCCCGCTGGTGGAACCGGTAACGGCAGCGATTTTTCCGGAGAGCGTACCCATATCAGCCTCATGACGGTTATGCTTGAATCAACCGAACGCGGTTGGTCGCGTTCTAGGATCAGTGGTGGCGCTTTGCCATCGACATTCGCTTCGGGCGAGCTACGGTGGCCAAGCTTAAGCACGGCCGCCGGGGGGAACGTCGGCCGGATGCGGGGAGTAATGGATGCTGTATCAGGCGTATGATCTTCAACGTTCGTGGCTGGCCGGTGCCAGCGCTGCTGCGACGATGGGTGCAAGCTGGCTGAACAACCCTGCCAACCCATTGTCTTATGTCGGCGCCGGCCCGCTGGTCGCGTCAGCGCTCGACGTGTTCGCGCACGCCGCCGCACCGCGCGGCAAGCCGGCCTTTGGATTAGATCATACGATCATCGACAGGCGCGACGTTGCCGTCACCGAGGAGATCGTGCTTCGCAAGCCGTTCGGGCAGTTGAAGCGCTTCGCGCGCGCCACCGATCGGCAGGACCCGAAGCTGCTCATCGTCGCGCCGATGTCGGGCCACTATGCGACGCTGCTGCGCGGCACCGTCGAGCGGATGCTGCCCGGCCACGACGTCCATATCACCGACTGGCGCGACGCCCGGAATGTGCCCGTCGCCGACGGCAACTTCGACCTCGACGACTATATCGATTACGTCATCGAGTTCCTGACGGCGATGGGACCGGGCGCGCATGTGCTGGCGGTGTGCCAGCCGTCAGTTCCGGTCTATGCGGCAATCGCGCTGATGTCGGCGCAGAACCATCCCGCGCTTCCCGCCACGCTCACGATGATGGGCGGTCCGGTCGACACGCGCCGCGCGCCGACCGCGGTCAACACGCTCGCCACCAAGCGGCCGTTCGCCTGGTTCGAGCAGAACGTCATCGCAACCGTGCCGATGTATTATTCCGGCGGCGGCCGCCGCGTTTACCCCGGCTTCCTACAGCTCAGCGGCTTCATGTCGATGAATCTCGGCAACCACATGATGAGCCACTGGGAGATGTTCAAACATCTCGTCGACGGCGATGACGAGAGCGCCGAGGCGACCAAGCGCTTCTACGACGAATATCGCTCGGTGTGCGACATGACCGCCGAATTCTACCTCCAGACGATCGACACCGTGTTCCAGCGCCACCTACTTCCCAAGGGCGAGATGACGCACCGCGGCGCCCCCGTCGATCCGTCGAAGATCACCAAGGTGGGCCTGCTCGCGGTCGAAGGCGAGCGCGACGACATCTCAGGCATCGGCCAGACCAAGGCAGCGCTCGATCTCGCCACGGCGCTTCCTGCCGCGATGAAGAAATACCATATGGCCAAGGGTGTCGGTCACTACGGCATCTTCAACGGCCGCAAATGGCGCGAGCAGATCGCGCCCGTCGTCGAGGCCTTCATCGCCAGGCACGACGGATCAGCCAGGCCGGCCGGCTGAACCCAGCTCCTCGAGGATCGGGCAGTCCGGCCGCTCATTGCCGTGGCAGGTGCGCGCCAGATGCTCGAGCGTCCGCCGCATCGCCTGAAGCTCATGCTCCTTCCGCTTGAGCTCCTCTACCCGTGCCAATGCCAGCGCCTTCACGTCGGCGCTGGCGCGCTCGCGATCGTTCCATAGCGCCAGCAGCTTCCCGATCTCTTCGATCGGAAAGCCCAGATCGCGCGCCCGCGCGATGAAGCGCAGCGTGTGGACATCGC
>JAEZQR010000028.1 GCA_023413015.1 Pseudomonadota bacterium
GCCGCGTGACCAAGCCCAAGACATTCTTCGTGAAGACGTTCGGCTGCCAGATGAACGTCTATGACTCCGAGCGCATGACCGAGCTGCTCGGCGAGCAGGGCTTGCGCGCCGTCGACAACAGCGACGATGCCGATCTCGTGGTGCTCAACACCTGCCACATCCGCGAGAAGGCGGCCGAGAAGGTCTATTCGGACATCGGCCGTCTCAAGGCGGAGAAGCGCCCGAACGGCATCAAGCCGATGGTGGCGGTCGCCGGCTGCGTCGCGCAGGCTGAGGGCGCGGAGATCGTACGGCGGGCGCCCGCTGTCGATATCGTCGTCGGTCCGCAGGCCTATCATCGCCTGCCCGAGATGATCGCGAATGCGGCGCAAGCACGGTCGGTTGACACTGACATGCCGCTCGAATCGAAGTTCGACGCGCTGCCGCGCCGCGCCAGGCAAGCCGGGCCGTCGGCGTTCCTCACCGTGCAGGAAGGCTGCGACAAGTTTTGCACCTTCTGCGTCGTGCCCTATACGCGCGGCGCCGAGGTCTCGCGCCCGGCCGCCGACGTGATCGCCGAGGCGCGCACGCTCGTCGCGGCCGGCGCCCGGGAGCTGACGCTGCTGGGGCAGAATGTGAATGCCTACCATGGCTCGGGCGTCAGCTTCGCCAACCTGATCCGCGAACTCGCCGCGATCGAGGGGCTGGCACGCATCCGCTACACCACCAGCCACCCGCGCGACATGGACGACGACCTGATCGCGGTCCACGCCGAGGTGCCGCAGCTCATGCCCTATCTGCATCTGCCGGTGCAGTCGGGATCGAGCCGCATCCTCAAGCGCATGAATCGCGCGCACACCGCCGACAGCTATCTCGCCACGGTCGAGAAGCTGCGCGCCGCACGGCCCGACCTCGCGCTGTCGAGCGACTTCATCGTCGGCTTCCCCGGCGAGACTGAAGCCGACTTCGAGGACACGCTCGCGCTGGTGCGCGCGGTGAACTACGCGCAGGCTTTTTCGTTCAAATACTCCGCGCGGCCGGGAACGCCTGCCGCCACGATGGAGGAGCAGCTGGACGAAGAGGTGAAATCGGACCGTCTCGCGCGCCTGCAGGCGCTGCTGATGGAGCAGCAGCACGCCTTCAACCGCGCGACCGTGGGCCGTCGCCTCCCCGTGCTGCTCGAACGGTCCGGCAAGAAGCCGGGTCAGCTCATCGGTAAATCGCCGTACCTGCAGTCGGTGCATGTGACCGCGCCCGGCCTATCGATCGGCGACCTCGTCGAGGTCGATATCCTGTCGGCCGGACCCAACAGCCTGGAGGGCTCCTTGATCCAGAAAGCCGCCGCCTAGTGGCCCGCAAGCCCACCGCCCCCGCGCCGGGCGCCGACGACCGCGCCCGTCTTGAGATCGAGTTCGACAAGCCGCAGCTGCTCGGCCCGTTGTTCGGCCAGTACGACCAGAATCTCATCGCCATCGAGAACCGGCTGGGCGTCTATATCGCCGCGCGCGGCAACCGCCTGTCGATCGAGGGCGAGGCGGAATCGGCTGCCCGCGCGCGCGACGTGATGACCGGCCTGTACAATCGGCTCGTGCAGGGACAGACCATCGACATCGGCGATGTCGAGGGCGCGATCGCGCTGTCGAACGATCCTTCGCTCGAAGGACTGGTGCGCGCCGAGGATGGCCAGGCCACGCCGGTGGTGATCCGCACCCGCCGCAAGACCATCGTGCCGCGCTCGCCGACGCAGGTACGCTACATGGAGGCTCTCGCCCGCGACGAGATCATCTTCGCGCTCGGGCCCGCCGGCACCGGCAAGACCTATCTCGCCGTCGCACAGGCGGTGCAGCAGCTCGTCGCCGGGTCGGTCGACCGGCTGATCCTGTCGCGTCCGGCGGTCGAGGCCGGCGAGCGGCTGGGCTTCCTGCCCGGCGACATGAAGGAGAAGGTCGATCCCTATCTCCGCCCGCTGTACGACGCGCTCTACGACATGCTCCCCTCCGAGCAGGTCGAACGCCGCATTGCGAGCGGCGAGATCGAGATCGCGCCTTTGGCCTTCATGCGCGGCCGCACGCTGGCGTCGGCCTTCGTCATCCTCGACGAGGCGCAGAACACCACGCCGCTGCAGATGAAGATGATGCTCACACGCTTCGGCCAGGGCTCGCGCATGGTGATCTGCGGCGATCCCAACCAGGTCGACCTGCCGCCGCAGACCCGTTCGGGGCTCGCCGATGCCGTCGAGAAGCTCGAGGGCATCCAGGGCATCTCAACCGTGCGCTTCTCGGCGGCCGAGGTGGTTCGCCACCCGATCGTCGGCCGCATCGTCGAGGCTTACGACGGCCCACTCGATGCTGGTCGTTGAAACGACGGTTGCCGCCGAGGCTTGGGATGACGGCACGGACTGGGATGCGCTCGCCCGCACCGCGGTCGAGGCGGCACTGGCGCTGACGCCGCACGCCGACCTGGTGGAAGCCGCATTCGACGTCGAGGTCGCCGTCCGGCTCACCGATGATGCCGAGGTGAAGACGCTCAACGCGCAGTATCGCGGCAAGGACAAGCCGACCAACGTGCTGTCCTTTCCGATGGTCCAGCCCGACCTTCTCGAGGCGCTGTCGAACGGCGACGACGGCGAGGCGCTGCTCGGCGATATCGTGCTTGCCGCCGAGACGGTGGCGCGCGAGGCAGGCGAGAAGGGGCTTACCGTTGAGGCGCACTCCACCCACCTCATTGTCCATGGCACGCTGCACCTGCTAGGCTATGACCATGGAACCGATAGTGACGCCGAGCATATGGAGGCGATCGAACGCGATGCGCTGGCCAAGCTCGGCCTGCCCGACCCCTATGGCCTGGATCATGAGGCCTGACCTTGCCTGACCCTTCCAGTAGCGACGAGATCGGCCAGCGGGTCTGGCGCTTCCTGCGCCTGCTCGTCACCGGCCGGTCGGAAGAACCCACCCTCCGCGACCAGATCGAAGAAGCGATCGAGGAGCGCGAAGGCGAGGCCGAGAACGCTGCCGACCTCTCGGCCACCGAGCGGATGATGCTCCGCAACCTGCTGCACTTCGGCGAGCGCCAGGTCGACGATGTCGCGGTGCCGCGCGCCGACATGGTGGCGTTCGAGGCCTCGGGCCCCTTCGAGCAGCTCGTCGAGTTGTTCCGCGAGGCGGGCCACAGCCGCGTGCCGGTCTACCGCGAGAACCTCGACAATGTGGTCGGCATGGTTCACGTCAAGGACGTCTACAACCGCGTCGCTGAGGCGTTCGACGATGCGGTGTCGAGCGCCCGCTTCGCCAGCCTGCCCGTCGATTCGCTGCTCCGGCCCGTGCTGTTCGTGCCTGCCTCGATGGGCGTGCTCGACCTGCTCGCGCGCATGCGCCAGGCACGCACGCACATGGCGATCGTCATCGACGAATATGGCGGCACCGACGGCCTGGTCACCATCGAGGATCTGGTCGAGGAGATCGTCGGCGACATCGAGGACGAGCATGACGAGGCCGAGGAAGGGCTGAAGGCGCTCGGCGACGACATGTACGAAGCCGACGCGCGGCTCGATATCGCCGAACTGCAGGCGGCGCTCGGCCTCGATCTCGTCGAGCCCGACGAGGACGAGATCGAGACGATCGGCGGCATGGTGTTCATGCTCGCCGGGCGCGTACCACCGGTCGGCGAGACGATCACGCATCCGAGCGGCTGGCGCTTCGAGGTAGTCGAAGGCGATTCGCGCCACATCGAGCGCGTGCGCATCCATCCGCCGGCGGCGACCGGCCACGAGGCCGCCGCCGAGTGAGGCCCTTCTACGCGGACCTGCCGGCTTGGCTCGAACGCCGGTCGCGGCGTCAGCGCCTGATGCTGGCGTTCGCGGGCGGTGCAGCCAGCAGTCTGGGGTTCGCGCCGGTGCATGCCTGGCCGCTGACGCTGCTCGGGGTCGGGCTTCTCATCCTGTTGTTGCCGTTCGCGACCCGTATCCGCACCGCGCTCGCGCTCGGCTGGTGGTTCGGCTTCGGGCACATGCTCGTCGGCCTCCACTGGATCGCGCACGCATTCAATTTTCAGGATAACATGCCGGCGTGGCTCGGCTGGGTCGGGGTCGTCCTGCTGTCGATGGTGATGGCGATCTATCCGGCAGCGGCCGCCGGGATCGGCTGGCGGATCGGCCGTACGCCGGTCGCGCGCATTCTGGCCTTCGCGGGCGCGTGGATGCTGACCGAATGGGTACGCGGCCATCTGTTCGGCGGTTTCCCGTGGAATCCGCTCGGCGTCGTCACGCTGCCCTTCCTGTCGACCGCGCAGGCGGCAAGCTGGATCGGCGGCCTGGGGCTTTCGGGCCTCGTGGCGCTGGCCGCGGGTGCGCTGGCGCTGACGGTAAGCCGTAGCACGTCGGCCCGCCACTTCGGCGGCGTGATCGTGATGCTGCTCGTCGTGGCGACATCGGCGGGCGTTGTCGCGCTGGCCGGTGAGCATCGCTCGACCGGCACGCTGATCCATATCGTGCAGGCCAATATCCAGCAGTCGGACAAGTGGCGCCCCGATGCCGAGGAGCGTAACTTGCAGCGCTACCTCGCGCTCAGCACGGCCGCGCGGCGCGATGGCGAGCCCAGCCTGCTCCTCTGGCCGGAAGCCGCGGTTCTCGCCCTGCTCGAGGAGGAGCCGGCGGCCCGCGTCCGGCTAGCGTCGCTGCTCGGGCCCGGCGACCTGCTGCTCACCGGCGGCGTCAAGGCGATCCGTAATCCGCAAGGCCGGGCGATCGCGGCGCGCAACAGCCTGTTCGTGCTCGACGGTCGGGCGCGGCTACTCGGCCGCTACGACAAGGCCGCGCTGGTTCCCTTCGGCGAATATCTCCCCTTGCGCGGCTTGATGGAGGCGATCGGCGTTTCGCGTCTCGCGCCCGGCGCGCTCGACTTCTGGCCGGGGCCGGGGCCGCAAACGCTGCACCTGCCCGGCTTTCCCGCGGTCGGGCCGATGATCTGCTACGAGATCGTGCGGCCGGGCCATGTCGTCGACCGGCACGACCGACCGGCTTGGATCTTCAATGCCTCGAACGATGCGTGGTTCAGCGACTCCGGCGCCTGGATGCACCTCGAGCAGGCGCGGCTGCGCGCTATCGAGGAAGGGCTGCCGATCGTGCGCGCCACACCCACCGGCGTGTCGGCCGTCATCGACCCGCGCGGGCGCGTGCTCGCCGCGCTGGCTCGCAACCGTGCCGGGGTGATCGACGCGCGGCTGCCAGCGGCGCTCGCACCAACGCCGTTTGCGCGCTTCGGCTCGCTGATCCCGCTGTCGCTGGCGCTGCTCCTGCTCGTGGCGGCCCTCTATTCAGTTCGGTGGGAAAACCGCAGCTAAAGATATAAACATATCTTTATACGCCCCTTGCCGATGAGCGCGCGGAGCGGTACAGGCGTCGTCATATCAAGTCATGTGACGCGGGGATTCCATGCGCAGCTCGTATCTCTTCACCTCCGAGTCGGTGTCCGAAGGGCACCCGGACAAGGTCGCCGACCAGATCTCGGACGCCGTCGTCGACCTGTTCCTGTCGCGCGATCCGGTTGCCCGCGTCGCCTGCGAGACGCTCGTCACCACCAACCGCATCATACTCGCCGGCGAGGTCCGCTGCGGCGACGACGTGACGCCAACCGTCGCCGAGATCGAGCAGGCCGCGCGCTCTGCGGTGAAGCGCATCGGTTACGAGCAGCACGGCTTTCACTGGCAGTACGCCGACTTCGCCTGCCACCTGCACGGCCAGTCCGCGCATATCGCGATGGGCGTCGACGAGGCCGGTAACAAGGACGAGGGCGCGGGCGATCAGGGCATCATGTTCGGCTACGCGACCGACGAGACGCCCGACCTGATGCCGGCGACGCTCTATTACTCGCACCGCATCCTCGAGAAGATGGCGCAGGACCGTCATGCCCGCACGGTCGACTTCCTCGAGCCGGACGCCAAGAGCCAGGTCACGCTCGCCTACGAGAACGGCCGGCCGGTGCGTGCTACCAAGCTCGTCGTGTCGACACAGCATGCCAAGGGCGTCGATCAGGCGAAGCTCCGCGACTATGTGAAGGGCGTGATGAACGACGTCCTGCCGCAGGGCTGGATGCCGAACGACGATGAGGCGATCTTCGTCAACCCGACCGGCCTGTTCGAGATCGGCGGTCCGGACGGCGACGCGGGCCTCACCGGGCGCAAGATCATTGTCGATACCTACGGCGGTGCGGCCCCGCACGGCGGCGGCGCCTTCTCGGGTAAGGACCCGACCAAGGTCGACCGCTCGGCCGCCTACGTCTGCCGCTACCTCGCCAAGCAGGTGGTGGGTGCAAAGCTCGCCAAGCGCTGCACGATCCAGATTTCT
This sequence comes from Pseudomonadota bacterium, assembly GCA_023413015.1. Classification (GTDB taxonomy): domain Bacteria; phylum Pseudomonadota; class Alphaproteobacteria; order Sphingomonadales; family Sphingomonadaceae; genus Sphingoaurantiacus. The sequence continues at coordinate 6,320 of JAEZQR010000028.1, forward strand.
TATGCGATCGGCGTCGCCGAGCCGCTGAGCTTCTACGTCGACACGCACGGTACCGGCACGGTGGGCGACGACGTGCTCGAGCGCGTGCTGCCCGAGCTCGTGCGCCTAACGCCGAAGGGCATCCGCACACACCTCGGCCTCAACAAGCCGATCTACGAGCGTACCGCCGCCTACGGCCACTTCGGCCGCACGCCCGACAGCGACGGCGGCTTCAGCTGGGAAAAGCTCGACCTCGTCGAGCAGCTCCGCGCCGCGGTCTGACGCAACGCTTGCGTCGGCCATGCCGTTGATACGGCATGGCCGACGTGGACCTGAGCGAACGTATCGGACTGGCGAGCGACCGCACCGCGCTTGCCAACGAGCGGACACTGGCGGCCTGGTGGCGCACCGTCATGGCGGCGCTGGTGCTGGGCCTGGGCTTCGCGAAACTGTTCCGTGACGTGCAGCCGGCCTGGCTGGTCCGGAGTGGCGCGACTCTGCTGGTCCTCCTCGGCGTGATCATCCTGTGTACGGCGGCTCGTACCTTCCAGCGCACCGCCCGGAACATCAAGCCGGCGCATGTGAGCCTCGTCTCGCAACGTACCTTGTGGAGCGGCACGGTACTCCTCGCGGTGGTCGCCGGTATCATCGCGGCGGTCGTATGGCTGGCTTGATCCACTCTGCGGGCTTCGCCGCTCTCGCCGGGATGACGTAACGGGAAATGGCCGCTATCAGCCCCGCATGACCGGTGATCCTACCACCATCCGCCGCCTCTACGGCCGCCGCCAAGGCCACGCGCTACGCATCGGCCAGCAACAGCTCGTCGACGAGCTTCTGCCGCGCGTGTCGGTGCCGGCCGAGGGCGCGCTCGATGCCCGCACACTGTTCGGCGACGACCGCCCGCTCTGGCTCGAGATCGGCTTCGGCGCGGGCGAGCATCTGGCCGGGCAGGCCGCAGCCAACCCGCAGGTGGGGCTGATCGGCTGCGAGCCCTTCCTCAACGGCGTCGTCGGCGCGCTCGGCCATATCGAGCGGCAGGGGCTGGCGAACGTCCGTCTGCACATGGGCGATGCGATCCAGGTGCTCGAGCGCCTGCCCGATGCCGGCCTCGACCGCGTCTTCCTGCTCCATCCCGACCCGTGGCCCAAGGCGCGTCACGCCAAGCGACGCTTCATGAACCCGGGTCCGCTTGACCTGATCGCCGCCAAGCTCAAGCCCGGCGGCGAGTTCCGGCTCGGCACCGACCATCCGATCTACTGCCGCTGGGCGATGATGCAGATGAACGGGCGCCGCGACTTCGAATGGCTCGCGCGCCGGCCCGCCGACTGGCAGGTCCGCCCCGCCGACTGGCCGGAGACGCGCTACGAGGCCAAGGCGCGCCGCCTTGGCCACGAGGTCTGGTACTTCCGCTACCTGCGCGTCTGAAGTCTTCTAGAGGTCGGCCGCGAGGTTGAGGCTGAAGGCGCGCGGCAGGTTGTAGGCGAACAGTCCGCCGCCCGCGACGGCGAAGCCATAGTTGTTGAAGACGTTGCCGACCCGGGCACGCAGCGTCGCCGACTTGTCGGCGATCTTGAAGCGATAACGCCCGCCGAGGTGGAGCACGGCGCGCGGCGGTACGACGAACGTGTTCTCCTGGTTGGCGATCCGATCGCCGGTCTCCTCGAACGCCAGGTCGACCGAGAAGGGCGAGTTCGGGAAGCGGTAGTCGATGCTCCCGATCGAGTAGCGCTTGATGGCGGCGACCGGCTGCTTGCCGATCAGCCCGAGCTCGACCGCCTCGCCGGACACCTCGGGATCGAGCAGGCTGGTGCCGACAACGAGGTTCAGCCCTTCCGCGAGCTGGCCGGCGATCGACAGCTCGACACCCCGGTGGCGTACCGTGCCGAGGCGGTCGAACCGGTCGGCAGGGTCGAGATCGTAGAAGGGCTTGCGTACATCGAACACGCCGGCGACCAGCTTGAGGTTCGGCCGGACCGCCCAGCGGATGCCGGCATCGAACTGTTTGGTGCGGATCGCGGGTGGGGCGTCGTTGCGGTTGACCGCGTTATCGGGAGCGCGAGGGCTTTCCTCGAGACCGCGCGTGTAGCCGGCATAGGCGACGAGATTGCCGGTCAGGTAGGTGGCCGCCGTTGCGTTGTAGAGCCAGGGCGAGTCCTCTGACGTCGGCAAGGGCCCCGACGGCGTGTCGGTCGTTTTTGAATAGTCGGTCTTCTGGATGCCGGCGCTGAATTCGCCGACATCGCGCCACTGGAGTTCGTAGGTGAGGCCTGCGGTCTTCTGCTCGATACGATCGAAGCTCTGAAGGCCGAAGTCGAAGTCCGGCTTCGGTGTCGGATCTGCCTGACCGATCACGATCGGGCCGAGGTCGACCACATCGTCGCCGCCGTAGCGGCGCGTCTGTTCGCGCCCGCGTACGGCTAGGTAAACAGTGTGACGCCGGTCGCCCTCGTCGAAGTGGCGCGACAGCCGTACCTCGCCCGACGTCGAGGCGAATTTGTTGTTGTTCTGCGCGATAACGACTTCACGCCCCTGTCCGTCGGGTTGCACCCCCAGGAACAGGTTGATGAAGCCGCGGTCACGCTCGTTGGCCGAGCGGAACAGACCGGCGCTCAGCGTCCAGCTGGCCAGGGGGGCTCGGCCGAGAATGCCGTAGTTGAAGTTCGTACCCTGGTAGGTCGCCCAATCCTGTCCATAATAGTTACGGCGCGTCACCTTTGGCGGAAGATAGTCGCCGGCCGTGGCGACCAGCATCTGCGCCTCTTCGTCAGAGTAGCGGGTGCGACTCCAGAAGGGGATGATCTCGACACCTTCGGCCGGCTGCCAGCGAGGCGCGATCGAAACGGAGAAATAGTGGGGGCTGCCGCCAAAGTTGGTCTTATCGCGGGTGAGGCCCGCGCCACCGGCAAGGCTCAACGTGTTGCTTACCGGCAGCACCGCATCAAACTCGGCGAACCAGCCGCCATAAGGGCTCAAGCCGAGGACCGGGCTGAAGCGCGCCTCGTCGCCGGCCTTGCGCAACGAATGGTCGGCAATCCCGGTTGGCGCGGGGAAGGGGTAGCTCTGCGCCGACAGGCCGACTCGTACCGTCGTGCCCTCGATCAACCGGCCGGTCGGCCCTGCCTGCTGGTCGAAGTAAAGACCCTCGATGCGGACGTTGCCGGCATCGACAGGCGAGAAGCCACGGACATTATAGGGATTGTAGACACCGAGGGTCTCATTGCCGACGCTTGTCCCGAAGGCGTCGTCGGCTTGGGTGGTCGCATTGTCGTCGGCACGCTGCGCCAGCGCCGGCGTGGCACAACTGGCCATCAGCAGCGCGATCGTAAACCCCCGCATTACTTCACTCCCTTGTTTCGGGAGCGGGATAGCGGTGGCTGTCTCAGCGGTCTATGACGGTCGTCGAAACCTGTCAGCCGTTCGTCGACGCCACCGCAACGAAACGGGCTGCGGGTTGACCTGCCGCTTAGGCTTCGCTATGTGCGCGGCCTTTCCGGACAAACCGTCTGAAGAATAGGATTTAGCGATGTCGCGCGTTTGCGAGCTGACCGGCAAGGGCCGGCAGGTGGGCCACAATGTCTCCCACGCCAACAACAAGACCAAGCGCACCTTTCTGCCCAACCTGCAGAATGTGACGCTCATCTCGGACACGCTCGGCCGCTCGGTGCGCCTGCGCGTCTCGATGAACGGCCTGCGTTCGGTCGAGCACGTCGGCGGCCTCGACAACTGGCTACTCAAGACCTCGGACGACAAGCTCAGCGACGCCGCTCGCCGCCTGAAGCGCGAGATCGTCAAGAAACAGGGCGAGGCGCAAGCCGCCTAAGCCCGCTTCGACAAACGACGTTCGTCGAATAAACCGGCCGGTAGACCACCGGCCGGTTTTTCTTTGCGCCGTTGCTGCGTAGCATCTCCCGAACGATTTCGGGGCTCAAACATGCGAATCCTGCTTGCCGCTCTTGCTGCTGCCGTCGCCACGCCAGCCTATGGAGGCGTGCGTCAGGAGGCAGCGGTCGTTATGCCCGAGCATCCGGGTGCAAAGAAGTTCTTCGAGGAGTGGGGCTTCTCGGAAGCGATCGTGGCGGGCGATAGCGTCTACCTTTCGGGCGTGGTCGTCGCACTCCGGCCTCGGGACACCGATCTGCAAGCTGCCTACGCCGACGCCTTCGATCGCATTGGAGATACGCTGAGGCGGGCTGGCGTGAGCTGGGATGATGTCGTCGACATCACCAGCTATCACACCGACCTCACGACGCAGATGCCGGCGATCGTCGCAGTCAAGAACCGCTACGTGAAGGCGCCTTTCCCCGCCTGGACCGCAATCGAGGTCTCGCGCCTCATCCCCGACCGCGGCATCACCGAGATCAAGATCGTCGCCAAGATGCCGAAGAAGCGCTGATGCCGCTGCTCAGGGTAGCAGTTCGAACTTAAGGAGGAGTGTGCGCTGGAGCGGCGAGAAATTGTCGTCCGACGCCATGTAGATGAAGCTACGGCCGCCTTCGTGCGACACCGCCAGCCCTTCCATATTGTCGATGCTGAGCGGCGGGGCCAGTTCGGCGAGAAGCGTTGGCTTGCCGAGTGTCAGGTGCTTTGCATCCACATCGGCGAGAAGCAGCGCGGCACCGACGCCCTGCAGCGGCGAGAAGCGGCGGGCGAGAATCAGAACCTGGTCGGGACCGAGCGCGTGCGCGTCGGTCGGGTTGTAGGGCGGCGGCACGTCCACCTTGACGCGCGCGTAGCTCCGGTTGATCCCGCCGGGGACCAGCAGCACGCCCTCGTGACCGTCGTCTGGCAGCCGGACTTCGGCGATGTAGAGCCAGGCATTGCCGATCTTCGCCATCGCCTCGACCCCTTCGTTCAGGGGTAGCGAGGCGAGCCAGCGCTCGTCCGGGAAGGCTTCCGAGCGAGCTTGGGCATCAAGTGCCCGGTAGTGCCAGATGCGGTGTTCGCGCTCGAAGGCGACCGTGGCGCCTTCGGGGCCATATTCGAGCGCCTCGGCATCGACATGCGCCTTGCCCTTGAGCGGCTCGCGCTGGGGGCCGTGAATGATATCCATGGCGCCGCCGTCGATGCCGACGAGACGGCCCTCCTCCTCGCGTAGCCGGAGCGTGACCCAGTGCCCACCGTCGGTAATGCCCAGCAGCTGGCCCGGCCCCGTGTAACGGAGGCCGGAAATGCCGCCGAAGCGGGGATCGCTGCTCTTGAGCGCGACACCCCCCATGTAACGCAGTCGCCCGACCCGATCATGCGCCGGGTCGGCATTGTCGAGCGGCACGGGCGTGGCGGTGATGGCGATTGGCTGGAGTCCCGGCGCGTCGGCCGAAGCGGTCGAGCAGGCAGCGAGCGCAAGAAGCGCCGAAGCGACGAAGAAACGCATGTCCGCGCCATAGCAGAAGCGGTCGGCGGTCGCTATCTGTTCACCCGTGCGGGCACCTCTGCAGATACTTCACGACGTCTTCGGCTATTCGTCCTTCCGCGGTCCGCAGGAGGCGATCGTCGCCGACGTCTGCGATGGGCGCGACGTGCTCGCGATCATGCCGACGGGCGCGGGCAAGTCGCTCTGCTATCAGATACCGGCGCTCGCCCGGGTGGGCACCGGCCTTGTAATCTCGCCGCTCATCGCGCTGATGCACGACCAGGTGCGCGCGCTGGTCGCCAACGGCGTGCGTGCCGCCGCGCTCACCTCGCAGGAGGATCAGCGCACGCAGGCGGCGATCCTCGACAAGCTCGTCTACGGCGAGCTCGACCTGCTGTACGTCGCGCCCGAGCGCGCGACGATGCCGTGGTTCCAGTCGAAGCTCGAGACGGCGTCGCTGTCGCTGATCGCGATCGACGAGGCGCACTGTGTCAGCCAGTGGGGCCACGACTTCCGTCCGGACTATCGCCAGCTGAAGGCGCTGTGCGACCGCTTCCCCGGCGTGCCGCGAATCGCGTTGACCGCCACTGCCGACGAGATCACGCGGCGCGACATCCTCACGCAGCTCGGCATCGAGCCCGACCGCATGGTCGTCGCTGGCTTCGACCGGCCGAACATCCGCTACGAGGTGCACGCTAAGACCGAGGAGAAGCGGCAGCTCAAGGCGTTCCTCGAAACGCAGCAGGGGTGCGGCATCGTCTACGCCCGCACTCGCGACAAGGTCGAGCGCACCGCCCAATGGCTGCAGGGCCTGGGCATCAACGCGCTGCCCTATCATGCTGGGCTTGACGGCCGCGTGCGGGCCGCCAACCAGGAAGCCTTCGTCAAGGCCGAAGACATGGTGATGGTGGCGACGGTCGCCTTCGGCATGGGCATCGACAAGCCCGACGTGCGCTTCGTCGCGCACCTTGGGCTGCCCGATTCGATCGAGCATTATTATCAGGAGACCGGCCGTGCCGGGCGCGACGGCGATCCGGCGGTCGCGTTCATGCTCTACGGCGCCGCCGACATCGGCCGCGCGCGCAGTCAGATCGAGGCGTCGGGCGGTAGCGAGCAACGCAAGCGTGCCGAGCATCAGCGGCTCAATGCCCTGGTCGGCTTCTGCGAGACGACGCAGTGCCGGCGCGTGCCCCTTCTGACCTATTTCGGCGAGCCGGCGCCTGAGCCATGCGGCAACTGCGACACCTGCCTCAACCCGCCCGAGACGCGCGACGCGACCGAGGCGGCGCAGAAGCTGCTGTCGGCGGTCTACCGCACCGGCCAGCGCTTCGGCGTCGCGCATCTGGTGGCGGTGCTGCACGGCAAGGCCGACGAGCGCGTCGAGCGCTTGGGGCACGACACGCTGTCGGTGTTCGGCATCGGGCGGGATCTCGACGACAAGGAGTGGCGAAGCTTGGGTCGCCAGCTCGTCGCTGCCGACGCGCTGCGCCTCGATCCGGAGCACGGCGGGCTGGCGCTCGGCCCTAATGCGCGGCCGATCCTCAAGGGCGAGCAGACGCTGACGCTACGCCTCGATCCCGAACGGCCACGCCGTCAGCGGGCGCGCCGCGCCGCCACAGGCGGAACGGCCGATAGCCCGCTGTTCGAGGCGCTGCGCGCCGTGCGCCGGCGACTCGCTTCCGAGCAGGGCGTGCCGCCCTATGTGATCTTCCACGACTCGACGTTGCGCGAGATGGCCGAGATTCGGCCGACGAGCCTCGCTGCGCTCGGCGAGGTAAGCGGCGTCGGTGCCCGCAAGCTCGAAGCCTATGGCACGGCCTTCCTCGAGGCGATCTTGGAGGCTGCGTGATGTTTCGCGGCTTTGCTCTCCTGCTGCCGCTCGGGCTCGCCGCCTGTGCAACCTCGACCGTGACCGCGGTCAAGCCGACAGGTCCCGACCCGCGCGCCGCTGCCCGCGTCGTCATGACCGCGGCCGATCAGGTGAAGCGCTGCTACCGCTCGCCCCGCGTCGGCCGCGACGCGAGGCAGATCTCGACACGTTTGCATGTCCGCTACGCTGCCGACGGCACATTGTCCGGCTTGCCCGAGGTTGTTTCCCAGTCGAGCGTGACGCCAGCTAACCAGCCCTATGCCGGTGCGATGGCTCAGGCGGCCGTGGCGGCGGTCATCGACTGCTCGCCGCTCAAGCTGCCGCCCGAACTCTACGCCAAAGGCTGGGACGAATTCGTGCTGACGTTCAGTCCACCGAGCTTCGCTTAGGCGAAACGCTCACCTTCGGGTGCGCCGCGGTCGAGCCTGTCGGGCAACGGCTCGCCGTCGGCGACGAAGGCTAAAGATACCGAATTCATGCAGAAGCGCAGGCCCGTGGGCGGCGGCCCGTCGGGGAACACATGACCGAGATGGCCGTGGCAGCGGGCGCACACGATCTCGTCGCGCACCATGCCATAGCTTTCGTCGCGCAGCACCGCGACGTGCGTGGGGTTCACCGGCGCGAAGAAGCTGGGCCAGCCGGTGCCTGATTCGAACTTCGCATCCGAGCGGAACAGCGGCAGCCCGCACAGCCGGCATGTATAGGTGCCGGCTGCCTTATGTATGTTGAACACGCCGCAGAAGGGTGCCTCGGTGCCGTGGCTGAGGAGGACGTGGCGCTCCTCTCCCGTCAGGTCGGCGGTGAGCGCCTGCAGCTGGGCATCGGACGGCGGCGTCAGGTCGAAACCCGACGTCGCCGGGGTCGAGATGTCAGCGTCCGCCATAAGCGCGACGGCCACTCCGATGGTGGCTCCCGTTCGAGCGGCGGGCGAGCGCCGCGGCGCCGGCCGCGGCCAGTGCGACGCCCGCGATCGTCAGCGCCTGCTGCCGACGGGGCGACGGCGGCGCCGTTCGGCCGGAGCCCGGCTCCGCCTGCTTCCGGTGCATCTCGGCCGAGATGTTGGCCGGCATGAGGCTGGCGAACGAGGACTGGAGCTTGTTCTTCAGCCCGTAGACGACATCGGTCCTGCCTTGCATCATCGCGTCATAGCCGGTCTGCGCCACCTTGGCGGGATCGTCTTTCTTCATCGTGCCGACCTTAGTGTCCTCCATGTGCGCGCGCACGAAGAATTGAGTGTCCGTGGCACCCGGCATCAGCAGCGTGACGGTGACATCGCTATCCTTCAGCTCGTTGCGCAGCGCCCAGGCGAAGCTGTCGATGAAGGCCTTGGTGCCGTTGTAGACCGCCTGGAAGCTGCCCGGCAGGTAGCCGGCGATCGAGCCGGTGATCAGGATGCGCCCGGCGTTCCGCGCGCGCATGTCGCGGCCGATCTTCTGGATGAGGTAGAGGGTGCCCGTCACGTTGGTGTTGATGATGTGGCGGATCTGCTCGAAGTCCTGATCAAGGAAGGCGCCGCCGAGGCCGTGTCCGGCATTGGCGAACAAGGCCTCGACGGGCCGGCCCTTCGCGGCGGCGTAGAGGCGATCGACGCCCTCCTGCGTCGCGAGGTCGGCCTCGATCGTATCGACCGAGGCCCCCAGCGTGCGCAGCTTCGCAGCCGCCTGATCGAGATCGCGGTCGGCGGCGATCAGCAGGTCGTGGCCGTTCTCGGCGGCGATGCAGGCCAGTTCATAGCCGATGCCGGACGATGCACCGGTGACAATGGCGAGGGGACGGTCGGCCATGAGCTGATCTCCGCGGCTGGTGATGAAGTTGCGGGTCAACGGGTCGTGCGTTCGGCAGTTCCGGCCGGTGATCGCGGCGGACCCACCACTCAGCGCGCTGGCGGCCCGTCCGGTCCTCGGCTATCACGGTACCACAACAACTTGAGGGGGGCTGGTCGTGGCATTCTGGAACAGGCGCAAGTCGGTCGATCCATCGGAGATCAGCGAGGCGCATCGATTGAAACCCACGCTCAGCTGGCCGCATCTGCTGGCGCTGGGTGTCGGCGCGATCGTAGGCACTGGCATCCTGACGCTGATTGGCGTCGGCGCCGACCGCGCGGGACCGGCGGTGATCCTGTCGTTCGTGATCGCCGGTCTGATCTGCGCTTGCGCCGCGCTCGCCTATGCCGAGATGGCGACGATGATCCCGACGTCGGGCAGCGCCTATACCTATACCTATGCCGTTCTGGGCGAGCTGGTGGCCTGGATCATCGGCTGGAGCCTCATCCTCGAATATTCGCTGGTGGTGAGCGCAGTCGCGGTCGGCTGGTCGGGCTATGCCGCGCCGCTGCTCCACGCTTGGGCCGGCGTGCCGATGACGCTGATGCAGGGACCGGAGCTGGGCGGCATCGTCAACATGCCCGCCGTCTTCATCATCGCGGTTGTCGCCGGGCTGCTGATCGTCGGTACCAAGGAGAGCGCGACGATCAACGCCATTCTCGTGTTGGTGAAGATTGCCGCGCTTGTCGTGTTCGTCACGGTGGCGCTGCCCTATTTCAACGCCGCCAACCTCGAGCCTTTCATGCCCTTCGGCTTCGCCAAGCACGCGGTGATCGGCGCCGACGGCACGATGGTCGAGCGCGGCGTGATGGCGGCGGCTGCGATCATCTTCTTCGCCTTCTACGGCTTCGATGCCATCGCCACCGCTGCCGAGGAGACCAAGAACCCGGGACGTGACCTGTCGATCGGCATCGTCGGCTCGATGCTCCTCTGCGTCGTGATCTACATGGCGGTCGCGCTCGCGGCGGTCGGCGCGCTCGCCTACACCCGCTTCACTAACAGCCCCGAGCCGCTCGCGCTCATCCTGCGCGAGTTGAACCAGCCGGGCGCCGCCACCTATCTCGCCACCTCGGCGGTGATCGCGCTGCCGACGGTGATCCTCGCCTTCTTCTACGGGCAGAGCCGCATCTTCTTCGTCATGGCGCGCGACGGCCTGCTGCCGCAGAGCCTCGCCAAGGTGTCGGGCCGTGGCTCGCCGGTGCGCATCACGCTGTTCACCGCTGTCGTCGTCGGCGTCATCGCCGGGCTGTTCCCGCTCGACGAGATCGCGGCGCTCGCCAACGCCGGAACGCTCGCGGCGTTCACCGCGGTGTCGCTATGCATGCTGGTCATGCGCCGCCGCGCGCCCGATGCGCCGCGCAAGTTCCGCACGCCGCTCGCGTGGCCGGTCGGCCTGTTCGCGATCTTCGGCTGCCTCTATCTGTTCCTGAGCCTGCCGGTGCAGACGCAGAAATATTTCCTCGTCGCACAGGGCGTCGGGCTGCTGATCTACCTGCTCTACGGCGTCCGTCGCAGCCAGCTGGCGCACGCCTGACGCGAAAAGGCCCGCCGGTCTCCCGGCGGGCCTTCCTGCACCCGAGCCTGCCACTCGTGCCGCTTAGCGGCAGCGGCCCTCGCTCTTGTCGATCTCGCGGCCGATCAGGCCACCGAGGCCGGCGCCGACCACGGTCGACAGCGTCTTGTCGCCCTGCTTGCCGAGCACCTGGCCCAGCACGCCGCCGCCGATCGCGCCGAGCACCGTGCCTTCGGTGTTCGAGTCCTTGCGGCAGGAGCTGCCGTAATAGGCCCGGCTGCCCTGACGGCTGCCGTAATAGCGATCGTTGCTGTAGTAGGTGCGCGGGGCCTGGTAGGCGTCGCGATAGCCGGCCGCATAGGCCTGCTTCGCGCGATAGCCGTGGGCCGGAGCGTGCGCCGGCGGACGCGCCAGCACCGGGGTCGCCAGAACCGAAGCCGCCGCGATCGCGAGTGTGATCTTCTTCATCATGTTCGCCTCCTGAATTCCGATGCCGAAGCAGTTCGACCCAAACAACGATCAAACTATTACTTCGGTTTCCGGAGACGAGATTTAGCGATTCGGCCTGAACTGCTTCTGAACATCTACTTATACCGAAAATGAACGACAAGATTTACTGTAGGTGAACGAAGCAGTCTTGGCCGAGGGCTTTGTTATTTCGTCAGCGTCGGGAACTTGATGCCCAGCTGGTCGAGATAGGTGGGGAAGCGCTTGGGATCATAATAGAATTTGCGCATCTCCGGCCGATAGCGCCCCATGGTGTCGGCGTTGATGGCGACGGCCGGCTTGTCGGCCGCGCCGATCATCGGCCGGTACTTCTGATCCTTGGTCTGGACGTCGGTGAAATAGCCTTTCGCCTCCGTACGCAGCTTCGGGTCGAGCAGCAGGTCGAGCGTCGTCATCGCCACCACCTTGGCGCCCGCGACGATTCCCTTGTGCGCGATCGGCGTCGCCATCGAGATGGCGTTCGCCCAGTTATGACCGGGCAGGCCGGGGATATTCGAGGGGTAGCCGATGGTGATCGTCGGCACGACCCACGACACGTCGCCGATGTCGTCCGATCCGCCCGACTTTGGCTCCTCCTCCGGCGGGCCGAACTTGTCGAGCTCGGTCGCCAGCCCTTCGATCTTCTTGGCATGGACGTTGGTCTGCACCGCCTTGGCGAACGCCTGCTCGTCGTCGGTCCACTTCGGCAGCCCCACCGCCTTGATGTTGGCGTAGGCGGCTTCGGCGATCGGCTTGTTGAAGTGGCGCGGCGCCGCGGTGCCGAGGATGCGGCGCGTGACCTTGGTGTCGGTCATCATCGCAGCGGCGTCGGCGATTTTGTTGGCGGTCTCGAAGTTCTTCGCGATGTCGTCGAAGCTCTGCTCGCGGAAATAATACCAGACGCTCGCCTGGCTCGGCACGACGTTCGGCTGGTCGCCGCCGTTCTTGATGACATAGTGCGAGCGCTGCTCGGGGCGCAGATGCTCGCGCCGCATTTCCCAGCCGAGGTTCATCAGCGTGACGGCGTCGAGCGCCGAGCGCCCGCGCCAGGGTGCGCCTGCGGCATGCGCCGATTCGCCGTCGAACGAATATTCGACCGACACCAGCCCGGTACCGGACGGCATGCCCCAGGCGGTTCCGAGATTGTTGCTGACGTGGGTGAACAGCACCGCGTCGACGTCCTTGAACACGCCGTCGCGCACCATGTAGGCCTTGCCGGCCACCAACTCCTCGGCGACGCCCGGCCACAGCATGAGCGTGCCGGGAATCTTGTCGCGGACCATGATGTCCTTCACCGCGAGCGCGGCGATGATGTTGAGCGGAATGCCCGAGTTGTGGCCCTCGCCGTGGCCCGGCGCGCCCTCGACCAGCGGCTCGTGCCAGGGGATGCCCGGCTTCTGCGACGCCTTGGGAATGCCGTCGATGTCGGAGCCGAGCGCGATCACCGGCCCGCCGGTGCCGTTGGTCCAGGTCGCGACCCAGCCGGTCGGCAGCCCGGAGACGCCGCGCGTCACCTTGAAGCCGTGCTTCTCGAGCGTGGCGGTCGCGAGCTTGGAGGTTTCCACCTCCTCGAACGCCAGCTCGCCAAAGCTGAAGATCTGGTCGTTGAGCTCCTGGCCCAGCTTCGCCCGCGCCTCGACGCCGGCGATCGCGCGTTGCTTGAGCGCGCCGATGTCCTGCGCATAGGCGGTCGTGGTGAGAAGCGCCGCGATCG
>JAEZQR010000228.1 GCA_023413015.1 Pseudomonadota bacterium
GGCTACGGCACCGACATGGGCGTCGAGATGGCGAGCCTGGCGATCCAGGTGTTCGGCGGCATGGGCTATATCGAGGAGACCGGCGCGGCGCAGCATCTGCGCGACGCACGCATCGCCCCGATCTACGAGGGAACGAACGGCATCCAGGCGCTCGACCTCGTCAACCGCAAGCTGCCGCAGGGGCACTGGAAAGCGCTGTTTGCCGAGATGCGGACGTTCATCAAGGCGCTGCCGGGCGACGGCGACCTCGGCGCGATGCGGCCCTACCTCGACGACGGGCTGGCAGCGCTCGAGAACGCGACCGTCTGGCTGGTCGGCAACCAGGGCGATGGCTTCGCCGACGCCGCGGCCGGCGCGACGCCGTACCTGCGGATGTTCGGCATCGTGATCGGCGGCTACCTGCTGGCGCGTCAGGCGGTGGCGGCGAACGAGCGGCTGGGGTCGGGTGAAGGCGACGCTGCCTTCCTGCGCGCGAAGATCGCCACCGCGCGTTTCTTCGCCGAGCAGGTCGTGCCGCAGGGGATTGCGCTGCTTGGTCCCGTTACGCGGGGAAGCGACATGCTCTATGCGCTGAGCGAGGAACAGTTCGCGGCCTGAGCGCCTGCGGGGGAGAGTGGAATGTCAAAGCATATCGTCTTCGGCGCGTTGATCGCGCTGTCCGTGCCCGCCGTGGCGGCGGCACAGCAGCCTGCGGCCGAGGCAGCCGTGGCAAACGACTGGAAGGCAGCCAACAAGGCGATGGGGCAGGCGCTCGAGGCCAAGGATGCCAAGAGCGCGGCGGGCTGGGCTGCGGCGGCGCTCACGCGCTATCGCGCGACCGGCGCCCCCAACAAGGGCGTGCTGGCGAACCTTGCGCTCAACCTCGCCGATACCTCGGCCGCCACGCGCGATGCCAACGTCATCCGCGGCACCGTCGCGAGCCTGGCTTCGGTCGATGCCGAGCTCGCGCAGGCCGGCCGGAACGGCGATCGTATCCCCCTGCTGCGCGCCATCGGCAAGCTGAAGCAGGCGACCGGCGACAATGCCGGCTGGAAGCAGGCGCTCGATCAGGTCGTCGAGACGACCCGCGCCACCTTCGGTCCCGAGCATCACCAGGTGGCCGTAGCGCTCGTCGAGCGGGCGGTGGCGGCGCAGGCGATCGACGGCATCGCCGCCGCACAGCCGATCCTGGCTCAGGCCGAGGCGATCACCGCCAAGCTGCCGGAGAACGACCTGATCCGCGCCGTCGTCGATCTGAGCATCGCCGGTCACGATCTGGAAGCCAACCGCCCCGCCGAGGCGTCGCGCCGCTACGAGGCGCTGATGACGCGGCTCGATCCGGCCGGGGCGGAATCTCGCGCCTTGTGGTGGACGGCGTCCGAACGGCTGGCGCGCCTCCATCAGGCGCTCGGGCAGTCGGCGAAAGCCGATGCCATCGTCGCGACCATGATCGCCAGGACGCCGAACAACAGCGAAGTGCTGCCGGTGATCCTGCTCTCGCCCGATCGGAGCAAGGCGGCGGGCCTCGATCCGAAGGCGACGCCGAGCGCCGACGTGTCGTTCGACATCGGTCCCGATGGCAAGCCGGTCAACGTCAAGGCGAAGTCGGACGTCCCGGCCTATGCTACGCTCGCCGACGCGGCCGTGAAGGCCTCGCGCTACATCCCGATCATCAAGGACGGCAAGCCGCAGCCGACGCCCGGCCAGACGGTGACGTACCGCGACACCGGCGGGCAGTGACGACGAACTATATCGATACGTTCATCACGGCCTCGCCCGATTGCCCGGCGACGCGCGGCGAAGTGCCGGCGAAGCCGGGCTCGGTCGCGGCGCTGCAGCTCGGGCTGCTGCAGGCGCGGCCCTACGGCTACACCAGCGACGAGCTACTGTTCGAGGTGCACGCCTGCCGCAACGGTATCGAAGCCGGGGATCGCGAAGCGGCACGAGCGGCGTTCTTCGCCAGACCGCAAGCCTGCCTCCGGGCCTCGCCGCTCGTGAAGCAGTTCGGCTGGGGGCTGCATCATGATGCGCAGGGGCGGGTCGCCGCCTATGGCGTCGAGACCGACGCCTACAAGGCGTTCGCCACCCGGCCCGATCTGAAGCAGGTCGCGGGCATGCGGAGCCGGCGGGCTTAAGTCAGCGGTGGCAGCCGCTCGAAGGCCGAGGGATCGCCGATGGCGAGGAAGGCACCATTCAGGAAGTCGGCTTTGCCGTAGGTAAACGGGGTGCCGTCCGGGTGGCAGGTCATGCCGCCGGCGGCACGCAGCACGGCGTCGGCGGCGGCCGTGTCCCATTCGCTGGTCGGGCCGAAGCGCGGGTAGACGTCGGCCTCGCCTTCGGCGATCAGGCAGAATTTGAGCGACGAGCCGCTGCGGCTGATCTCGGCATTGGGGATCGAGGCGGCATAGGCACGGGTCGCGTCGTCGAGATGCGAACGGCTGGTGACGACCACCGGTCGCTCGGAGAGCGGGCGGACGGCGATGGCTTGCCGGCTGCCGTTGCGCACCCGGGCGGCACCGTGCCTCTGGGCGCCGACCCAGAGCGTGCCGTCACGCGGCGCCAGCACGAGGCCGAGGACCGGAACCCCGCCTTCGATGAGCGCGACGTTGACCGAATAATCGGTTCCGCCCTGCACAAAATCCTTCGTGCCGTCGAGCGGATCGATGAGCCAGTAGCGGTCCGTGGGGCTGGGCTTGTACCCGGCCTCGCTCGCCTCCTCACCGACGATGAGGGCGCCGGGGTCAGCCCGGGCGATGGCCGCGGTCAGAAGCTCTTCCGCCTGCTCGTCGGCGATGGTGACGGGGGAGGCATCGGATTTATCGCGCGCGGTGAAGCCGCCGGCACGGACGCGTTCGATCAACTCGCCGGCTTCGCGCACGGCCGGGGTCAGCGCCTCGATCAACGGATGTGCCATGAAAACTTCCTGCGTGCTCCGGGTGAGCACGGAAGGATAGCTCAGGCGTGCTCGCGCTCAAACAGCTCGGTAGGCGACAGGCCGAGGCGGTCGATGTGGCGGCGGATACGCGGCCAGTCCTCAGCGAGGAAGGCGGCGCGCTCAGCCTCAACCAATTTCTCGCGGGCGCCGGGCTCGACGAACAGGCCCAATCCGCGCCGGGCCGAGATCAGGCCCTGGCTCTGCAGTTCCTGATAGGCCTTGGACACGGTGAGCGGATTGACCTCGCGGTCGGCCGCCAGGGCGCGCACCGAGGGCAGCAGGTCGCCGGCGCCATAGGTGCCGTCGATGATCCCGGCGACGATGAGATCGCGGATTTGGAGATAGATCGGTCGCGCGTCCTGCCACATGGCTGTTATATGTGCATAGTACGGCGGTACGGTCAAGTTTTGCCGCTGCGGCAAACCGACCGGCGTTCACCCTTGCCAGTAGCGGACGACGTCCTGGAGCGCCGGGCGGGGGCGTTCCTCGAGCGGCTTGGTCGGCGTGCCGATGAACATGAAGCCGGCGACCAGCTCGCCGGGCTCGCCGAGCGCGTCGCGGACGGCAGGCGAATAGGCGGGCCATCCGGTCAGCCAGTTGGCGACGAAGCCCTGCGCGTGCGCGGCGTTGAGCAGGTTCATGCAGACTGCGCCGACGCTCAGCTGCTGCTCCCAGAGCGGGATATGGCTGGCCGGGTTCGGGTGGCTCATCACCACGACGAGGCAGGGGGCGTTCCGCGCGAAGTCGCGCATCGCCTGGAGCTCGAGCCGGCCGGCATCGGACTTCTCGCTGCGGTAGGCGGTCTCGAGCATATCGGCGAGCTTGCCGCGGCCCTCGTCCGGCACCACGACGAAGCGCCAGGGGGCGAGCTTGCCATGATCGGGCACGCGCGTGGCGGCGCGGAGGATGGCGGCAAGCTGGTCGGCGTCGGGTCCCGGCGTCGTCATGTCGCGCGCCTTGCCCGAGCGGCGGGTGAGCAGGAGGTCGAGTGGGGTCGAACGGTCGTTGAATTCGGTCATGGACCGGCAGGTAATCGATCGGGCCGCGCACGTCACGCCTCCGAGCGGTTCAGCCGCGGGCAAGGCGCTACTGCCCATCTTGGGAGGTCGGTCGTCCCAACGGGACTGTACAGCCGAGGCTGGGCGGAGCTAGTGTGCGGGCCAACCACAGGACGGCGCGAACTGTCCGGGGGGAGCTTTAGGGGAGAAAATTTATGGTTCAGCCCACTGCTGACCCGACGATCGACGCCGTCGACACGACGCGCGTGACCGGCGAGACCTGGTTCGGGCATCCGCGCCAGCTCGCCCGCCTGTTCACCACCGAGATGTGGGAACGCTTCGGCTACTACGGCATGCGCGCCCTGCTCGTGCTGTTCCTGACCGACCACTTCCTGCTCAGCGATACCGAAGCCGGCGGTCTGTACGGCGCTTTCACGTCGCTGGTGTACCTGACGCCGCTGTTCGGCGGCCTGCTGGCCGACCGTTATCTCGGCGCCAAGCGCTCGGTGAAGTTCGGCGCCATCCTGATGGCGCTGGGGTATCTCGGGCTCTGCTTCAACGGGCCGGTCGCGAAGCCCTTCTTCGAATATGGCGGGCAGCGCTACGACGTCGCCATCGAGAAGAGCGGCGAGACCTCGACGCAATATGTGCTGGCCGGCGGCCAGCGCCTGCAGATCAAGGGCAACGAGGACGGATCGATCAACCTCCTCGGCTCGGACGGCTCGACGCTTCCGGCGACGATCGCCAAGGGCGAGTTCAAGTCGGGTGGCGAGCGCAATCCGTTCTTCATGATGCTGACGCTGTTCGCGCTGTCGGCGGTCGTGGTCGGCAACGGCTTCTTCAAGCCGAACATCTCGACCATCGTCGGCACGCTCTATCCACCGAACGACCCGCGTCGCGACGGCGGCTTCACCATCTTCTACATGGGCATCAACCTCGGCTCGGTGATCAGCCAGTTCTTCTGCCCGCTGCTCGCGGTGTGGTTCGGCTGGTGGGCCGGCTTCGGGCTTGCCGCGTTCGGCATGCTGGTCGCTTGGGCGCTATTCCAGTTCGACGGCGGCCGCCTCGCAGGCTACGGCGAGCCGCCGGAGGGCGCCTCGAAACAGACGTCGCTGATCATCATGATCGGCGCGCTTCTGACGATCCCGGTCGCCTGGTTCCTGCTCGACAACACCATGGCGAACGCGGCAGCGGCTGCGGCTGCGCACAGCAGCGGCGCCGGCATCGTCGGCTATCTCGCCTCGCTGCCGCTGCTCGGCAAGGTGATGTTCACCGTGTTCCTGGTGGCGCTGATCGGCGTGCCGGTCTGGGCCTACCGGACGGGCACCCGCGTCGAGTTCCAGATGATGCTGACCGCGGTCATCCTCACCTTCTTCTCGACGGTGTTCTGGACGCTGTTCGAGCAGGCGGGGTCGAGCCTGACGCTGTTCGCGGAACGCAACACCGACCGCGACATCTTCGGCTTCTATACGATGCCGGCAGGACAGGCGCAGATCTTCAACCCGCTGTTCGTCGTGATCTTCGCGCCGATCTTCAGCGCGATGTGGCTGGCGCTCGCGAAGAAGGGCTGGGAGCCGTCGACGCCGGTCAAGTTCGCGATCGGCCTCGCGCTCGTCGGCGCCGGCTTCCTCGCGCTGGTGTTCGGTACGCAGTTCGCGGGTGCGGACTTCCGCGTGCCGCTGTTCTGGCTCGCGCTCACCTATCTGCTGCACACGCTCGGCGAGCTCTGCCTGTCGCCGGTCGGCCTGTCGATGATCACCAAGCTGTCGATCGCCCGCGTGGTCGGCCTGATGATGGGCGTGTGGTTCCTGTCGTCGGCGATGGCGCAGTATGTCGGCGGCATCGTCGCACAGTTCGCCTCGGTCGAGACGGTCGGCGGCGCGGTGACCAACCCGAAGCTCGCGCTCGACACCTATGTCGGCGTGTTCCAGACCATCGGCCTCTGGTCGGTCGGCATCGGCTTGTTCCTGCTGCTGATCTCGCCAGTGCTGAAGCGCTGGATGCACGGCGTAAACTAGTAGCTGCCTTTCGCCCGGACGGGTTCTCCGTCCGGGCTTTTTCTTGAAGGAAGAACATGCGCAACACGCTCAGTCTGGCAGCCTTGCTGCTGACGGCGGCCTGTGCGTCGAGCCAGGCGGGCGAGCCGAAAACGGCTTCCTCGTCGGGCAAGTCGTCCGAGGTCGTCCGCATTCCCGAGGATCCCTATCCGTCGACCTACAAGCCCTATGGCTCGGTCCCGACCGTTATCCAGAACGTCAACATCTACGACGGCCGCGGCGGCAAAATCCTGGGCGGCATGGTCGCGCTCGCGGACGGCAAGATCGTCGGCGTCGGGCAGACGGTCGCGGTGCCGGCCGGCGCGACGGTGATCGACGGGCAGGGCAAGTGGGTGACGCCCGGCATCATCGACATCCACAGCCACCTCGGCGACTATCCGAGCCCGGGAGTGCAGGCGCATTCGGACGGGAACGAGGTCACGGGGCCCGTGCGCTCCGAGGTGCAGGCCGAGCATTCGATCTGGCCGCAGGACCCCGGCTTCACGCGCGCGCTGGCAAACGGCGGCGTGACCGCGATGCACATTCTGCCCGGCTCGGCCAACCTGTTCGGCGGCCGCGGCACGACGCTCAAGAACGTGCCGGCGCGAACCATGCAGGGCATGAAGTTCCCGGGCGCGCCCTACAGCCTCAAGATGGCGTGCGGTGAGAATCCGAAGCGCGTGTACGGCGGCCGTAACCAGCCGCCGGGCAGCCGCATGGGCAACATCGCGGTCGACCGCCAGACCTGGGCCAAGGCGCAGGAGTATCGCCGCAAGTGGGCCGACTACACCGAGCGCGCCAACGAAGGTAAGGCGAAGCCGACCGACGCGCCGGCGCGCGATCTCCAGATGGAGACGCTGGCCGGCGTTCTCGACGGTAAGATCCTGGTGCAGAACCACTGCTACCGCGCCGACGAGATGGTCAACGTGATCGATATGTCGAAGGAGTTCGGCTACAAGGTCACGACCTTCCACCATGCGGTCGAAAGCTACAAGATCGCCGACA
>JAEZQR010000300.1 GCA_023413015.1 Pseudomonadota bacterium
GCGCGCAGCCGGAGGGGCTTCGCGGCCCCGAGCATCACCTCGCCTGGTGCGACGAGCTGGCGAAGTGGCAACATCCGCAGGCAACGTGGGACATGCTCCGCCTCGGCCTGCGGCTGGGCGCGCACCCGCGCGTGCTCGTCACCACCACCCCGCGTCCCGGCGAGGCGCTGCGCCGGATCATGGTAGCGCCCGGCAGCATCGTCACCGGCGGCGGCACGGCGGCGAACCCGCACCTGCCCAAGGCCTTCCTCGACGCCGTCACCGCCATGTACGCCGGCACCCGCCTCGGCCGCCAGGAACTCGAGGGCGAGCTG
The DNA here is from genome assembly GCA_023413015.1 of Pseudomonadota bacterium. Classification (GTDB taxonomy): domain Bacteria; phylum Pseudomonadota; class Alphaproteobacteria; order Sphingomonadales; family Sphingomonadaceae; genus Sphingoaurantiacus. The sequence continues at coordinate 315 of JAEZQR010000300.1, forward strand.
CTGCCGGATGCGGCGGGCGCGCTGTGGACGGTGGAGCTGATCGAACGGTGCCGGCCGGGCGCTACCACCCACAACCACCATCCAAGCGAAGGCCGGGACCCGTCGCGGCCCCTCATGGCTGATGCACCACCCCCTGATCGTCATCCCGGCGAAGGCCGGGACCCAGTACCTGATGTTGTTCTGGATCCTGGCCTTCGCCGGGATGACGGTGAAAGGGAAGGGATCTTGCCCCCGCCCACCTTCCGCCGCACCGTCATCGGCGTCGATCCGCCGGCCGGCGACGGCACCTGCGGCATCGTCGCCTGCGCGGTGGACGAGGCCGGCATCGCGCACGTCCTCGCCGACCATTCGGTCACCGGCCGCTCGCCCGACGGCTGGGCGTCCGCCGTCGCGGCCGCCGCGAAGGTCCATGGCGCGACCCTCGTCGTGGCCGAAGCGAACCAGGGCGGGAAGATGGTCGAATCCGTGCTCCGCGCCGCCGGCGTCAAGGCGCGCGTCCGGCTCGTCCGTGCCACGGAGGGCAAGAGCGCGCGGGCCGATCCGATCGCCACGCTGTTCGAGAAAGGCTCCGTGCGCCTTCACGGCCGCTTCCCCGAGCTCGAAGCCCAGCTCTGCGGCCTGATCGCCGGCGGCGGCTACGAAGGCCCCGGCACCAGCCCCGATCGCGCCGACGCGATGGTCTGGGCGCTGACCGAGCTGATGCTGGGGAAGGAGAGGGCAGCACTGAAGGTCTGGGTCGGCTGATGCCGACCCAGCGCCAGCAAAACAGAACCAAAAAGCTTGTTACGCGTCTTTTCTCGATCATCGGCGGCTTGAAGCGTGCAGACGAATGAAGGTCCTGGCGTTCGAGACCGAGGAGTGGGAGCATCGGGCGTGCCTGACGCTTCGGCCGGACCATGATGTCGCCTGCCGGCGCGAGCCGCTCAACGAGGAAACGGCGTTCGATTATGCCGACGACGCCGAGATCATCAGCACCTTCGTCAACTCGCGTCTGGATGCCGACGTCCTCGGCCGCTTTCCTGCGCTTCGCCTGATCGCGACCCGCTCGACGGGCTATGATCACATCGATGCCGCCTACTGTGTGGCACACGACATTACCGTATGCAACGTGCCCGACTATGGCGATGCCACGGTGGCCGAGCATGCCTTCGCCCTGCTGCTCGCGCTGGCGCGGCACATCGGGGAGGCGGTCGAGCGAACCCGCCACGGCGATTTCTCGACGGACGGCCTGCGGGGCATCGAGCTGCGCGGCAGGACGTTCGGCGTGATCGGCACCGGTCGGATCGGCCGCTGCACGCTCGGCATCGCGCGCGGTTTCGGCATGCAGGCGATCGCCTACGACGTACGTCCGGACCCCGCGGCAGCCGATCGCATCGGCTTTCGCTATGTCGGGCTGGACGAGCTGTTTGCCGCTGCCGACGCCGTGAGCCTCCATGTGCCGGCGACGCCGGAGACCCGGCATATGCTGTCGGATGCGGCCTTCGCCCGCATGAAGCCGAGCGCCATCCTGGTGAACACCGCCCGGGGGAGCGTCGTCGATACGGCCGCGCTGGTCCGCGCGCTCGCCGATGGCCGGCTGGCCGGCGCCGCCCTCGACGTCCTGCCCGAAGAGCCACTGATTCGCGAGGAAGCCGCCATCTTCCGCGCCGGTGCGGCCGACAAGCCCTACGACCTGAAGGCGCTGGTCGCCAACCACGTCCTGCTGCGCTTCCCCAACGTGCTGGTGACCCCGCACGTCGCCTACAACACTGACGAGGCGCTGCGGCGGATTATCGACACCACGCTCGCGAACATCCGGGCGTTCGCAGCGGGCACGCCGCAGAACATCGTCATCGATGGACGATCGGGCCATTCGCCATGATCGCGGCGCGTCGCCCCTGAAGCTTGGCAGGCGTGGCTCAACCGGCCGGCCGCGGCATCCACTTTCCCTTGGTGCGGCTGGTCAGGTGGAAATGCCCGCAGCGGTCGCAGCGATAGGGCCTGAGCGGCAGGCCGGCATGCTCGGCGGCACGGCGCGCGTCCGCTTCGGCGGGGAAGCGCCGCTTCCGGGCGCAGATGCTAAGCCGCGTGCGCATCGGGGAAGACCTTCGATCCTGCCTCAAGCCTGTCGCCGGTGCCGCGCGGCGGACGGGTGAGGAGCCCATCGCCGACGCCAGCGTTTGCCCTATCGATAACGGAACTTAGCGGAGAGGCGAAGATGGCGAAAAGACAAGCTCAGCCCACGGCGATGATCGTCGGCATTCTCGCGGCCGCCGGCGCCATGGCGGGGGCGGCCTATCTGACGCGCCGTCGCCGTCGGAAGCCGCCCGCCGCGACCGAATATGCCGGGATGGCCGCCATGCGCGAGGGCGAAGGGCCCGTGCGATCGGCCGGGCCGGCCGGCATGCGCACCAAGGTCCGGCGCGAATGGACCAAGGTGGATCAGGCGTCGGACGAGTCGTTCCCGGCGAGCGACCCGCCGGCCATCGCCTGACGCCGCTCACGAGGAACCGGCCGCGCCCGCGAGGGCACGGCCGGCATGAGGTCGGAGTCCGAAATCAGGCCTTGCGGCGGCGTGCGACGCCAAGGCCGACGAGCCCGAGGCCGAGCAGGCCGAGCGCGGCCGGCTCCGGCACCTGCTGCCCTTCGACCGACAGGACGAACTCGGCGACCGTGCGCGCGTCCTCGGCCGTCAGGAAGCCGAAGCAGCCCGAGGCGAGGCCGACGGACGAGCAGGCCGCGTCGGACAGGAAGCCGAGCTGCGGGAAGCCCTCCGAGTTCGGATCCTCGAACAGGAAGGCGGCATAGTCGTTGCCGTCATAGGTGAAGTTGAACTGGCCGAAATCGAACGCCAGCGTGAAGATGTCGGCGCAGCCCGCCGAGTTGATGCCCGAGCCCACCGTTCCGCCGTCGGCGCAGGTGCCGCCCGCGGGGTTGTTCGGCGTCTCGTAGAAGTCGATCTCGAACGACCGCTCGAGCGGCGTTGCCGGCGAACCGGCCGGATCGGATGGCGTCAGCGCGATGGTGATGGTGAGCGTCGTCCGCGTCAGCGAGTCGGTGCCGAGCGGCAGGACGAAGTTGTTGTGGAAGTAGTCGTCGGCGGCCTCCGGCGCACCGTTCGTCTGGACGAAGCCCGAGGTTGGCGTATCGACCACGCCGATCGAGCTGCGCTGGCCGTTGGCGGGGCCCCAGCTGATTTCGGTCGGTCCCGGGGTGAACACGCCCGAACCGCCGCTGCTCTGCGAATTCGAGAAGCTCGACGTGACGGTATAGGCCCAGGTATTCACGAATGCAGCGTGCGCCGGCGCTGATCCGGCAACCGCTGCGAGGACCGCGAGGGCCGGAAGCGCCTTGTTGAGAAGCCTTGCACCCATTGATTGCCTCCTGTTCGTTGGCAGATACGGGCAGCAAGGCAAATTACGGGCCAATTCGGTTGCCCGGCAGCAAGTGGCTGTACACAAAGGAGTAAATTCAAACGCCAGCCAAGCGTCGTTAAGAGATATTAATATTCTGTAAAGATTCCCGACTGTTTCGATCGGCCGAAGCCCGGCTCAGTGCACCGTCGCCCGCGAGAACAGCCGCAGGATGACGAGCCCACAGAGGATGAACGCGATCCCGATGAACGCGGGGGCGTCGAGCGTCTGCTTCAGGAACAGCCAGCCGATGAAGCTGATGAGGATGATGCCGGCGCCGGCCCAGATGGCGTAGGCGATGCCGACCGGGATCGTCTGAAGCGCGAGCGACATCAGGTAGAAGGAGGTCGCGAAGCTCACCGCCACGATCAGCGACGGCGTCAGCCGGGTGAAGCCCGCGACTTGGCTCAGCGCGGTGGTGCCGATGGTCTCGGCTACGATGGCGCCGGCAAGGTAGAGATAGTTCATCGTCTCGCGCTCCCGTTCGGTCACCCCCTCGGACAGCGCTGATACCGTAGCCGGCGCTAGGCCGCGAGTCGGGTGTCCGGCGCCGCCTTGGGCACCGACCGGAGCGCCGACCAGGGCGTGGCCCTGTCCACCAGCGGCTTTCCATAGATCATGAGCGCTTCGGAGCCGCCGTCGTCCGACCTGTAGAAGTCGGGGACGGTCATCAGCAGCTGGAGTCCGTAGAGCTCGTAGAGCCGCCGCGCGTGGCGGTACTTCTCGCCGTCCGCGGTTTCGAGGCAGAACCAACGGGCGTCGTTGGCGCGCGCGCGCTCCTCGGTGAGGCGGAGGATCTCGAACACCGCGTCGCGCCGGGCCGAGGCGCGGTCCACGGCGCCCCAGGCGCCCCAAGTGACGTCGCGCCAGAATCCGGTCTCGTAGATCCCGGTCAGCCCGAGGATTGAGCCTTCGCGCTCGACGACGCTGAACTCGCAATCGGCCGTTAGGCGACGGCGGCGGCCGAACCGCAGCTTCAGCTTCGGCGCGCGGGGATCGGCGATCTTCTCGCGCTGCGCGTGCAGATAGATATGGTCGCGGTCGCCGTCGGGGACGTTGCCGGCGATGGTGAAGCCCGCCATCACGAAGCGCATCGCCTGAACACGGTCGACCCGGACCATGAGCAGCCGGTGGCGGCACGGCCACTGCCGGGCGGCATCGAGCGCGAGGTCAAGCTCGTGCACGGGGCGCCCGCCGAGATCGATCCAGGCCACGTCGCGATCGTGCACGAACGAGGAAAGCAGATCGAACGACACCGGCGCCGCGCCGGCGGCCGCGATCTCGACGGCCCGCCGGTTCCACATGGCGCCGAAGCGGCCGAGGCCGATCCGGCGGCCGAAGTGCCAGAGATAGCTGCGCGCCACCAGCGCGACCTCGCCCCGGAAGTTGTCCGCGGCGATCTTCATCGCCCGCGCGAGGTCGGCGACCTTCATCGGGCGGAGCAGATAATTTGATTTGCGGGAAGAGCGGTTGTCGGATTTTTTGGCCGGGGCCGGCGCGGGCGGACGTTCGAACTTCGTAACATTGGGCGAACCTGAAGGGTCCGCCAATATGCGGCCCAAGATTCTGCCTGTATTTTCAAGACCCAGGAAGCCGGCATCAAATCTATGTTGATGCTGGGCCCGAACACCCAACCCCGAAACTGCATGACTCATAGCAACACCCACCCGATCGCGGCGCCGGCAATTACGCACGCCGCGTAAGCCATCGGCGATCAATGATTCTTATTCTTGTCTTGAACGAAGTATTGACTGCACCCGTTAACAAAGGATTTAAAGGCAATCTGTGCGAGTGCCAACGCACTGTTGCACGGCCGGTCCGCCTAAAGATGCAACTTATCGCGTTATCGTGCGTTGTATTGAGCGGCTTGCGGCAGGGGCTGCGCGGCGACGGCAAAGCGGACGCGAGCGCCCGTTAGTCGCCGCCGAGACGGCGAAGGCCCGGCCGCCCTTCGACTTCGCTCAGGAGAGCACGTGCGCGCGGACGACCGCGCGACACGACCGACGGCGCGGGATTCCCCCCGCGCTTTTCCTTTGCCTTCGATCCGTGCCGTCTCCCCATATGCCGGAGGGAAACCCGCTCCCACTCGTCATCCCGGCGAAGGCCGGGACCCAGAATGGCGGTGGGTGCTGGGTCCGGGCCTTCGCCGGGATGACGCAGGTTGGGTTGGCGGCTAGGCTCCTGCCATGACCAAGGGCGGCTGGGTCTACATTCTCGCGAGCCGGCGCAACGGCACGCTCTACACCGGCGTGACCAGCGACCTTGCCCACCGCGTCTGGCAGCACCGTGAAGGCCTCGTTCCCGGCTTTACGGCAACGTATGGCGTCAAGGCGCTCGTCTGGTACGAGCATCACGCCAGCATCGACGAGGCGATCACCCGCGAGAAGCGTCTCAAGGAATGGCAGCGCGCCTGGAAGCTCCGCCTGATCGAGGAAGCAAATCCCGGCTGGCGCGGCCTCTCCCGAGCCCGGCGAAGCGACCAGGGCACCACCGCGCCGCCAGCCGCCCAACCCCGCCCATCCCGAGCGAAGTCGAAGGACGCATCACCTCTCCACCGTCATCCCGGCGCAGGCCGGGACCCAGAAGGGCGGCAGGAACTGTCACGGCCAAGTCCATCTTCGGCCTACAAGGCAGGTTAAGCTTCCAACTGACTTGATTGACGTAATCGGAAATCTACCATGGCGATCTGAGGGCAAGGTTCGGGGGATTCATGACTCGGTCCAAAGCGTTCTTAGGTGAAACTAATGATCGCGATAAAGCCTTGGCTGGCATCGCATCGCTCGAGCTGACGATCACTCAAGACAGCTTCGGTCAGTATACTAGCCATACGAGTCAGCGCGTGTGGCGGTTTACCAAGTCAAATATTCCGCCACAGCTTGCATGTGCCAATCCGCGTTGTCAGCAAGGTGGTTTGGACTTGCAGCGCATCGCGCTCTTCTTACCTGCGGGCGAGCACAGTTACTGGTGCAACGGCCACGAGGGCTCACCTACAGGTCGCCGACGCGGCGATCCCTGCGATAATCGATTTGATCTGCTGATCTCGATCACACGAGAACCTGAATGAGCCTCCAACTCTATAATGACCAATATCTGGAGGGAGCTCTTGCAGGCTTACAGTCAGCCGTCGAAAAATGGGCCAGATCTCTCGACCTTTGGTATGACTGTGGCTTTCAAAGCTACGCCTATAGAGTCGGGGCGGAGCCTAGTAGCCCTTCGGTTGTCACAGTGCTGTGGTCCGACGGTGACCTCCTACGTTTGATCGACGACGATCCCGATATTTATACTCAGTTTGAACACCTCCTACATGGGCTCGGCTTCTGGCATGAGCGCTGGGACAGTGTTTCTCTCTACATATACGCCGAGGATAGCCCCTTAGCTGTCGCCTTTGATGACTACTTCCACTGGAAGTGGATATGTAGCTTACTCGAGCCAGATTTTGCCGACATTTACGAGGAAATTTACGACTACTTTGCAAGCCGGCCAGACGACCTTCACCGGCTAAGCTGGCGTGAATTTGAAATGCTTCTGGCGCGGGTCTTTCAAAGTCAGGGTTTCGAAGCGGAGCTTGGTCCGGGTTCAGGGGACGGCGGGATTGATGTGCGCCTGCTGCAACGCGATCCAATTGGCGATATTCTCACTTTGGTGCAGGCTAAAAAATATGCGCCAAGTCGTAAGATTGGATTAGAGGCAGTCGCAGCACTGCACGGCGTCGCAGATGTGGAGAAGGCTCAGCGGAGTCTTTTTGTCACCACCTCATCTTATCAACCTGCGGCTAAAGCATTTTCGGGCCGCACCTCCATACCGATGGAGCTGAAAACCTCAAATGACGTAGTTGAATGGTGCCGTCATGCTAAGAAAGGTATAATTGCTGACAAGTCAAAGCTTGTATCAGTAGAACATGTTGAGCGGGTGCTTTCTGAGATTGGTGGCCAACGCCATCCGCGTGTCCTTCATGCGAGCGGTGGCATTAACATAATCCTGAATGATTTTGCCTTGATTTTGAAGGAGACAAAGCACGCGGCGCTTCTCATGCATCTTCCCCGTTTGGAGGTCTCTGGCGATGGTTTCGGCCAGATTGGGACCGAAGTTCCAAGATTAGACGGTCACGCACTTAAGATGCTTAAGGCGGATTCTGTATGGAGAGCACGGCGGACCGTCGAAGATGGCCGAGTCCGATATTGGGATGGTAGACGTTTGTTTACACCTTGGGATGGATCGCCTCAGCACTTCAACTGGAACGATTAGCGCTCCATGCCTTGGCAAGTATGCGCCCTTCGGGCGAAGGCAAAGAAAAGCGCGGGAGTGAATCCTGCGCCGTCGGCCGTGTCGGGTCGCACGGCGACCCGCACGCCGGCCGCTTCATCCCATGCCCGCATTCGCCGCGGAAGGTGGCAGGTGCAGTATAACGAACGATAGCTGAGATCTGGCCGTCCGATGAATGGTTCCGGCCTCTCGTGTCCCGTAGTTGAGCCCCATCGCCCGGCCGCCGGTTGAGGGAGCGACGGCCGGGCGAATGCACCCGAAGGCTTCGGGTGGCGGGCAAATCGGAAGCGGTGGGCCGCTCCGGCAGGCGGCGGCCCACTTCCTCGAGCGGGATCGAAGATGTTGCGTAAGGAAGCCGATTACCTTGAGCGCCGTGCGGCAGCGGCCATCAAACTGGCACAGCAGGCAACCTGCCCGGCGGCGGTCAGGGCGCACTACGTCATGGCGTCCGCTTATCTGGCGCGCCTCTACCCCGAGCCCGATGAAGAACCGGCGCAGGCGGCCTGAGCCCTATGAAACTCTACCAGATGGTGCTGGTCTCGGGTGGCGAGACCGAGGTGCTCGACCTCCTCTGCCGGAACGACGCGGACGCGCTCCTGACCTGCCACGACCAGCTGAAAGGGCATGACGCGGCCGAGGCGTGGGACGGCAACCAGCTTATCTGCCGCTGGGAGCGCATGGTCGGTCCGGATCGTAGGAGCTGAAACGCGGCGAATGGGTCGCTAGCGCGGGTAGCCGTTCGGCATCCCCACATTCCTTGGGCGAAGGCAAAGAAAAGGCGCGAGCGTGAATCCCGCGCCGTCGGTCGTGTCGGGTCGCACGGCGACCCGCACGCCGGCCGATGCGACGAAACGCAGCCGTTGCGAGTTTGATGTTTCGGGACGCAGCAGGAGCCCGGTCATGTCGACAGCCGCCCGTGAGAGCCGCAGCCGCTATTCCTCGGTTGCCATCGCGCTGCACTGGACGATTGCGCTTCTGATCGTCGCCAATGTGATCGGCGCGCTCGTGGCCGAGAGCATCGACAAGGCAACCGCGGCTACGATCATGGCGCTGCACAAGTCGAACGGGCTGACGATCCTCGTGCTGTCGCTCGGGCGCCTGGGCTGGCGGCTGACGCACGGCTTTCCGCCGTTCCCGGCCTCGACGCCGGCGTGGGATGCTTTCCTCGCCCGCGCCAATCATGTCGCCTTCTACGTGATGATGATCGCGGTGCCGCTCGCCGGGTGGATGATGGTCTCGGCCGACCCGGGCCCGCTCCAATGGTTCGGGCTGTTCGGCTGGCCGAAGCTCCCGGTCGACAGGGCCACCGGCGAGACCGCGCATGACGCGCACGTCATCCTCGCGCTCACCACGGTCGCCCTGGTCCCGCTCCATGTCGCCGGCGCGCTGAAGCATCACTTCATCGACAAGGACAATGTGCTCGCCCGCATGCTGCCGCTGGTTCGCGCCCGGACCAGATAGGGGGAGGGGGCGCCCTTCGGGCGAAGGCAAAGAAAAGGCGCGGGAGTGAATCCCGCGCCGTCGGTCATGTCGGTCCGCTGATGCGGCCCGCATGCCGGCCGCACGTGCGGCGAGTCCGCTGCTAGCGCAACGATCGCTTTGCAATCCTCGCGCTAGCCACGGCCGCCTTACGTATCGAGGAAACTCCGCATCTTCCGTGACCGGCTCGGGTGCTTGAGCTTCCTGAGCGCCTTCGCTTCGATCTGGCGGATGCGTTCGCGGGTGACCGAGAACTGCTGGCCGACTTCCTCGAGCGTGTGGTCGGTGTTCATGCCGATGCCGAAGCGCATGCGCAGGACGCGTTCCTCGCGGGGGGTGAGCGACGCGAGCACGCGGGTCACCGTCTCCTTGAGGTTCGAGTGGATCGCGGCATCGACCGGGATGACGGCGTTCTTGTCCTCGATGAAGTCGCCGAGGTGGCTGTCCTCCTCGTCGCCGATCGGCGTTTCGAGCGAGATCGGCTCCTTGGCGATCTTCAAAACCTTGCGCACCTTCTCGAGCGGCATGGAGAGACGCTCGGCCAGCTCCTCCGGCGTCGCCTCGCGGCCCGTCTCGTGCAGGAACTGGCGGGAGGTCCGCACCAGCTTGTTGATCGTCTCGATCATGTGCACCGGGATACGGATGGTGCGCGCCTGGTCGGCGATCGAGCGGGTGATCGCCTGCCGGATCCACCATGTCGCGTAGGTGCTGAACTTGTAGCCGCGGCGGTACTCGAACTTGTCGACCGCCTTCATCAGGCCGATGTTGCCCTCCTGGATCAGGTCCAGGAACTGCAGGCCGCGGTTCGTGTACTTCTTCGCGATCGAGATCACGAGGCGGAGGTTGGCCTCGACCATCTCCTTCTTCGCGATGCGCGCCTCGCGCTCGGCCTTCTGCACCATGTTGACGATGCGGCGGAACTCGTTGAGCTCCACGCCCGTGTCGGTGGCGATCTCGGCGACCTCGCGGCGCACCTTCTCGACCGTGGCGCGGTCGGCGGCGGCGAACGCGGCCCACTTCTTGTCGATGCCGGCGACGCGGTCGAGCCAGTGCTCGTCGAGCTCGTTGCCGAGATATTCGTCGAGGAAGCTCTTGCGCTGGATGCGGTGGCGCTCGGCCGTGCGCAGGATCTGCCCGCCCAGGCTCATCAGCCGGCGGTTGTAGCCGTAGAGCTGGTCGACGAGATATTCGATCTTGTTGTTATTGAACGCCACGCTGGCGACCAGCACGGTCAGCTCCTCGCGGAGCTTCTGGTACTTGCGCTCGTCGGCCGGGCCGAAGTCCTCGCCGGCGTGGAGCGCGGTGAGGCGCGCGTCCTGCAGCTTGGCGAACTTCTTGTAGACGCCGGTGATCTCCGCGAACTTCTCGAGCGCGGCAGGCTTTAAGAGCTCCTCCATCGCGGCGAGCGACAGCGTGTTATCCTCGTCGTCGTCGTCGAAGCTCTGCTTCGGCGCGCGGCGCTCGGTCAGCTCGTCCTCGTCGTCGTTCCCGGCGGGGGCCTCTTCCTCGGCCTCCTCGTCCTCCTTGTAGGCGACGGTGGGTAGGTCGGAGCCTTCGCCCTCGGCCTCTTCCTCGGTCGGGTCCTTCGACAGCATCGCATCGAGATCGAGAATCTCGCGCAGCTGCATCCGGCCCTCGTTCAAGGCCGTCGACCAGTCGATGATGGCGTTGAAGGTCAGCGGGCTCTCGCAGAGGCCCGCGATCATGGTGTTGCGGCCGGCCTCGATGCGCTTGGCGATCGCGATCTCGCCTTCGCGGCTGAGCAGCTCCACCGCGCCCATCTCGCGCAGGTACATGCGCACCGGATCGTCGGTGCGGTCGAGCTTCTCCTTGGGCGCGGCGACCGTCGGCGCCGGCGTCAGCGGATCGCCTTCATCCCCGCTGATCGCATCATCGCCATCATCATCATCCGCGGACGCAGCTTCCCCGTCCTCGCCCTGCTCCTCGTTCTCGACGATGTTGATGCCCATGTCGTTCAACGCCGACATGATGTCCTCGATCTGCTCGGAGGACATCTGGTCCTGCGGCAGCGCCTCGTTGAGCTCGTCGTAGGTGATGTAGCCGCGCTTCTTGGCGCGGGCGATCAGCTTCTTGACGTTGCCCTCGTTGAGATCGAGCAGGGGGGCGCCGTCGCCTTCGCCCTTCGCCTCGGGGGCCTCCGCCTGCGCCACGCTGGTTTTCGCCATGTTCACCTACACTCGCTAATCTGTTTGGCGAACATCCCGGCGATCACGATATTGAGTCCCGGCGCGCTGCGAAAATGCGCGTCCAAGTACGTGAAAGCATAAGATATTCGCTTAGTCCGCCGCACGTCGTCAGCCACTGCGGCCCTATTATACTCGGCTAATGTGTTTTCGAGTGCGCGATTGTCAAGGTTGGCGAATCGCTTGCGCTCGCTAGAAGCTGCCGCGAGCCGCTGCCGGCTCCAGCATCGGCTCGTCCGACGCCGCAGGATCGAAGGCCGGCTGGGAGGGCTCATCCATCCTGATCTCGGGCGTTGAGCGCGCCCGAATGTCGGGATCGGGGCCGTTGTCGCTGTGCCACTGGTAGAGCCGTTCGTGGATCATGCGTTCGCTAGCCGCCAGCTCGCGCAGCCGTTCCATTAGTTGCACGCTCTGCTCATGGCGCGCGGCTTCGTCGGCATCGGATTCGTCCAGCTCGCGCAACTCGTTGCGGATCGCGATCTCTTCGACTTTGAGCTCCTGATAGTCGGCGAGCGC
>JAEZQR010000321.1 GCA_023413015.1 Pseudomonadota bacterium
CACGCTTCACGTTGAACGTCACCCGCGCCGACATGATCGCTGCCGGCTGGTCGCCGTCGGTCCGGCTGTTCGAGGCGGCTGCCTGCGGGACGCCGATCATCTCGGACATCTGGTCGGGCATCGACGAGCTGTTCTCGCCCGGACGCGAGATCCTGCTGGCGGAAACGACCGAACAGGTGACCAAGGCAATCGAAGCCACCGACGCTGAGCGCGCGTGCCTGATCGGCCGGTTAGCGCGCGAAAAGGTGCTCGCCGCCCACACCTCGGCGCACCGCGCCGCCGAGCTTGAACAACATCTGCGTGATGCCGCCCGCCAGAACGAACTGCTGGCGGCCGTTTCGTAGGTGCAACGATACGTGTCGCGTGATGTGAGTAAGGAGAGTCCGTATGGCGAAAAGACGTGGGAAGCTGGCCCTCGTGACCGGCGGCGCGGGCTTCATCGGCTCTCATCTTTGCGATGCGCTGCTGGCCGAGGGCGCGCAGGTTGTCTGTCTCGACAATTTCCAGACCGGCCGCACGTCCAACCTTGCTCATCTCGAACGCGAGCCGCGCTTTGACTTGATTGACGCCGACGTCATCAATCCCATTCCGGCATCGCTGCGGCGGACGGTGGCGCGGTTCACCCACATCTACAATCTCGCCTGCGCCGCCTCACCGCCGCATTACCAAGCCGATCCCGAGCATACGATGCTCACTAACGTGCTCGGCACCTGCCACCTGCTGCGGCTGGCCGAAGAGCATGAGGCCCGGTTCCTGCTCAGCTCGACGAGCGAGGTGTACGGCGATCCCGAAAGCCATCCGCAGGCGGAGGATTATCGCGGCGACGTCAACTGCACCGGCCCGCGCGCCTGCTACGACGAAGGCAAGCGCGCCGCCGAAGCGCTCACCTTCGACTATGAGCGGCTAGGCCGTTCCGAGGTGCGCGTCGCGCGCATCTTCAATACTTATGGCCCGCGCATGCGTCCCGATGACGGTCGCGTGGTGTCGAACGTCATCTGCCAGGCGCTCGCCGGCGAGGATATCACCGTCTATGGCGACGGCACGCAGACGCGCAGCTTCTGTTATGTCGACGACATGGTCGGCGGGCTGATGCGGCTGATGGACCATGCCGGACCGCTGCCGGGGCCGATCAACCTCGGCAACCCGAACGAACTGACAGTCAACGAACTCGTGCAGCAGGTGATCGCGCTCACCGGTGCCGACGCGACAGTGATCAACCACCCATTGCCGATCGACGATCCGCGTCGGCGCCGGCCGAACATCTCGCGCGCTAAGCAGCTGCTCGGCTGGGCGCCGCGCGTGACGCTGCAGGAAGGGCTCGAGGCGACCGTCGCGTGGTTCGCCGCTGAGATGGAAGAAGAGGCACCGCTCGCACCGGTGGCGCTGGCGCTTGCACAAGGCCGCTCGCGATTGGACCCGCCGTCCACCTCGGTCGCGGCTGCCGAATAGAAAACCGCTGGGCGCCATGACCGAAAGCTGGCTAGACCTAGACTGGCTGACACCGGTGCTCGCGGTCGGGGGCCGCTTTGACCTCGCGCTGGCCGCGCGCTTGGCAAAGGTCGAAAATATCCGTGCTATCGTCGACATGCGCCTGGAGGCCTGCGACGACGCGGACGACCTGCGCCGGCATGGCATCGCTCATCTCCATCTGCCGACCGTGGATCATCACGCCGTCGCCCGGCCGATGCTGGCAACTGGCGTGGACTTTGTTCATGCTTGGCATGCGCGTGGGGAGCGGGTGCTGATCCACTGCGAGCATGGCATCGGCCGGGCGCCCTCGCTCGCGCTCTGCGTGCTGGTCGCGGGCGGCCTGTCGCCAATCGAGGCGCTGACGCTCGTCAAGGACAAGCGCCCGATCATATCCCCCAACCGGGTCCAGTACGAAGCTTGGGCCGAGTGGCTCTCAGCATTGAAGGCAGCGCGATCCGTTGCTTGGGAGGTGCCCGACTTCGACGGGTTCGCCCGCATCGCCTACCGACATCTGGCCGCCACCTGATGATCGTCTACGGCGACCATAGCGAACGGGTGGAGACACATGTGGGCTTGGCGCAACTGGGAGCGGGCCGCCAACGGCTGGCCCGAATATCAGCCGGTCTCGACCGTCACGCCGCCCTCGTTGCCTTGTTCATCGATCTGACCGGCGTGGCGCAGGGTGTTGCCGATGCCTTGTTCGCTGTCGAAGGCGCCGATCGCCGGAGCGCGGCCCAGGACACGCTTGCAGCCTGGCTCCTCCAAGTCGCGGAAGCCGTACGTCTTTCGTGGGACGGCCGCTTCGTCGAACTTGGCGCCCTGCCGGAATTCATAAACACGACACCCCTGCCAGAGGAGATCGAAATCCGTCACGCCGAAGGCTATGCCTTCTATGCGCTCTATCCTGAAGCCTATATCGAGGCGGCACGGCGGCTTCGGCTGAGCGGGCCAGTTCGGGTGATCGGTATCCGCAGCATCGGAACGGGGCTGGCCGCGTTGGTCGGCGTGGTCCTGCGGGCACCCCCGCCGGTGACGTTGCGCCCGATCGGTCATCCTTTCGACCGGTGCGTCAGCCTCTCCGACGAGCTAGCAGCGGAACTGCTCGCCGATCCGAACGCATCCTACGTGATCGTCGACGAAGGACCCGGATTATCCGGAAGCTCGTTCGGTGCCGTCGCGGACTTCCTTGAGGCAAATGGTATTTCCCCGGAGCGCATCGTCTTCCTGTCGGGCCATGGCGGCGACCTCGGGCCTCAGGCTTGCGAACGCCATCGTGCGCGTTGGGCCGCCACCAGATGCGAAGCGGCCGATACGGATGCGCTGCTGACACAACATCTGCACACATGGGCGAGCAATCTGCTCGGCCCGCTCGAAGGTCCGTTGCAGGATATCTCCGGCGGCGCGTGGCGGGGTCGCTTCTGGCCCGCGGAAGCCGACTGGCCGGCCGTGACGCCATTGTGGGAACGGCGGAAATTCCTCGCGCGAGCAGGGGGGGCGACATGGCTGCTGAAGTTTGCCGGACTCGGCGCGATCGGTGAGCGCAAGCTGGCGCGCGCGAAAGCGCTTCATGCCGCCGGCTTCGCACCGGAGCCGTGCGGGGTTATCCACGGCTTCATCGCCGAACGCTGGCTCGATGATGCCCAGCCGCTGGACCCCAACTTGGTGACGCGTGCGAAGCTGCTGGATAGGCTGGCATGCTATCTCGGCTTCCGGGCGCAGGCCTTTCCCGCAACCAGCACGCCCGGCGCCTCGCTGGACGACCTGCTCGAGATGGCGCGTTTCAACACGGCCCAGGCATTGGGCGATTCGCTTGCCGCCAGATTCGATGATCGGCGACACAAGCTGGCCTGTCTTGCCGAAAGCGTTGTGCCGGTCGAAACCGATAACCGCTGCCTGCCACACGAATGGTTGCTCGACAGGACCGGCTGCCTGCTGAAGGCCGACGCACTCGATCATCATGCGGGGCACGACCTGATCGGTTGTCAGGACGTGGCGTGGGACATCGCTGGCGCCTCGATCGAATTCGATCTGTCCACCCGAGAGACCCAGTGGCTCCAGAGTGAGATCGTCGCGATCGCGGAACGGTCGGTCAACGGGGACCTCGTTGATTTCCTCCAGCCCTGCTATCTTGCGTTCCGGTTGGGCCAGCATCACTTGGCTGCGGCTTCTCTCGGCGATTGGCCGGAGGAGAAGAAGCGCAACGAGGCGGCGGCAGGGCGTTACGCCAGGAAGCTGGAAAAGCTATTAGGCCGGGCGCTGCCCCAGAACTCGGGCGGCAGTAAACAGGAGAATTTATGCGCGTTGCCATGATCGGCACTGGCTATGTTGGGCTCGTCTCGGGTGCCTGCTTCGCCGATTTCGGCCATGAGGTGATCTGCGTCGACAAGGACCCTGCGAAGATCACTTCGCTCGATGACGGCATCATGCCGATCTACGAGCCGGGCCTCGCCGACCTCGTCGCCAACAACGTCAAGGCCGGGCGTCTCTCCTTCACCACCGATCTGGCGCCTGCGGTCGCCAAGGCCGACGCGGTATTCATCGCGGTCGGCACGCCCTCGCGTCGCGGCGACGGTCATGCTGATCTCAGCTATGTCTACCAGGCAGCGCGCGAGATCGCTTCGGCGCTCGACGGCTATACCATCGTGGTGACCAAATCGACCGTGCCGGTCGGCACCGGCGACGAGGTCGAGCGCGTCATCCGCGAGGTGCGGCCGGATGCGCAGTTCGCCGTCGTCTCGAACCCTGAGTTCCTGCGCGAGGGGGCCGCGATCGAGGACTTCAAGCGGCCGGACCGTATCGTCGTCGGCACCGAAGATGCGCTCGCCCGCGAGGTGATGTCGGAGCTTTACCGTCCGCTCTACCTCAACCATGCGCCGCTGCTGTTCACCTCGCGCCGGACCGCCGAACTGACGAAATATGCGGCGAACGCCTTCCTCGCCACCAAGATCACCTTCATCAACGAGATGGCCGATCTGTGCGAAGCCGCCGGCGCGGACGTGAAGGACGTGGCGCGCGGCATCGGCCTCGACAAGCGGATTGGATCGAAGTTCCTGCACGCCGGTCCCGGCTATGGCGGCTCCTGCTTTCCGAAGGACACGCTGGCGCTGATCAAGACGGCGCAGGACTTTGGCGCGCCGACGCGCATCATCGAGACGGTCGCGGCAGTCAACGACACCCGCAAGCGGGCGATGGGGCGCAAGATCGTTGCCGCCTGCGGCGGCGACGTGCGCGGCAAGACGATCGCGGTCCTGGGCCTCACCTTCAAGCCGAACACCGACGACCTGCGCGATGCGCCGGCGCTCAGCATCATCCAAACGCTTCAGGACGCCGGCGCCAAGGTGCGTGCCTATGATCCGGAAGGAATGGCGCACGCCAGGCAGGTCGTTACCGACATCGACTACGCTGCCGACGCCTATGATTGCGTCAAGGGCGCGGACGCCGTCGCGATCGTCACCGAATGGAACGAGTTCCGCGCACTCGACCTCGCCCGCATGCGCGACCTGATGAACAGTCCGGTGCTTGTCGACCTGCGCAACATCTATCGCGTCGACGAGGTTGCCCGGCATGGTTTCGACTATGTCGGAATTGGCCGCGAAGGGTCGCTCAAGCACCGGCGTGCGGGCGACCAGCAACCGGCTCAGCCCGAGAAGGCGGCCATGACCTCGGCGACCATCGGCTCCTCGGCGTCGTAGCGCGGCGAGAAGTGGAACGGCTCGACGCGGCGGACGCCCGCCGCGCGAGCGATCTCGCCGGCGGCCGTCGTCGTCAGGTGCGCTCTTAGCTTGGCCTGCTCGATGTCGACGGCGCTGAAACGGGCTTCGATGAACAGGAGGTCCGCGCCCGCCGCCAGCTCGGCGATCGCAGCGCGGTTGGCGAGCGTGTCGGCGACATCGGTCACATAGGCGATCTTCTGGCCGCGGCTGAGCGTGATCAGCTCCCGAAGCTGTCCGAGCGGCACGGCGCCTTCGCCGGGGATCTTGATCAGGATCTCGTCGCTCGCCCCGCTCACCACCGCCTGCTTGAGCGCCTGAAGCCAAGGGCCGGTGGCGAGGCCGCGCTCCTCCAGCCGGTTCTTCCAGACGTTGGCGTGCATCGCTTCCTCGATCGCATAGCCGAGGCAGGGGCCGTGGTGATCGAGGATCACTGCCGAGATGGTGAACCCGAGTTCGCGCAGGATGATCGCGCCGCGCCACGGCTCGTCCATTTCGCGCTCCCGCTCGAAGCCGGTCTTGAACCGGAAGCGCGCGTGCCGGATGCATTCGCGCTGCACCTCGCTCACCGCCAACACGAGATCGGTCGCATAGCGGTCGACCAAGTCCCATTCATAGGCATGCAGCTTGTGCTCGACCCGGTCGATGATCCCTTGGGGGCCGATCAGCCGGATCGTCTTCTCACGGCCGACGGACACGCGCAGCAGCGTATCGAAGCCGATGAAGTGGTCCATGTGCATGTGCGACACCAGCGCATGGGTGACGCGCAGCAGGTCGCGCGCGCTCAGCGGCGACAGGTCGCCAAGGTCGAACAGCAGCGCGCCGCGCTGGTACAAGATCTCGACATAGATCGCCGGGTCGCCGAAGCGGCCGTTCACCAGCGACGGATGCAGTAGCGGGCGCATGGGATCAGGAGGCGTGATCGAGGCCGATCACCGTCCCGAGCCATTGCGTGAGGTCGCGATCGAGCGCGTCGCGGCATTCGTCGAGGCCGTGGCGGCAGCGCGGGTAGATGATCAGCTGCTTCGGATCGCCGGCGCGGGCGTAGAGATCGTAGGAGCAGCTCTCGGAGAGGACCTCATCCGCCTTGCCATGGATGAACAGCACCCGCTTCGGCGACAGTCGGGCCACCGCCGACGTGCCGGCGGTCTGGCTGCTCATCGCGACGACCGCGATCACCGTATCGCTGTCGGCGCCTGCATTGATCACCACCGCGCCGCCGAACGAATGGCCAACGAGCACGACGCGGCTTCTGCCCTGCGCCTCGAGCCAGGCGAGGCCGGCCAGCGTATCGAGAACGCATTCGGCGAGCGCGCCGGGCTGACGGTAGGCAAGCTCGAGCGAGGTCACCGCACGTGGCCGCAGCCGCGCGCCCAGCCTTGTGTAGATTCCGCC
This sequence comes from Pseudomonadota bacterium, assembly GCA_023413015.1. Taxonomy (GTDB): domain Bacteria; phylum Pseudomonadota; class Alphaproteobacteria; order Sphingomonadales; family Sphingomonadaceae; genus Sphingoaurantiacus. The sequence continues at coordinate 6,576 of JAEZQR010000321.1, forward strand.
CGCTGGACCACCGAGCCCGCCGCCGGCGCCGAACACCCAGAGGATGGCGACATCGCCGTCGACGGCGGGATGATAGCGACACTCGATCGCCCCGCAGTCGGTGGTCAGCCGCAGGCGTTCGGCGTCCGGCCCTTCGGGCGTGCGCTCGACGCCGGTCAGGCTGATCATCCCGCCGGCCATGGACTATTTGTTGGTGCGGCCGAGCCTGTTCTCGTCGACACCACCCTGCGGGTTGGGATCGTTCTCGACGTCGCCTTCGACGGTGTTGTCGCCCTCGATCAGATCCGGGGACACACCGGCCGCGAAGGCGCCTTTCGACTGGCCGATGCCGGGATTGCGATCGAGGTCCTTGGGGAAGGGATTGTCGCGCTCGTTGGTCTTGGGATGCTTGCTGCTGGTCATGTCGCTCTCCGTGTCGGTGAACTGAGCCAACACGGGCCGTGCGCAGACGTTCCTCGTCTAGCCGAAGGGAACGATCCTGTTGTCGATGTCATGGCCGATGTCGGCATGGCCGAGCCAAGCGATCCCGGCGCGTTCGCACCAATCGCGCGCCACCTGCTCCTCGGTGCGGCCGAAATCGGGATCGTTGTCCGGGATGGCGCTGCAGCGGCCGAGCTTCAGGCCCGCGATGCCGCGAACCGCTGGGTTCGAGGTGATGTGGAATAGATGCCGGTCGATTCGGTACATATATTCCCCGACCTCCTCGAGCATGAGGATGTGGCCGGCGAGGTCGGGTTGCCACGGCGTGCCGAGCAGCTGGCTGAAGATCGTGATGTTGAACGCCGCCGTCGGCGTACCGCTGCCCACCGTCGGCTCGACCGCGGACGCATCGCGTCGCGCCAGCCAGGCCAAGGCACGTGTCACCGCCGCCTCGCCGCCGTCCCGGGCGATATCCTGCGGCATCGGCCCATGCGCCACCTGTTCGAAGCCCGCACCATAAAGCGCACCGAGCAGGAACCCGCCGTCGCTGTAGCCAAGATAGGTCTTGGCGCGCGCCGCATCGCTCATGGCCGGCAGTACCTCGGCCAGCAGCCGGTTGGCGCCGTAGCCGCCGCGCGCAAACCACAGCGCGTCGTACATTGGATCATTTGCGCATTCGACGAACGCGGCCGCGCGGGCCGCATCCGGCCCGGCGAAATGCCCCTCCGACAGGAAGCATTGCGGATGGAAGACGAGCTCGACGTCGGGCGCGACTTGCGCCGCGAGCGCGGTCACCCGTTCGACTGTTTCGGGCGGGATGCGACAAGACGGCGCTACGACGGCAATCCTCATCTGCGCTGGCTCCGGTTGCGCGAGGTGATGCCGCTCCCTAGGGTCCCCGCATGATTCAGGGCAAAGAGTTTTTCTTCTGCGGCGTCGGCGGCAGCGGCATGGCGCCGCTTGCGCTCATCGTTCGGTCACGGGGCGGCAAGGTGGGCGGATCGGACCGTGCGTTTGACCAAGGACGCACGCCGCAGAAGTTCGCCTATCTCGAAAGCCGTGGCATCGCGCTTGCCCCGCAGGACGGCACCGGCCTCGATAGCCCCGAGCAGACGCTGGTGGTGTCCGCCGCCGTTGAGGAGAGCATCCCCGACGTTCAGGCCGCGCGTCGCGTCGGCGCGCCGATCATGACGCGGGCCGCGCTGCTAGCCGAACTGTTCAACACGGCGCGCGTGCGGATCGGCGTCGGCGGGACGAGCGGCAAGTCGACCACGACCGGCATGATCGGCTGGATCCTGCACGCGGCGGGGCTGGCCCCGACCGTGATGAACGGGGCGGACATGAAGAATTTCGTGACGCCCGATGCCCCCTTTGCCAGCGCGCTGACCGGCACGGGCGACGCCTTCGTAAGCGAGATCGACGAGAGCGACGGCTCGATCGCCTTGTTCCAGCCGCAGATCGCCGTCGTCAGCAACATCTCGCTCGACCACAAGTCGATGGAGGAACTGCGCACGCTGTTCGGTGACTTCGTCGCCATGGCGGAGAGGGCCGTCCTCAACCTCGACAACGAAGAGACCGCAACGCTGGCGGCAAGCCAGCCGGCCGAAAAGACTATCACCTATAGCCTTGGCAATCCTCAGGCCGACCTGATGGCGCGCAACGCGACGCTGGCGCCCGACGGCATCGCCTTCGATGTCGTTGAGCGTACGACCGGCGCGACCGCGCACGTCCGGCTGCGGACGCCCGGCCTGCACAATGCCTCGAACGCGCTGGCCGCGCTCGCCGCCGCCCGCGCCGCGGGTGTCGGTCTCGTCCAGGCAGCAGAAGCACTCGGCGGCTTCCAGGGAATCCGGCGGCGCATGGACGTGGTCGGTAAGCGCGGCGGCGTGACCGTCATCGACGACTTCGGGCACAATCCCGACAAGATCGCGGCGACACTCGATACGCTCCACGCGTTTCCGGGCCGCCTGCTGGTGATGTTCCAGCCGCACGGCTACGGGCCGCTGCGCCTGATGAAGGACGCGTTCGTCGACACCTTCGCGACCAAGCTCGCGCCCGACGACCTGCTGTTGATGCCCGAACCCGTCTATTTCGGCGGCACCGTCGACCGCTCGATCGGCTCGAATGCCATTACCGAAGCTGTGACCGCGCGTGCCCGTCACGCCGAGGTGCTGCCCGATCGCGCCGCCTGCGGCGACAGGCTCGTCGAGTTGGCCCGTCCGGGCGACCGCATCATCGTGATGGGCGCTCGCGACGACACTTTGTCGACCTTCGCTGCAGAGCTTCTGAGCCGGTTGCCGGCCTAGCTTTCCCGCATCGCAGCCGATTCCGGCAACGCTACGCCAGCCCCATGCGGCGCACCGCCCGCCGTAGGCAGGCAATACCGGCAGGATCGGCCATCCACGCTTATTCTGCGGGAACGCGCCTTGTGTATGGCTCGTACCATCTGCCGTCAGGGCCGCAGCCGCCGCGGGATCGCCGCTCGTAGCCGGAGGTATAGCGCGGGTGGCCACCGGGACCCGTGCTTTCCCGATGCCCGCAATAATCCCCACGCCGGAAAACGCATCCGCGACACTCGTACGACATTACAATTCCCCCGCACGCCGAACGCTTGCGTCGACGCTTCAGCGGAGAATTTCACTTCGCGGTACCCATGGCAATGGTCCTGTGGAGGCTGGCCTCATGGGGAACCGCCGGCATGTGGCAGTGTTCAGCCCACTCTCAACCTGTCGCGTAGGACTGCCGGAGTGGACGGATCGCCTATCCTGCTTGGAACCGGCGCGAGCCTCGCGGCCGGGCTGGCAACCGGGCTCGGTGCGCTGCCGGTGCTGGGCATCCGGCGGCCGAGCCGGCAACAGCAGAACGTCCTCCTCGGCTTTGCTGCGGGCGTCATGCTGGCTGCCTCCTTCTTCTCGCTGATCCTGCCGGCGATCGAGGCGGCCGAGCATGGCGGCGCGGGGCGCATCGGGGCAGCGGCCACGGTCACGACCGCGGTCCTGCTTGGCGCGCTGTGCCTGTCGCTGCTCAGCCGCTTCGCGCCGGTCGATCACCTCGTCATCGGGCGCGCGGGCGTGGGAGCGGACCTGCTGCGGCGGGTCTGGCTGTTCGTGGCCGCGATCACGCTGCACAACTTCCCCGAAGGTCTGGCGGTCGGTGTGAGCTTCGGCGACGAGAGTCTCGGCACCGGCCCGACGACGGCGCTCGGCATCGGTCTCCAGAACATGCCCGAAGGACTTGCGGTGGCGGTATCGCTCCTGCCGCTGGGCTATTCGCGGGCGCGCGCCGCGGCGCTGGCGCTGGCGACCGGGCTCGTCGAGCCGATAGGCGCGTTCCTCGGCTCGGCGGCGGTCGCCGCCTCGATCGCGCTTCTGCCCTGGGGAATGGGGTGGGCGGCAGGTGCCATGATCTACATCGTCGCTTCGGAGATCATCCCGGAGGCGCACAACGGCGGCCAACATGTGCCCGCGACATCGGCCCTGATAATCGGCCTTGCGGCGATGATGTTCCTAGACGTCACGCTCAGCTGACGGGCCCCTGCCGGGCGGGAGCGGAAAAACCCGAACCGTCTGCCCCGGCTCCAGCCCGGCCGATCCCGATGGGCGCGGAGGCCTGCAACCCGGCATGGGGGACGTTCGGTTAGTCTCCCCGCGCCTGCACTTCGCGCGGCTCCCATGATCAGGACCAAGCCAGACGGAGGCCGACCATGTTCGTGCACAACAAGAATCTCATGTACACCGTTCGCGTGTCGGAGCCGAACCCGGCGCTCGCGACCCTCATGCTCGAGCAGTTCGGCGGCCCGCAGGGCGAGCTGGCGGCCGCCATGCGCTACTTCACCCAGGCGCTCGCCGAGGACGATCCCGGCCGCAAGGACATGCTGATGGACATCGCGACCGAGGAGCTGAGCCACCTCGAGGTGATCGGCTCGATCGTCGCCATGCTCAACAAGGGGATCAAGGGCCAGCTCGCTGAAGCCAGCATGGAGGAGGCCGAGCTCTACCGCGAGATCAACCAAGGCGGCGAGAGCCACACGACCTCGATCCTCTACGGCGGCGCGACCGCGCTGGTGAATTCGGCCGGCGTGCCCTGGACGGCCGCCTACATCGACTCGATCGGCGATCCGACCTGCGACCTGCGCTCGAACATCGCCGCCGAGGCGCGCGCCAAGATCGTCTACGAGCGGTTGATCAATGTGACGGATGATCCCGGCGTCAAGGACGCGCTGGGCTTCCTGATGACCCGCGAGGTCGCGCACCAGAAGTCGTTCGAGAAGGCGCTCTACGCCATCAAGGACAATTTCCCGCCGGGCAAGCTGGCGGCGATGCCGCAGTTCGCCGACAAATATTACAACATGTCACAAGGCGACGGCGACATGACCGGGCCGTGGAACAGCGGCGATCAGTGGGAGAAGATTGACGAGCAGCGCGGCGCGGTCGACGGTGGCGACGGGCAGGCGACGGTCGGGCTGTCCTCGGATGACCTTGATGCGGTCACCAACATGGCTGCCCGGACCCGGTCCGATCCGCGGTCGAACCCCGTGACCGGTGCCGACCTCGGTGCCGGGCCCGGCGCCGGCCGCACGACGCCCGTGGTTCACTGACCTTCGGCTCCGCCCGACGGATCGGGCGGAGCCTCCACGCACGGCTCGCGGCCTCAGAAGAAGCTGTTGCCGAGGTTGATGAGGTTGTGCGCGGCGATGGCCGGGTGTACGCTGCCGGTCCGCTGGCGGATCCACAGCAGCCCGAAGCCAAGCGCGCCGGTAAGCGCAAACCCAGCCGGGTCGAACCGGATCGCGCCGTCGGTGACCGCCAGCCCGTGGCCGGCGGCAAAGATAAAAGTGACGATGAGGGCTGCTGGCCCCATCGGCGCCCCGAGGAGCGACCAGCGCTCGCGGAACGCCCGCATCAGGAGCGTCAGGAATAGCCCCCGGAAGAACAACTCCTCGTCCAGCCCCGGCATCAGCGCCTGGAAGACCAGCCGCTCGGGTGACAGGTCGCGGCCGTCGTTCGCCCACATCTCCATGCCCCAGGCCAGCGCGCAGACGAGCGCGAGGCCGACAAGCGCCGGACCGGCGCTGTCCGGCTTCAGACGGAGCCGCAGCCCGACCTCCTCGC
>JAEZQR010000328.1 GCA_023413015.1 Pseudomonadota bacterium
GTCACGCGGATCAAGCGTGAAGGTACCGAGCGGGGCAGCCCCGACCAAGCCTTCCCGAAGTGGAAGGCAACCGGCACCATCGACTGGTCGCTGGGCGACTTCGCCGCCTCGGTTACCGGCCGTTATATCGACTCCGTGACCGAAGACGTCGAGGGTGAGATCTTCAAGCTCAACAGCCGCCTCTACACGGACGTGCAGGTGAGGTGGAATCCGAGCTTCCTCGACCAGCGCTGGACCTTGGCGGCGGGCATCAACAACCTGTTCGACAAGGACCCGCCGGCCTGCATCAGCTGCCAGCTCAACAACTTCGATCCGACCACCTACGACGTGCCGGGCCAGTTCGGTTACCTGCGCTTGTCGTACAAGATGTAAGCACTCACTGGCGGCGCTCCTGTGGGGGCGCCGCCATATTTTCCGGATGGAAAGTAGTGTTCTCCGGTGCGCCGCTTTCATCTGCCCGTGTCCACATGGCGTCGGAGGGCTTTACATCCGTAACGGGTACGTAACTGCAACAGATTTGTGGCTTACAGCTATTCCTGAATATATTCAGGATCATAAGTAAGATTGCTGGCCACTCCGCGCCAATGGCATGAATGCTGCAGTACCTTTCATGGGCGGGAAGTCATGAAAGGCAGGGTTTATGAAGTCTCCCTTGATCGCATTGGCATTCACCGCGGCTCTTGCAGCCGCGCCGGTGCAGGCGGCCCCCAAGCTCAGCTTCGACATCGCCGGCGCGCCGGCGTCATCTGCAACCGCGTCCGTCTCGCCAACTCTCTGCTTTGGCTGCTTCGCAAATACGCAGCTGTCGTCGAGCCTCGACGCACAAATATTCGATCTCGGCACGGGCGAGAGCAAGACCTTCGATTTCTTCACCATCACGGTTGGAGGACTGGGCAAGGCTCTCGTCGATGTGTCGGCCACGCTTGCCTTCGACCTACCGCCGGATGAAACCGCAGAGGGCAGCGGCAGCGGCTTCTTCGCCACCCTTTTCGGCGTGGTGAGCGGCGGCAAGCTGATCTGGCAAGACATTCCTGTGATCACGCTGGCGGATGGATCGAGCTTCAGCGTCGATTTCTCCGATATTCTTGCCTTCGGCATCGGCAACAGCGCGACCGTCAGGGCGACCGTGACGGCACTGAACGTCGCCGAGCCGGTACCCGAACCGGCTGCGATCGCCCTGCTCGGGCTGGGCGCCCTCGGGTTGGGGCTGCGTCGCCGGTACCGCCTTAGTTGATGCGCAATGGGGCAGCTCGACGGCTGCCCCATTGTCGCGCAAGCCCGACACCCCTATATTGATTCCTGCCGGGCTTGCCCGGCTATGGCGATAAATGGCGTCGTGGAATAGGCACAGCGGACCCGGGGGCGGTACCCGGCGGCTCCACCAGTTTCACTGGGTCGCGAGCGTCACGCATGAAGCGTGGCGCACCAGCGACCCAGCTATGGGGCCGAACTAGGATCGACGTGTGTTGAAAGACGAATGCTTTCGCCCGGCCTGAATGCGCCGTTAAACCGTTCAAACTCACAAATGCCAACGACAACGAGGCATTCGCTCTTGCCGCGTAACTGACACCCTAACGGGTAGACGTTACAAAGCTTAGCGCGGTCCGGGCCGCACCGGGCAACAGAAGCGGACACCGGCGGGCCGGGGAGCCCCGAGCAACAGAAGCTCCCCACCTCATCTGAGCCGTCCAATTGGCACGCTGCGCGTGCATCGGTTGGACGGCTCAGCTATTTGTAGCTTACACGCTTGACCCGCAACGGTCCTCGCGCCACCTATGCGCCGCACGCTGGGAGCCCCCGAATGAACAGCGATACGCCGCCGCTCGAAAGTCTGATTCCTTACGATGAGATCGTGCAGGATGCCCTGCGTTCGGTCGTGCGCCGAGTGCTCGGCGATATCGAGGCGGCAGGCGGCCTGCCGGGCAATCACCATTTCTACGTCGCGTTCAAGACGCGCGCGCCGGGCGTCGAGCTGCCCAAGCATCTGCTCGAGCGCTATCCGGACGAGATGACCATCGTCATCCAGCACCGCTACTGGGACCTGCAGGTCGGCGAGGACCGTTTCTCGATCGGTCTGTCGTTCAACCAGGTGCCGGCGAAGCTCACTATCCCCTATTCGGCGGTGACCGGCTTCGTCGACCCGGCGGTCAATTTCGCATTGCAGTTCCAGGCGCCCGAGATCGTCGAGGAGCCCGAGGAAGATGAGGCGCCTGCGCCGATTTCGGCCGCGGATGCGGCGAGCCGCGAGGACGGATCGAACGTCGTCACGCTCGACGCGTTCAGGAAGAAGTGACGAACCGGACCCGCACCGAATCCGACAGTTTCGGCCCCATCGAGGTGCCGGCGGACGCCTATTGGGGCGCCCAGACCCAGCGATCGATCCAGAATTTCCCTATCGGCGGCGAACGTATGCCCGTCCCGCTGGTACGCGCGCTGGGTATCATCAAGCAGGCGGCCGCGCGCGTGAACGTGCGGCTGGGCGTGCTGTCGGCCGAACTCACGCCCATGATCGAGCAAGCGGCGGGTGAGGTGGCCGAGGGACAGCACGACGACCAATTCCCGCTCGTCGTCTGGCAGACGGGTTCCGGCACGCAGACCAACATGAACGCCAACGAGGTGATTGCCGGGCGCGCCAATGAGCTGCTGGCGGGCACGCGCGGCGGCAAGACGCCGGTGCACCCGAACGACCACGTCAACGCCTCGCAGTCGTCGAACGATACCTTCCCGACCGCGATGCACGTGGCCGCGGCGCGCGAGGTCAATGACCGGCTGCTCCCGGCGCTCCGACACCTGCACGGCCTGATCAGCGCCAAGGCTCAGGCTTGGACCGATCTCGTCAAGATCGGTCGCACGCATCTTCAGGACGCGACCCCGATGACGCTCGGGCAGGAGATGTCGGGCTACGCGCGGCAGGTGGAGGACGGCATCGCACGCGTCGAGGCCGTGCTGCCGCGGCTTTACCGGCTGGCGCAGGGCGGCACCGCGGTCGGCACCGGGATCAACACGCCCGAGGGCTTCGCCGAAGCCGTGGCGGCCGAGATCGCGGCGCTCACCGGGCTGCCGTTCGAGACCGCGCCCAACAAGTTCGAGGCGCTCGCCACGCACGACACGATGGTCGAGCTGTCGGGGGCATTGAACGTGCTCGCGGTGAGCCTCAACAAGATCGCCAACGACTTCCGGCTGCTGGGAAGCGGCCCGCGGGCCGGCATCGGCGAGCTGGCGCTCCCCGAGAACGAGCCCGGCAGCTCGATCATGCCCGGCAAGGTCAACCCGACGCAGGCCGAGGCGATGACGATGGTCGCCGCGCAGGTGATGGGCAACCACGTCGCCGTCACGGTCGGCGGCGCGCAGGGCCACCTTGAGCTGAACGTGTTCAAGCCGGTGATCGCCTACAATGTGCTGCAGTCGATCCGGCTGCTCGCCGATGCGGCGCTGTCGTTCGCCGACCGGGCGGTGGCGGGGCTGGAGCCCAACCGCGAACGGCTGGCCGAGCTCGTTGAGCGGTCGCTGATGCTCGTCACCGCGCTCGCGCCGGAGATCGGCTACGACGCCGCCTCCAAGATCGCGCGCCATGCCCACGCCAAGGGCCTGTCGCTGCTCGAGGCCGGGCTCGAACTCGGCCTCGTCGACGAAGCCACCTTCCGCCGGGTGGTGCGCCCCGAGACGATGATCGGGCGGACCTGATCAGGCGATCGGCGCCGGCTTACCGGCCGGGGAAGCGAACGACCCGCCTGTCCGGCCGGAAGGCGACGGTTTCGGCGATCGCCTTGGAAAGCTGCTCCTCGCGGAACGGCTTGGCGAGCTTCGGCAGCGAGATGTTGGCATCGGCGGGCAGCTCGGCATAGCCGCTGGCGATCAGCACCGGCAGATCGGGCCAGCCGGCCCGCACCGCCTCGGCCAGTTGCAGGCCCGTCATCTGCGGCATCATGTAATCGGTGATGACGAGATCGACCGGATGCTCGCTCAGGATCTCGAGCGCTTCCTGACCCGACGCCGCTTCCAGCACCCGATGTCCCAGATCGGCGAGCATGGCGGCCGTGTTCATAAGGACGAGCCTGTCGTCGTCCACGGCTAGAATGACGCGTGGTTCGGTGGCGACCGGCTGCACCGTCTTTCGTCCGCTGTCCGCCTGCCCTGCCGGCGCCGCAGCGACCGGAAGCCATAGCTCGGCGGTCGTGCCTTCGCCGGGCCGGCTCTTGAGGACCAGCTTGCCGCCGCACTGCTCGGCGAGCCCATGGACCATCGACAGGCCGAGCCCGGTGCCCTTGCCGACGCCCTTGGTGGTGAAGAAGGGCTCCATCGCGCGCGCAAGCGTGTCGGCGTCCATGCCGATGCCTTCGTCGCGGACCGACAGGCAGACGTAGCGGCCAGGCGTCAGCCCGTGGGCGTTCTGCGCCGCGACCGCCTCCTCGCGGGCGGCGATGATGATCCGCCCGCCGTCCGGCATGGCGTCGCGGGCGTTCACCGCGAGGTTGAGCAGCGCCAGCTCGAGCTGGCTGTGATCGGTGCGGACCGGTCTGAGCGACAGCGGGAAGCGGGTCTCGACGGTGACGCCGCCGCCGATCGTCCGCTCGACGATCTCGGCCATGCCGCGAACCAGCGCCGACACGTCGACCGTCTCGAGCTTCAGTTCCTGCTTGCGGGCGAAGGCAAGCATGCGCTGCGTCAGCGTCGCGCCGCGCTCGGCGGCATGGATGGCATTGTCGATGAAGCGGGTAGGGTCGGCTCCCTGCGACAGGCGTCGGCGCGCCAGGTCGAGGCTGCCGAGGATCGCGGAGAGCAGGTTGTTGAAGTCATGCGCGACGCCGCCGGTGAGCTGCCCGACCGCCTCCATCTTCTGCGCCTGGAAAAAGGCTTCGCGGGCCTTTTCGAGCGCCCGCTGCGCTTCCATGCGCTCGGTGATATCGCGCGTGATCTTGGCGAAGCCGATCAGCTCGCCCGAATCGTCGCGGATCGCATCGATGACGACATGGGCGAAGAAGCGCGTGCCGTCCTTGCGCACGCGCCAGCCCTCCTTCTCGAACCGACCCTCGCGCTCCGCAGTCTGCAGCCCGTGCTTCGGCAGTCCAGCCGCCCGGTCCTCTTCGGTATAGAAGCGCGAGAAATGCTCGCCGATGATCTCGTCCGGGGCGTAGCCCTTGATGCGCTGCGCGCCCTGGTTCCAGTTGGCCACCCGCCCCTCTGGGTCGAGCATGTAGATGGCATAGTCGGTGACGTTCTGGACGAGCAGCCTGAAGCGCTCCTCGCTGCGCCGCAGCGCCTCCTCGGTGGAGCGACGCTCGGTCAGGTCGCGCGTGATTTTGGCGAAGCCGATCAGCTCGCCCGAATCGTTGCGGATTGGGTCTACTATGACATGAGCCCAGAAGCGCGTGCCGTCCTTGCGCACGCGCCAGCCTTCGGCCTCGAAACGCCCTTCCTCGGCCGCGGTGCGGAGCACGCGCTGCGGGAGGCCGGCCGCGCGATCCTCCTCGGTGTAGAAGCGCGCGAAATTCTGGCCGATGATCTCATTGGCCGCATAACCCTTGAAGCGCTGCGCCCCCGGATTCCAGCTCGAGACCACGCCCTCGGTGTCGAGCATGTAGATAGCGTAGTCGGTAACGCTCTCGATCAGCAGGCGGAAGCGATCATCCGCGCTGGCGTCCGACGACAGATTTGCGTGCGCCATGCGCCCTCGATCATTGAACTGTAGCTTACATAGGAGAAAATGCCCCGCCAGACAGAACGAATGCGCCTCGGTAATGTTCCAGCCGCGTAGCGAGATGGCGACCGAGTGCTGCTCCGCTAGCGGCGAGCCAGCAGCGCTGCGGTCATGTGGGGGAGTTCCGCCGGGGCCGCGCACAGCGCCGCCGCACCGGCGTCGCGGAGTTCTTCGGCGCTGCCGTAGCCCCAGAGCACGCCTACGGTCGGGATGCCGTGGCGGGCGGCGGCGCGCACGTCGGAGCCGCGGTCGCCGATCATCACCGCGCGGGCCGGGTCGAAACCCTCGGCATCGAGCATGTGCGCGATGAGGTCGCCCTTGTCATCGAGCCGGCCTTCGAGGTCGGGGCCGTAGACCGCGTCGAACCGCGCGCTCAGGTCGAGATGGTCGAGCACCCGCGAGGCGAAATGCGCGGGCTTCGCCGTGCACACCAGCAGGCGCGCCGGCAGCTCGCGCAGTGCGGCCAGCGCCTCGAATGTGCCGTCGTAGACGGCAGCGTCGAACAGGCCGCCTGCGCCATAATGCTCGCGATAGTGTCGCACCGCTGCTTCGATGTCGCAGCCGTTGCCGAGCAGCAGGGGGAAGCTCTGCCGCAGCGGCGGGCCGATCACCCAGCGCAGCTCTTCCGCCGACGGCGGCTCGGCGCCCATCCGGGCGATGGCGTGGCGGACCGCGGCGATGATGCCGGCGGCCGGATCGGTGAGCGTGCCGTCGAGGTCGACGAGGATGGTGGTCATGCGCCGCCCCTTGGCACAACCGCGGCCCGTGCGACAGAGCTGCTCTCTCGCTTGACCTCATTGGCGCGATGCAACACGAAGGCGCCGTGACAACGCCAGACCCGCTCGATCCGCTCGTGACCCCGCCGCCGCCGCGCCGCGGGATGATGTTCGTCCTTTCCTCGCCGTCGGGGGCCGGTAAGACTTCGGTCGCCCGCGCGCTGTTCGAGGACGACGACCATATCATCGTCTCGGTATCCGCCACCACGCGCCCGCCGCGGCCCGGCGAGGTCGACGGCAAGCATTATCACTTCGTTTCTGACGCCGAGTTCGACCGGCTGGTGGAGGAGGGGCTGCTGCTCGAATGGGCGCATGTGTTCGGCTATCGCTACGGCACCCCGCGCGAGCCGGTGCGCGAGGCGCTCGCGGAGGGTCGCGACGTGCTGTTCGACATCGAATGGCAGGGCACGCAGCAGCTCAAGGCACGCGACGCCAAGGACGTCGTCTCGGTCTACATCCTGCCGCCGTCGATGAAGGAGCTGGAGCGCCGCCTGCGCGCGCGCGGCACCGACGGCGAGGAGGTAATCGCGCACCGCATGGCGCGGGCGGCGAACGAGATCAGCCATTGGGGCGAGTATGACTATGTGCTCGTCAACGATGATTTCGACCACTGCCTCGAGGAAACCCGCGCCATCCTGCGCGCCGAGCGCCTGCGGCGCAGCCGCTGCAAATCCTATCTGAGCGGCTTCGTGCGCGACCTGCTCGCCGAGGGCGTACCGCCGGTCGCGCCCGGCGCGCCGACCCGCCGGGCCACCGACTGAACCCGATCTTGACGCCCGCCGTTCTCCTCCCGACCTGAGCGGGGCGACCTGAGGAGATCGACATGCGGCGGACGGGATGGTTCTGGGCGCTGGTGTTGCTGCTGGCGGTGGCGGCCGGTGCCCTGATCTACGTCACCCGCGGCGGCAACGGGTCCGCCGTCACCGATGATGCGGCCGAGCTGGCGCGGGCGGCGCTTCCCCAAGGCGAGCCGAAGCGCGCCGTTCCCGAGAATCGGGAGCAGGTCCAGCTTTCCTTCGCACCGGTCGCGCGGCGCACCGCGCCGGCGGTGGTCAACATCTATACGGCGCAGGAGGTGCGCTCGCCGATGGCGAACCTCCCGCTGTTCCGCTACTTCGGCCAAGGGCCGAGTTCGCAGATCGCCACCTCGCTCGGCTCGGGCGTGATCGTCGATCCTTCGGGCCTGATCATCACCAACAATCACGTCGTCGAGGGCGCCGACGCGATCGTCGTTCAACTCTCCGACCGTCGGCAGTTCCAGGCGAAGGTGCAGTTCGCCGATCCGCGGACGGATCTTGCCGCACTGAGGATCGATCCCAAGGGGCAGAAGCTGCCCGTGCTGCCGCTTGCCGACAGCGACCGCGTTCAGGTCGGCGACATCGTGCTTGCGATCGGCAATCCGCTGGGGGTTGGGCAGACGGTGACGCAAGGAATCGTCTCGGCCCCGGCGCGTACGGCGGGCGGCATCAGCGATGCCGGCTTCTTCCTGCAGACCGATGCCGCCATCAATCCGGGCAACTCGGGCGGCGCGCTCGTCGATCTCGCGGGCCAGCTCGTCGGCATCAACAGCGCGATCTATTCGCAGTCGGGCGGCAGCGAGGGCATCGGCTTTGCCATCCCGTCGAACATGGTTCGCGTGTTCCTGCGCGCTACGCGCACGGGGCGCTTCGAGCGCGCCTATGTCGGCATCGCC
>JAEZQR010000117.1 GCA_023413015.1 Pseudomonadota bacterium
TCGAGCGTGCACTGCAGCGGATGCTGGTGCTGGCGCGCGAAGTCGATGACCTGGTTCACCTTGGTCTCGGCGACCTCGTAGGTGAAGATGCCGCAGACGCCGACGCCCTTCTGGTGGACGTGCAGCATGACGCGGGTGGCGTCCTCCATCCCCATCCGGAAGAAGCGCTGCAGGCACAGCACGACGAACTCCATCGGCGTGTAGTCGTCGTTGAGCATCAGCACCTTGTAGAGCGACGGGCGCTTGGTCTTCGGCGCGGTCTTGGTGGCGACGCCGGTCTGACCGTCGTTCACATCCGCATCGTCGGGACGGCTCATCGAAATCGGACACCGGGCCGGATCGATCATCGGCGGACATACTCGCGCTGCACTGGAAACGCGCATGATATGGCACCGGGCAGCCCAACGACAAGGGGGTGCGCGGCGAGGCGTCGTAAGGACGCGCTGGCCGGGAAGGGGGCTACCCGCTCCCGGCCAGCGCGGCATCAACGAAGCTGGGCGTCAGTGAAGCTGGGGCGTCGCGGCCGTCGATGTCCGGCCGGTGCGGCCGTAGGCGGTCGGTGGGTTCAGCCGGCGCTGAGTCGGGACGATGTCGCCGCGGTCCGATTGGCCCCGGCGGCGCCATAGCGCCGCGGCGACAGCGGCGGCGGCAAGGCCAAGGCCGATCCCGGCGATCGCCCGGCCGTTGCCCCGCCAGCGCGAGACATAGCCACCCGAGCGGATCGCCTTGGCCTTCGCCCGCTCGTACTGCATCGCGATCTCGCGGGCATCGGGCCGCTGCTCGATCTGCGCGACCATCTGCGTATGATCGGCAAACACGCGGTCGAGCCGGTCGGTGAACGCCTGGAAGCGCGAGGTCCATTCGGCGCTGCTCTTGTCGCCGCTATCCAGCTCGTCGAGCATCCGCTTCAGCTCCTTGTGCTCGCCCTGCGGGTCGCGCGACGTCGTGGCGCCGCCCTCCGCCTGCATGGCGGGCATCACCACCTTGTCCATGAGCTTCAGATGGCGCCGAACCTCGCTGTCGAGCTGATCGAACAGATTATCCCGGCCGGTTACGCCGGTGGCGGTCGGCGACCGCAGCAACTCCTCGATGAGCTGGCGCATGTTGGCGTGGTCGACCGCTACGATATGGCGCAGATCCATAAGCGCTCCTCCTTTTTGGAACTTGCGAGAGCTTGGGCAACGGACCTGACTCGTGCCGGTTCCCCAGGCTCGGCTGGCCGCGCCGGAGGCGGGATGAAGGGAGGGCATGAACTGTCGAAGTGGCCGGAAGAAACCACAGGAACCACGTCGCACGACCGCCCGTTGAACGCGCGGCCGGCCAAGTACCGGTCCAGACGGCGGAGGAAATGGCGCAGGAACCTGAAACCCTTGATGCTTCGGTCTTCGCGCCGCCAGCCGACAGCCAGGAATTCTACGCCGAATGCCTTCGGCTGCTCGCCGAGTCGCGCATCCCGTTCCTCGTGTCGGGCACCTACGCGCTTGCCGCCTATACCGGCATCCTGCGCCCGACCAAGGACGTCGATATCTTCTGCAAGGGGGGCGATTTCCCCAAGATCCTCGCCTACTTCCAGGAGCGCGGCTACCGGATCGAAGTAGTCGACGAGCGCTGGCTCGCCCGCATCCTGCGCGAAGACGGGCTGTTCCTTGATGTCATCTTCAACATGCCGACCACCTCGGACCCGATCACCGACCAGTGGTTCGAGAATACGCCGACGGTCGTGATCTACGACAGCGAGGTGCGCCTCGTCCCGCCGACCGAGTTCATCCTGTCGAAGGCGTTCGTACAGGACCGCTACCGTTACGACGGCGCGGATATCGCGCACATGATCCTGAAGCAGAGCGACGGCATCGACTGGTCGCGGCTGCTCTCGCATTTCGAACTCTACTGGGAAGTGCTGCTGATGCACGTCCTCAACTTTCGCTTCGTCTATCCGAGCGATCGCGATCGGGTGCCGCGCTGGCTGTTCGACGAACTGCTGGCCCGGCTCCAGGCGCAGTCGGCGCTGCCGGCGCCGATGAAGCGGGTCTGCCGCGGCCGCATGTTCAGTCCGCGCGACTACCGCATCGACACCGCCGAATGGGGCTACTCGGAATTCGTCGGCAATCTCGAGGAAAATTATGAGCGGAAATAACGGCATGATCACCGTCGCGGCGATCGGCGACCTCCATGTCACCGAGACGTCGACCCGGCCCTACAGCGCACTGTTCGCCGAGATTTCGGACAAGGCCGACGTTCTCGTCCTGTGCGGTGACCTCACCAACTTCGGCAAGCCGAAGGAGGCGGAGATCCTCGCCGAGGATCTTCGGGCCGCCACCATTCCGGTATTGGGCGTGCTCGGCAATCATGATTACGAATGCGGTCAGCACGAGGCGGTTGCCGAGATCCTGTGTCAGGCCGGCATGAAGCTGCTCGACGAGCAGGCGGTCGTCGTTGAAGGCGTGGGGTTCGCCGGCACCAAGGGTTTCATCGGCGGCTTCGGCCGCGGCGAACTCGCCCCGTTCGGCGAGCCGGAGATCAAGGCCTTCGTCGATGTTGCGGCGCATGAGGCGCGCAAGCTCGAGAACGCGCTGCGCTCCCTGCGCACCGAGCGCAGCGTGGCGGTGCTGCACTATTCGCCGATCGCCGAGACGCTCCAGGGCGAGCCGATCGAGATCTTCCCCTACCTCGGCTCGGCGCGGCTGGCGGATGCCATCGACCGCTTCGACAATGTCCGCGCCGTCGTCCACGGCCATGCGCACCACGGCAGCTACGAGGGGCGGACGATGCGCGGCACGCCGGTCTACAACTGCGCGCAGTTCGTGGTGAAGCCCGCCTTCGGCCGGCCCTACGC
>JAEZQR010000235.1 GCA_023413015.1 Pseudomonadota bacterium
ACGGTAAGCAAGCTGATCAGTTCCTGAATATCCGATGGGATGGGGCTTTCGAAAGTTAGTTTTTCTTGTCCGACTGGATGCAAAAACCCCAGCGTCCGCGCATGCAGCGCCTGCCGCTGGAAGCCCAATTCCTGAAGCGCCGGCCGATGCACCGGCCGCAGGCGCCCGTATACCGGATCGCCGAGCAGCGGGTGGCCGATTGACGCCATGTGGACGCGTACCTGATGCGTCCTTCCGGTCTCCAGCCGGCATTCGACCAGCGCCGCATCCTTCAGCAGCGCGAGGGTGCGGTAATGCGTCACGGCACGCTTGCCGCGGCCGTCCGCCACGATCGCCATCTTCTGCCGGTTGGCCGTCGAACGCGCGAGCGCGCCCTCGATGCGGCCTGCCGGCGGCACCGGCCGCCCGGCGACCACGGCCGCATAGGCGCGCTCGACCGTATGCGCCGCGAACTGCTTCGCCAGCCCCTCGTGCGCCCGGTCGGTCTTGGCGACGACGAGCAGCCCCGAGGTGTCCTTGTCGATCCGGTGCACGATGCCCGGCCGGGCCACGCCGCCGATGCCCGACAGCCGCCCCGCGCAATGGTGCAGCAGGGCATTGACCAGCGTCCCGTCGAGGTTGCCCGCCGCCGGATGGACGACGAGCCCGGCGGGCTTGTCAACGACCAGCAGATGCTCGTCCTCGAATGCGATCCTGAGCGGGATGTCCTGCGCCTGCGCTTCGGCCGGGGCCGGGGCCGGCACCGCCACCTCGACCGCTTCGCCGCCGCTCACCTTCCTCGACGGATCGCGCATTGCGGTGCCGCCGACGGTTACCTCGCCGGCCGAGATCAGCGCCTTCAGCCGTTCGCGCGACAGGATCGGCAGCGCCGTCGCCAGCGCACGGTCGAAGCGCCAGCCGGCCATCTCGGCCGGCAGCGTCAGCACATGCGTGGTCGCGTCGAATGCCCCCATTGCTGTACGAATATAGGAATGCAGGTCCGGATTTTCAGCACAACGGCCGAACAAATTTTGGAGCACGCCGCCCGCGAACATCCTCGCGAGGCCTGCGGCCTGCTGCTCGGCCGCGCGGGCACGATCGAAACAGCCGTCGCCACCGCGAACCTTGCCGCCGATCCCGAAATCGCCTTCGAGATCGATCCCGCCGCACTCCTCCGCGCCCACCGCGGAGCCCGGGACGGCGGCCCCGCACTCCTCGGCTGGTACCACTCGCACCCCAACGGTCACCCCGAGCCGTCACCCGTCGATGCCGCCCGCGCCGAAGAAGACGGCAAACTCTGGCTGATCGCCACCGACCGCCTCCGGCTGTTCGTCTCCGGCCCCGGCCCCCTCCACGGCCGCTTCACCGAGGTGCCGCTTGCCTCTATTGCGGCGTCGGTTGCTCGCGCGAGGTGAAGTCAAGCCGGCAGCAGCCAAGTCTATAGCATTTCAATATGGAGACCCCCGCGAAACTCAGGCGGGTTCTCGACTCCGCGTCTGGATCAGCGATAGCGCCAAGCCCAGCGATAGCAGGATAAGAAGCCCCATATTCACGTACCACCCGGCCGATGTGGTTTCGGTGCGGGGCAGGGCGTAGCTCTGCACGATAAGCCGCCGGGCAAGCATTTCGCCGAGCAACACGAGGTAGATGAATGGGACCATTGCTCGGTAGCGGATCAGTATTGTCAGCGCGACCAGCGCAAGCGTCAGCTGCCCAAGCGAGGTCAGCGCAAACAGTGTCAGAACTTCTCGAGCAGCTGCAGTGCCGAAGCTGTCCAAGGCGATGCCGTCGGCGCCGGCCGCAACCGACCTTGTGTTCAGGATCGAGTTCAGGCCCATCACGAGCTTGAGCGCGATGAAGAGGCCGAGCAGCCAGAGCGCCACGTGATACCCGCCGAACCTGTTGTCGGCCTGGCGGGGAAAGAGCCTGTCGCGGATCGTCATGGCTGATCCTCCTGCGCGTCGCTGGTTGCGGTTCGGTTGGCCCCTGAGGCGTCCGGCACGAACTCAAGGATGTCGCCGGGTTGGCAGGCGAGCGCCTCGCAGATTGCCTCGAGCGTCGAGAAGCGGATCGCGCGGGCCTTGCCGGTCTTGAGGATCGACAGGTTGGCGAGCGTGATGTCGACCTTGCCGGCGAGTTCGGTCAGCGTCATGCGCCGCAGGTAGAGCATCTCGTCGAGCTTGACGGCGATCGCCATCAGACCGTCCCTTCGAGATCTTCGCGCATCCGCGCACCTTCAGCGAAGACCCGGGCGAGCACGAAGGTCAGCAGTACGGCCAGCCAGCCGCTGGTCGAAAAGCCGGCGTCGAGATGGATCGGATGCTCAGGCGTGGAGATCGCGTCGCCGATGCCGCCGATCACCATGCTCAGCAGCTGGAGCGCGAGCAGCACCCACGCGATGGTCTGGAGCCGGCCCGCGTTCACCGCGATGAAGGGATCGCCGTCGCGTACCGTCTGGACGACCAGAAGCAACCGCCTGAGCATCGCGTGATTGAGGGGGATGCTGACCAGGCCGAGCACTGCGACCGCCTGCAAGCCCGGCAGGACCGCAGGAATATAGGAGGAAGGTGAGATGCCCAGTGCGGTCATCGTCCATTGCTGGGCGACGATGGTCGCAATGAGCAGCGCGAGAATGGCAGCACCGAGCAGCCAGTTCAGCACGATGAGCACGCGGAGCGCCAGATGAGCAACCGGCAACGCGGCGGAGTAGCTTCGAGGCATGGCCCTGCTCCTTTGATTATCGATAATCAATAAATCAGTTATCGATATTCGGCAAGAGCCATGACGTGCTTTGGCTCGCACTGATCCGCGTGCAGGTCTGCACACGAGGTGGGAGGTCTGTTGGTAATGATGCTGCGTCAGTGCTGAGCGTACCGATACAGCGGGGTTCGAACTGCCCAAGCGTGCGCCCGGTCCCCGTCCGTTTCCATATATGCGAAGCTGAGTTTCATGCTTTCGCAGTGCGCGACGATCATGTTTGTCTGGTGCGGCACGGCGCGGCCCAATAAACTCTGCGGACCTTGCACTGCGGCTCGGCCCGTTGCCCGAGTGCCAATTCCCCAGTACTACAGCATGACCTCGGCAACCACCTTCGCGACTGCACCCGGTGTGGGGATCAAGTGGGGCAGGTAGAAAGCGACCAGCGACCTTACCCAGTCGAACATCGCGGCAAAGCAGCCGACGAGCAGGGCGATGAACCCGACGATGGCCACCGCCATCACCAGCAGCGCGAGATTCGTGAGGCCGTCGCGGCGTCGGGCCCGCGCTCGCGAGGCGGCAAGCTCCGGGAACGCGGTATCGAGCACCGAATCGTGACGCAGCCTGATCATGGCTAGAACCTCCTCCCCCTCAAGCTTACGCTCTACGCGGGCGGACGTTCCGATGCAGCCCAGCGGTTGTGGCAGCTATTCGAGGGCGGGGACCCGCAGGCCGCCTTCAACCCCGGGATGACGAGCGCCGGGGTTTGCTCCATAATCCGCTCATGGCGATCGGCGAGGTCAAATGGTTCAACCGCAAGAAGGGGTTCGGCTTCATCCGGCCGGACCTCGGCCCGCGCGATGTGTTCGTCCATATCTCGGCGGTACAGCGGTCCGGTCTTGGCTCGCTCGATGAAGGCCAGCGCGTCGAGTTCGAGCTGACGCAGCTCGCCGACGGTCGCCTAGCAGCGCTCGGCCTTCGACTGGTCGAAACCACCGACTGACGCGGGTTGCGAAGTCATTTCGGGCGACTACCATGCGCCCCCAACAACAACGGGTCGCCAATCTCGATGAACGATGTCGATTTCGCCAGCCTGCTCTGCTCGCGCCTGTGTCATGACCTCGTGGGGCCAGTTGGCTCGCTCTACAACGGTGTCGAACTGCTTGCCGACGAGGACGATCCCGACATGCGCCAGCGCTGCCTGGAGCTTCTCGCGGACAGCGCCAAGCAGACCGCCAACAAGCTCAAATTCTTCCGCCTCGCGTTCGGTGCGGCCGGCGGCTTCGGCGCGGAGATCGACACGCGCGAGGCGCGCGCCGCGCTCGAAGGTCTATTCGCTGACCGGCGAATCGATCTCGAATGGCTGGTGGCGGCGCCATCGCTCCCGAAGAGCGCGATGAAGATCCTGCTCAATCTCGCGATGACCGCCGGCGACGCGCTGTTGCGCGGCGGTCGGCTCAACGTTGCCGCCGAGCAGCGGGACGGCATGATCGAGCTGGCGGTGCGCGCCGAAGGCCAGCGCGTGCTGCTCGATCCCGAGCTCAAGGCCGCGCTCGAAGGTCGTACCGCGTTTGGCGATCTCAACCCGCGCGCGTCGGCCGCCTTCCTCGTGCACATGCTGTCGCAAGGGGCCGACGCCACGCTCCTGGTCTCGGAACAGGAAGGAGCGCTGGTGTTCGGCATCGCCATCGACGGGGCCGCCTAATCGCCCGGTCGCCGCACGACAGCGATCCAAGCGCGTTCCGGCGCGTTAGGGTGGCCATGGGCAGGGTCAAGTTTGCAATCCTCATGGTCGGTCTGGCGGCGACAGCGCTGGCGTTCGCGCCGCCGATCGACGCCAAGCCGTCATCAGGGCCGGAGCGCGGCAAGCGGCCGCCGGGCCGTCCTTCCCAGGACGGTGCGGCGCTGCACCTGAGGATCGACGGCCGGTCGATCGACTGCCAGCCGAAGGCGGCGCTGACGACCCGATCCGGAACCTGGCGGCTGTGCAGCGCCGGCGAGCCGGTCCCCGGTATCGCGGCCTATGGCTGGACGCTCGACCAGAACCCTGCGTTCATCCGTGTGATGCTCGCCCGGCGGGCGACCGAGCCCGCCGATGGCGAGCTGGCGCCCGTCTCGCTTCAGGTCACAGCTGCCCGCGGGAATCGCAGCTTCGATGCCATGCTGCTCACGGTGCCGGGCTCGATCCGCATCGCGCAGAACATGCAGCCGGTCGCGCCGAACCCCGACTGGCTGCGCGAGGCGGTGGCGACCAACCGGATTCCGGCGTTCAATCGCGCGACGCCGCTCGGCACGCTGGCGCCGCTGCGGACGTCGGGAAATGCCGAGGCCTATGATCCCAATTCGTTGATGGGTGGTTCGTCGTCCAAGAACTTCATCGGCGTCACGTCCAGCCAGGGCGGCGAACATTCGGCATCGCGCGGCTATGTGCACGACGTCGATGCCCGCTTCGTCGATGCCGCGCTCCGCCGCGAGGATGGCGCCATCGCCGCGGCCTTTCCCTGGCTCACGACGTTCACCCTCACTGCGCTCGGCCATCCGCAGGGCGGCGTCTGGTCGTCCTTCCATGCCACCACCGTCGATCCGCAGTTCCCGCAGCCGCGCGAGCGGGGCTGGTCGCTCGCCCTCGACCGGGATCAGAAGCGACCGCAGGTCATGATCCTCGCCAATGCGAAGAAGTGGCGTCGCGACGTCGCCCATCTTGAGAATGTCGGATACGCCCACTGGCTGCTTACCGAGGACCCGGTCGCCGGCCTCGTGCTCAACCGCCAGCTCGCTTATGCGCTGGCCGGCTACTACGCCTACATGCGGCCGACGCGGGGGAAGGGGGGCTATGGCTATTTCAAGGAAGAGCCTCGCGGCATCTACAACAGCCTTTCGGCCCTTCAGAAATCCAGCGTCGTCGCGCAGCGGGTCGGCGCGGCCGACGACGTGCTCTGGGGCACACAGCGGCTGGCGCGAATGACGGCCGATATCTGGCAGCGGCTCGACGCGGATCTCATCGCGCCGCTGGACAGGGCGACGCCGAGCCAAGCCGATCTCTATGCACGGCGGGTCAGCGGTCTCGGCACGATGGACGAGGTGGATACCGGTAAGCCCTACAAACGGCTCCGCCCCGATGGCTCGCTGACCTACTACCGCACCGCGTCGGACTTCCAGCAGCCGCAGTACGGTAAGGAGCCGCTGTACCTGTGGACGATGGCGGGGAATGGCGTTGCCGCCCGCGCGCTCCGCCACGACACGCTCGGCGCGATCAACCGGATACTCTACCTCGGTGGTGCCATGGGCGGCGGCGAGATGCCGAGCTCGACCGGCTCAGGCATCTTCTACGGCCCGTTCGATGCGACCGGCACTACGACCTCGGTGCGTAGTGGTCGCGAATGGGCGGAATGGGCAGCCCGCACCTGGGGCGGCAAGGTCTCGCGCACGAGCTTCGACGGCACCTACACGCACACCGTCCTGCAGCTCCGGCAGACGTTGCTCTACGCCCGCGCCGCCATTCAAGCCGGCCGCATGGCCCCTGGCGAAGGGGTGACGCTGCCGCAGATCGACGCCGCGCTGGCGGCTTGGGACCGCGCGGCTGCCGAGACGACGCGGTGGCAGCGGATGCTGATGGTCAAGCACACCGGCTCTCCAGCCACCGATCGGCGAATTTAGCAGCCTTTAACCAATCGGCCTACATGGTCGCCGCGAATTCGCGGACCGAAGGCATGCGATGGACGAGCTGCTTGTCGATTTCCTGACCGAGACGGCCGAGAATCTCGGCGTCGTCGACAACGAGATCGTGCGGTGGGAACGCAATCCCGCCGACCGCGCCGTGCTCGACAACATTTTCCGTCTCGTTCACACCGTCAAAGGCACCTGCGGCTTTCTCAACCTGCCGCGGCTCGAGGCGCTGGCGCATGCCGCCGAGACGGTCCTCGGGCGCGTGCGCGACGGCAAGCTCGCCGTTTCCGCCGTGGTCGTCACCGAGGTGCTCGCCGCGCTCGATGGCATCAAGGCGATCCTGCGCGTGCTCGAATCGACCGGTCGCGAGCCGGAAGGCGACGATGCCACACTGATCGCCAAGCTAGAGCGTGTGGCGGCTGGTGGAACAGCAGAAGCGGCAGAAACGCCCGCCGCCATCGAACCGGAGGGCGAGGGCGCCTCGGCCGCCCGCGCGCCGCAGAGCATCCGCGTCTCGGTCGATCTGCTCGAGCAGCTGATGGCCACCGTCTCCGAATTGGTGCTGACGCGCAACCAGTTGCTCCAGATCTCGCGCCGGGCCGGCGAGGGCGACGCCTATGCCGTGCCGCTCCAGCGGCTGTCGCAGTGCGTTTCCGAGCTGCAGGACGGCGTAATGCGCACGCGGATGCAGCCGATCAGCAACGCCTGGGCGGCGCTGCCGCGTATGGTGCGCAATCTCGCGCTCGAGCTCGGCAAGAAGATCGAGCTGGA
>JAEZQR010000262.1 GCA_023413015.1 Pseudomonadota bacterium
TGAACACCAGGAACTCGCCGACGAAGCCCGACGTGCCGGGCAGGCCGACCGACGCCATGGTGAACAGCATGAAGAACAGCGCATAGGCCGGCATGTTCTTCGCCAGGCCGCCGTAGCGCGCGATCTCACGGGTGTGCAGCCGGTCGTAGACCACGCCGACGCACAGGAAGAGCGCGCCCGACACCACGCCGTGGCTGAGCATCGTGATCATCGCGCCTTCGATGCCCTGCTGGTTGAACACGAACAGGCCGGCAGTGACGAACGCCATGTGAGCGACCGACGAATAGGCGATCAGCTTCTTCATGTCCTCCTGCACCAGCGCCACGAGCGAGGTGTAGACCACCGCGATCATCGACAGCGCGAAGACGAGCCACATGAACTGCGCCGAGGCTTCGGGGAACATCGGCAGCGAGAAGCGCAGCAAGCCGTAGCCGCCGAGCTTCAGCAACACGCCCGCCAGGATCACCGAGCCGGCGGTCGGCGCCTCGACGTGTGCGTCGGGCAGCCAGGTGTGCACCGGCCACATCGGCATCTTCACCGCAAAGCTCGCGAAGAAGGCCAGCCACAGGATCGGCTGGATGCCGGGCGCGAAGTCGTAGGTGAGCAGCGTCGGGATCGACGTCGTGCCGGCGGTCGACGCCATGTAGAGCATCGCCAGCAGCATCAGCACCGAGCCGAGCAGCGTGTAGAGGAAGAACTTGTACGACGCGTAGATGCGCCGCGCGCCGCCCCAGATGCCGATGATCAGGAACATCGGGATCAGGCCGCCCTCGAAGAACAGGTAGAAGAGGAACAGGTCGAGCGCCGCGAATACGCCGAGCACCAGCGTCTCGAGCAGCAGGAACGCCGCCATATATTCCGGCACGCGCTTGGTAATGCCCCAGCTCGCCAGGATGCACAGCGGCATCAGGAAGACGGTGAGCACGATAAGCAGCATCGAGATGCCGTCGACGCCCAGGTGCCAGCTGAAATAGGGCGCGAACAGGTCGAGCTTCTCGACGAACTGGAACGCCGCCGAGCTCTGGTCGAAGCTCGCCCACAGCAGGATGCCCAACGCGAACTCGATCAGCGTGACGACCAGCGCCGTCCAGCGAGCCGTGTTGGCCCGCGCCGCATCGTCGCCGGGCGCGAGCAGCGCCACGGCAGCCCCGACGAGCGGCAGCAGGATGAGAACCGAAAGGATCGGGAAATTCATCACATGCCCCCGAAGACGCGGGGCAGGAACCAGGTGGCCGCCGCCGCGACGCCGATCAGCATGACCAGCGCGTAAGTGTAGACATAACCGGTCTGAAGCCGCCGGGCGACGACCGCACCGCCTTCGACCATCGCCGCGACGCCGTCGGGGCCGAAGCGGTCGATGGTGCCCTGGTCACCCTTCCGCCAGAACAGGCGGCCGAGCCAGAAGGCCGGGCGGACGAACAGGAAGTTGTACAGCTCGTCGAAGTACCACTTGTGCAGCAGGAAGCGGTACAGGCCGCGGAAGGTGGCGGTGAACGCCGCCGGGATCGCCGGATTGCGGATGTAGCTGTTGAGCGCGAGCAGCAGACCGATGATCCACGCCGCCATCGGCGTGTAGACCACCCAGGTCGGCGCCTCGTGCACATGGTGCATGAACTCGGCGTTGTGGACGATCGAATTCGCCCAGAAACCGACGCCCTCCTCGGCCCCGACGAACTCGTGGTTGAACGCGAGACCGGCGAAGACCGCGCCGATCGCCAGCAGAACCAGCGGCAGCAGCATGACCCACGGGCTCTCGTGCGGATGGTAGCCCGCCGTCCCCGTCGCGCCATGATCATGCCCATGGCCGGCCGTCGCCTCGACCGCATGCTGGTCGAGATGCTCGTCGGCACTGTCGGTCGTGCCTTCGGCGCCGGCCTCCTCGTGCACATGATGGACGGCGTGCTGGATATGCTCCGAGCCCGCCCAGCGCGGCTGACCGAAGAAGGTCAGGAAGATCAGGCGCCACGAATAGAAGCTGGTGAGCAGCGCAGCGATGCTGCCGGCGACGAACGCCACATAGCCCCACTCCGTGCCCGACTGGAAAGCCGACTCGAGGATGGCGTCCTTCGAGTAATAGCCGGCGAACGGGAAGACGCCGGTAATGGCGAGCGTGCCGATCGTCATCACCGCGAAGGTGATCGGGATCGACTTACGCAGGCCGCCGTAGAAGCGCATGTCCTGCTCGTGGTGCATCGCATGGATCACCGAGCCGGCGCCGAGGAACAGCAGCGCCTTGAAGAAGGCGTGCGTGAACAGGTGGAACATCGCCGCGCCGTAGGCGCCGACGCCCGCGGCGAAGAACATGTAGCCGAGCTGCGAGCAGGTCGAATAGGCGATGACGCGCTTGATGTCGGTCTGAACCGTGCCGACCGTCGCCGCGAAGAAGGCGGTGGCGGCGCCGACATAGGTGACGACGGCGAGCGCGGTGGGCGCAGCCTCGAACATCGGCGACAGGCGGCAGACCATGAACACGCCGGCGGTCACCATCGTCGCGGCATGGATCAGCGCGGAGACCGGCGTCGGGCCTTCCATCGCGTCCGGCAGCCAGGTGTGCAGGCCAAGCTGCGCCGACTTGCCCATCGCGCCGATGAACAGCAGCAGGCAGATCGTCGTCATCACATCGACGCGCATGCCGAGGAAGTTGAACGTCTGGCCGGTAAAGCTCGCGGCCTGCCCGTTGATCGTCGCGATGTCGATGGTGCCGAACACCAGGAAGGTCGCGAAGATGCCGAGCGAGAAGCCGAAATCGCCGACGCGGTTGACCACGAACGCCTTGATCGCCGCCGCATTGGCCGACGGCTTGTAGTACCAGAAGTTGATCAGCAGGTAGGAAGCGAGACCGACGCCCTCCCAGCCGAAGAACATCTGCACGAGGTTGTTCGCCGTCACGAGCATCAGCATCGCGAAGGTGAACAGCGACAAGTAGCTGAAGAACCGCGGCTGGTCCGGGTCCTCCGACATGTAGCCCCAGCTGTACAGGTGAACGAGCGCCGAGACGCTGTTGATCACCACCAGCATCACGGCCGTCAGCCGGTCGAGGCGCAGCGCCCAGTCGACCGTCAGGTCGCCCGACTGGATCCACGGCAACACGGTGATGACGCGGCTCTGCGACAGCAGCTCGTGATCGAGGAAGATCACCCACGACAGCACGGCGCCGATCAGCAGCGCGCCGGTCGTGACGACCTTCGCACCGGTCGCGCCGATGAAGCGCTGGCCGAGCCCTGCGACAAGTGCCGCGAGAAGCGGCAGGAAAACGATCGCCTGAAGCACCGGCTCAGCCCCGCATCATGTTGATGTCGTCGACCGCGATGGTGCCGCGGTTACGGAAGTAGAGAACGAGGATCGCCAGACCGATCGCCGCCTCGCCGGCGGCCACGGTCAGTACGAACATCGCAAAGATCTGCCCCACCAGGTCGCCGAGATAGGTCGAGAAGGCGACGAGGTTGATGTTCACTGCGAGCAGGATGAGCTCGATCGACATCAGGATGATGATGACGTTCTTGCGGTTGATGAAGATGCCGAGCACGCCGAGCACGAACAGGATCGCGCCGACAGTCAGATAATGGCCGAGACCGATCATGGGACGTCGACCCCCTTCCCTGTTTCGACCTTGACGAGCGCGACCGCCTCCCCGGGCTGGCGCGCGACCTGGGCCGCGATGCTCTGCTTACGCACGCCGCCACGCTGGCGGTGCGTCAGCACGATCGCGCCGATCATCGCGACGAGGAGCACCATGCCGGCGGCCTGGAAGACGTAGATGTAGCGCGTGTAGATCAGGCTACCGAGCGCTTGGGTGTTGGTGAGCCCCTCGGCCGCTGTCACCGGCGCCGCCTTAACCGTCGGCGCGAAGTCGGCGAAGGTCCAGGCCCCCGCGATCAGCACCAGTTCGGCGAGCAGGATGCCCGCGAGCAGCAGTCCGAACGGCAGATAGCGTGCGAACCCGGCCCGCAGTTCGGCGAAATCGATGTCGAGCATCATCACGACGAACAGGAACAGCACGGCGACCGCGCCCACGTAGACGATCACCAGGATCATCGCGAGGAATTCGGCGCCCATCAGCAGGAACAGGCCGGCGGCGTTGAAGAACGCCAGCACCAGCCACAGCACCGAGTGCACGGGATTGCGCGCCAGGATCGTCATCAGTGCGGACAGCACGACGACGCTGGCGAATAGATAAAAGATGATCGCTTGAACGGCCAAGAAACGGTCCCTTCAGGAGTCGGCGCGCGGTTTACCGCCAGGGGGCGTCGGCGGCAAGGTTCTGGGCGATGACCTTCTCCCAGCGCTCGCCGTTCGCCAGCAGCTTTGCCTTGTCGTAGAAAAGCTCTTCGCGCGTCTCGGTCGCGAACTCGAGGTTCGGACCTTCGACGATGGCATCGACCGGGCAGGCTTCCTGGCAGAAGCCGCAGTAGATGCACTTCGTCATGTCGATGTCGTAGCGCGTGGTACGGCGCGAGCCGTCCTCGCGCGGCTCGGCCTCGATCGTGATCGCCAGCGCGGGGCACACCGCCTCGCACAGCTTGCACGCGATGCAGCGCTCCTCCCCGTTCGGATAGCGGCGCAGCGCATGCTCGCCGCGGAAGCGCGGCGACAGCGGCCCACGCTCATACGGATAGTTGAGCGTGACCTTCGGCCGGAAGAAATACTTCAGCGTCAGCCACATGCCCTTCACGAACTCGATCAGGAGCAGCGACTTGGCGGCCCGGAAAACACCGGTCATGTCAGTACCTATCCGTGAAGAACACGAGCCATCCCGACACGAGGAAGACCCAGAAGAGTGACAGCGGCAGGAACACCTTCCAGCCCAGCCGCATCAGCTGATCGTAGCGGTAGCGCGGCACCGTCGCCTTCACCCAGGCGAAGACGAAGAACATCAGCACGACCTTGATGAACAGCCAGATGAAGCCCGGCACGGCGTACAGCGGTTCCCAGTTCACCGGCGGCAGCCAGCCACCGAGGAACAGGATGCTGGTGAGCGCGCACATCAACAGGATGTTCGCATACTCGCCGAGGAAGAACAGCGCGAACGCCATCGAGCTGTATTCGACCTGGTAGCCGGCGACGAGCTCGGCCTCGGCCTCGGGCAGGTCGAACGGCGGGCGGTTGGTCTCGGCGAGCGCCGAGATGAAGAACACGATCGCCATCGGGAACAGCAGCGGGTTGAAGACATGGCCGTTGATCAGGCCGAAGATGTTGCCCTGCTGGCTGCGCACGATGTCGTTCAGGTTGAAGCTCGACGCGTAGAGCACGACGCAGACGATCACGAAGCCGATCGAGACCTCGTAGGATACCATCTGCGCCGCGGCGCGCAGGCCGCCGAGGAACGGGTATTTCGAGTTCGACGCCCAGCCCGACATGATGATGCCGTAGACGCCCATCGACGAGACGGCGAACAGGTAGAGGATGCCGACGTTGATGTCGGCAAGCACCGCCTCCGCCGAGAAGGGGATCACCGCCCAGCCGATCAGCGCCAGCGTGAAGGTGATCATCGGCGCGATGAGGAAGATGCCCTTGTTCGCCCCCGACGGGATGATCGTCTCCTTCAGGAACAGCTTGAGGCCGTCCGCGAAGGACTGGAGGATGCCGAACGGGCCGACGACGTTGGGACCGCGACGCATCTGCATCGCCGCCCAGATCTTGCGGTCGGCATAGACCGCGAAGGCGACGCCGAGCAGCACCGGCAGCGCGATGAGCAGGATCAGCAGGAGGTAGGCGGCGAGATAGCCGACTACCGGTCCGAGGAAGCTGTTCTGGAAAGCCTCGACCATCGCTTACTCCGCCGCCTCGCGCTGCTCGCCGATTCCGAGGATCTCGCGCACGCAGTCGTGCATCGTGTCGCTCGCCCGCGCGATCGGGTTGGTCAGATAGAAATTGTCGATCGGCAGCCGCACGGGGCCCGAGGGCTTGCCGTTGTCGTCGGCGCCGAAGTTCTCGTCCCACGCGGCCGCCGCGAGGCCCTCGTTGGCGAGATGCGGATATTCGGCAGCGATGCGGGCCCGCAGCGCCAGAATGTCGTCGTAGGGTAGGGTGTGCCCCAGCACGTCCGACAGCGCGCGGAAGATCGTCCAGTCCTCGCGCGCCTCGCCGGGCGGATAGACCGCCGGGAAGGAGCGTTGCACGCGCCCTTCCATGTTGACGTAGGTGCCCTTCTTCTCGGTGTAGGCGGCCGACGGAAGGATCACGTCGGCATGGCGCACGCCATTGTCGCCGTGCGTGCCGATGTAGACCGTGAAGGTGTCGGCGAAGGCCGAGGTGTCGAGCTCGTCGGCGCCGTGCAGGAAAAGCGCCTTGAGGCGGCCGGCCCGCGCGGAAGCGACCAGCCCCGCCAGGCCGTTCGGCGTGGTGAAGCCGATGTCGAGCCCGCCGACGCGAGCGGCGGCCGTATGCAGTACGTTCCAGCCGTTCCAGCCGTCGCGCACCAGCTTGTGCTTGGTCGCGAGCGCCAGCGCCGCCGCCAGCACGCCGCCCCTCTGCAACGCGCCCGTGCCGACGATGATCGCCGGCCGCTCGGCGTTCTTGAGCGCATCGGCGGCGGCCTTCGGCAGCTTGGCCAGCAGGCCGAGATCGTCGCCGAGCTGCGTGACCGGGTAGGTCAGGTCGATCTCGGGTCCGATGTTGAACACCTGCGCGCGATGCTTGCGCACCGCCGTGCGGATGCGGGTGTTGACCAGCGGCGCTTCCCAGCGCGGGTTGGTGCCGACCAGCAGCACGACGTCGGCATTCTCGATGCCGGCGAGCGTCGTGTTGAACAGATAGCCGGCACGGACCGACGGATCGATATTGGCGCCGTCCTGGCGGCACTCATGGTTCGTCGAGCCAAGCTTGCCCAGCAGGTCCTTCAGGGCGACCATGCTCTCGACATCGACGAGATTGCCGGCGATCGCCGCGACCTCGTCGCCGCTCGCGCCCTGAAGCGCGGCTCGGATCGCCTCGAACGCCTCGCCCCAGCTCGCCGGCTCCAGCTTGCCGTCGCGGCGGACATAGGGCCGGTCGAGGCGGCGCTTCATCAGGCCGTCGCAGGCGAAACGGGTCTTGTCCGACGCCCACTCCTCGTTGACGTCCTCGTTGATCCGCGGGTTGACGCGCATCACCTGCGGACCGCGCGCGCCGATCAGGATGTTGGTGCCGACCGCGTCCATCACGTCGATGCCGGCGGTCTTCTTCAGCTCCCACGGACGGGCGGTGAAGGCGTAAGGCTTCGATGTGAGCGCGCCGACCGGGCACAGGTCGATGACATTGCCCGACAGCTCGGAGGTCAGCGAGCGCTCGAGATAGGTGGTGATCTGCTCGTTCTCGCCACGGAACACCATTCCGAGTTCCTCGACGCCCGCGACTTCCTCGGCGAAGCGGACGCAGCGCGTGCACTGGATGCAGCGCGTCATCACCGTCTTCACCAGCGGGCCCATGTACTTCTCGGTCACCGCGCGCTTGTTCTCGTTGTAGCGCGTGAAGCCGCGGCCGTAGCCGAGCGCCTGATCCTGAAGGTCGCACTCGCCGCCCTGATCGCAGATCGGGCAGTCGAGCGGGTGATTGATGAGCAGGAACTCCATCACCCCTTCGCGCGCCTTCTTCACCTTCTCGGTGGTGGTGTGGATCACCATGCCGTCCGAGGCTGGCATCGCGCAGGACGCGATCGGCTTCGGCGACTTCTCCATCTCGACAAGGCACATGCGGCAGTTGCCGGCGATCGACAGCCGCTCGTGGTAGCAGAAGCGCGGGATCTCCTTGCCGGCCTCTTCGCAGGCCTGCAGCACCGTGGCGCCTGCCGGCACCTCGACTTCGATCCCATCAACCGTCAGCTTTGGCATTCGCTTGGCTCTTCTATTCGGCGGCTACGGGCATGGCCGAACGGCGGCGCTCGATGCGCGCCTCCAGCTCAGGCCGGAAGTGGCGGATGAGGCCCTGGATTGGCCAGGCGGCGGCGTCGCCGAGCGCGCAGATCGTATGGCCTTCGACCTCGGTGGTGACGTCGAGCAGCAGGTCGATCTCGTGCGGCTCGGCATTGCCTTCGACGAGGCGTTCCATGACGCGCCACATCCAGCCCGTCCCCTCGCGGCACGGCGTACACTGGCCGCAGCTCTCATGCTTGTAGAAGTAGCTGAGGCGGGCGATGGCGCGGACGATGTCGGTGGACTTGTCCATCACGATCACCGCCGCGGTGCCTAGGCCGGACTTGAGGTCACGCAACGCATCGAAGTCCATCGGGCAGTCGATGATCTGCTCGGCCGGCACCAGTGGCACCGAGGAGCCGCCGGGGATGACCGCGAGCAGATTGTCCCAGCCGCCACGGATGCCGCCGCAGTGCTTATCGATCAGCTCGCGGAACGGGATCGACATCGCCTCTTCGACGACGCACGGCTTGTTCACGTGGCCCGAAATCTGGAAGAGCTTGGTGCCCTCGTTCTTCGGACGGCCGAAGCTTGCGAACCAGGCTGCGCCGCGGCGCAGGATCGTCGGCACGACGGCGATCGATTCGACGTTGTTGACCGTCGTCGGGCAGCCGTAGAGGCCGACGCCGGCCGGGAACGGCGGCTTCAGGCGCGGCTTGCCCGGCTTGCCCTCGAGGCTTTCGAGCATCGCGGTCTCTTCACCGCAGATATAGGCTCCTGCCCCGCGGTGCACGAACACGTCGAAGTCGTAGCCCGACTTCGCCGCGTTCTTGCCGAGCAGGCCCTTCGCGTAAGCCTCTTCAACCGCCGCGAACAGCACCTCGGCCTCGCGGATATATTCGCCGCGGATGTAGATGTAGGCGGCGCGCGCCCGCATCGCGTAGCCGGCGATCAGCGCACCTTCGATCAGCTTATGCGGATCGTGGCGGATGATCTCGCGGTCCTTGCACGAGCCGGGCTCGGATTCGTCGGCGTTGATGACGAGGAAGTTGGGACGGCCCGGCTGCGGCTCCTTGGGCATGAAGCTCCACTTCATGCCGGTCGGGAAGCCGGCGCCGCCACGGCCACGCAGACCCGACGCCTTGATCGCGTCGATGATCGCGTCCTGGCCGACCGCCATCAGGTCCTTAGTGTTGTCCCAGTCACCACGCTTCATCGCGGCCTTCAGGCGCCAGTCCTGAAAACCGTAGAGGTTCGTGAAGATACGATCCTTGTCTTCAAGCATCGCCCGTCACCTCCAGCAAAGTCGTCGGACCGCCTTCGGGGCAGCTCGCCTGGCGGCCGTTCTGCGGGCCCGGCTTCGGCGTCTCGCCGCGCGCGAGCGCGTCGAGAATCTCGCCCATGCGCTCGTAGGTCAGGTCTTCGTAGTTATCGTCGTTGATCTGGACCATCGGCGCATTGGCACAGACGCCGAGGCACTCGACCTCGGACAGGGTGAACAGCCCATCGTTGGTGATCGCGCCCTTCTTCAGCCCCTTGTCCTTGCAGGCGCGCATGATGTCGTCCGAGCCGCGCAGCATGCAGGGCGTGGTGCCGCACACCTGGACGTGGAAGCGCCCGACCGGCTTCAGGTTGAACATCGTGTAGAAGGTCGCGACCTCGTAGGCGCGGATGTACGGCATATCGAGCTGGCGCGCGACGAACTCGATCACCGGCACCGGCAGCCAGGCATGACCGGTCTGCGCGCCCATCTGATATTGCGCGAGGTGCAGCAGCGGGATGATCGCCGAATGCTGACGGCCCGGCGGATAGCGGCCGAGGATGCGCTCGACCTCCTTCACGTTCTCGGGCGTCCAGGCAAAGTCCTTGAACGCGCTCGGCTCGAACCGCTGATCGGCGGCCTCGCCCGTGGTGCTGTAGGTACCTGAGGTCACCGGTCAACTTCTCCGAACACGATATCGAGCGAGCCGAGCACGGCCGGTGCGTCGGCGAGCATGTGCCCCTTGCAGAGGAAGTCCATCGCCTGAAGATGGCTGAAGCCGGTCGCGCGGATGTGGCAGCGGTACGGCTTGTTGCCGCCGTCCGATACCAGATAGATACCGAACTCGCCCTTCGGGCTTTCGGTCGCGACATAGGCCTCGCCGGCCGGCACGTGGAAGCCCTCGGTGTAGAGCTTGAAGTGGTGGATGAGGCCTTCCATCGAACGCTTCATCTCGCCGCGCTTCGGCGGCACCACCTTGCGGTCGAGGCTGGCGACCGGACCGGGGCGCATCTCGTTCAGGCACTGGCGGACGATCTTCAGGCTCTCGCGCATCTCTTCCATGCGCACCATGAAGCGGTCGTAGCAGTCGCCGCGGTTGCCCACCGCCACGTCGAAATCCATGCGGTCGTAGACGTCGTAGGGCTGCGACTTGCGCAGGTCCCAGGGAATGCCCGACGCACGGATGCAGGGGCCGGAGAAGCCCCAGGCGATCGCTTCCTCGGCGGTCGCGATGCCGATATCGACGTTGCGCTGCTTGAAGATGCGATTCTCGGCCACGAGGCCCTGCATCTCGTCGAGCACCCTCGGAAAGCGTTCGGTCCAAGCCCAGATGTCCTCGGCGAGACCTTCGGGCAGGTCCTGGTGGACGCCACCGGGGCGGAAATAGGCCGCGTGCATACGAGCGCCCGAGACGCGCTCGTAGAAGCCCATCAGATATTCGCGCTCCTCGAACAGCCACAGGATCGGCGTCATCGCGCCGACGTCCATCGCGTGCGTCGTGACGTTGAGGATGTGGTTGAGGATGCGGGTCAGCTCGGCGAACAGCACGCGGATATACTGACCGCGGATCGGCACCTCGAGCCCGATCAGCTTCTCGACGGCGAGCACATAGCTGTGCTCCATGCACATC
This sequence comes from Pseudomonadota bacterium, assembly GCA_023413015.1. Classification (GTDB taxonomy): domain Bacteria; phylum Pseudomonadota; class Alphaproteobacteria; order Sphingomonadales; family Sphingomonadaceae; genus Sphingoaurantiacus. Next base: position 10,721 of record JAEZQR010000262.1, read on the forward strand.
GGCGAGACGTAGTCGAGGCGATCCATATAGGGGAGCGCCTGCAGGTACGTCTTGTACTCGCACAGCTTCTCGGTACCGCGGTGCAGCAGGCCGATGTGCGGATCGACGCGCTCGATCACCTCGCCGTCCATCTCGAGCACGAGACGGAGCACGCCGTGGGCCGCCGGATGCTGCGGCCCGAAGTTGATCATGTAGTTCTGGATCGCGATGCCTTCGTCAGCACCATGCGCGATGCTGCCGCTCGACGGCGGCACGCCCAGATTCGGATCGCGGTCTGCCATGCGACTAGTCCTTGTTGCCCGGCGATCCGCCGGCCTGCGGCTTGCTCGCGTCAGGCGTGCCTACCGGCGTGTTGTTGGGCTTGCCGTCGGCGGCGACGCGCGACGGTGCGCCCGGCGCCTCGCCGGTCGCCTTCTCGTCACCGGGGAGCACATATTGCGCGCCTTCCCACGGCGACAGGAAGTCGAACGCGCGGAAGTCCTGCGCCAGCTTTACCGGCTCATAGACCACGCGCTTATGCTCTTCCGAATAGCGCAGCTCGACATAGCCGGTGAGCGGGAAGTCCTTGCGGAACGGATGCCCCTGGAAGCCATAGTCGGTGAGGATACGGCGAAGGTCCGGATTGCCCTCGAACAGCACGCCGTAGAGATCCCACACCTCGCGCTCGAACCAGCCGGCGACGGGCCAGATCCCCACGACCGAAGGCACGATCTGCTCCTCGTCGGCGGTGACCTTCACGCGGATGCGGCGGTTATGCTTGAGCGACAGCAGGTGATAGCTCACCTCGAAGCGCTCCGGCCGGTCCGGAAAGTCGACGCCGGCGATGTCCATGAGCTGCCCGAAGCGCAGCTCGGCGTC
>JAEZQR010000278.1 GCA_023413015.1 Pseudomonadota bacterium
GATCGCGACATCGTGGACTCGGCGGTCGTGCTGTCGCTGACCGCCGCCTTCTGACCACAAGTTCGATTCCTCCCCAAGGAAGAACCGGCTGGCCGGAGTCGCAAGGCTCCGGCCGTTTTTTCGTCAGATGCCTTCCAGCTCGGCGATCTCGCCCGAGGTAACCGGCGCTTCATCGAGCAGGCGGATCTCGTCGCCGACGCCGATGATGCCGGGCTTCAGCACTGAGGCATATTCGCCCGCCTCGTTGCCGAAGGCGCGCGCGACCGTGAGCATGATGGACGGATCGCGCTGGCCCGTCTCGGGATCGGTAGTGATCATGACGCAGCGTTCGATCGGCCGGCTGATCGCGAGCCGGGGACCGTCCCGGCCGATCTCGATCACGCGGTGGCGCCAGGCCGTGTCGCGCTCGTCGCTCTCGACGATCAGGTTGATCCGGAAACGTCGCGGGTCAAGCGGCGTGCCGTGCGCCGCATTGATCGCAGCGAGCGTCGCCGTCGTGACGATCGAGACCGGCATCGAGTCGTGCGCGCCCCGCGACAGCTGGAGCGGACGTATCGGCGCCCCGGCCGCGGCCGACAGTTCGGCGATCAGCTCGGGATCGGATACCGCCAGCAAGCGTCCGTCAGGGGTGCGAACCTTCACCGGCAGTCCCGACGGGCCGTAAGGTCCCTCGCAGACGGCGGCGTAGCGGATCAGCCCGGCGACATCGCGCGCCGTGAACCAGGGGAAACGGCTCAGCCGGTCCGCGTGGACGAACGCATATTCGCGGTCACCCCTGATTCCGGTCCAGCGGATTTCCGCGGCGCCGAGCGCTTCGCCGGCCAGCGACTTGACCGGGTAGCGGTTGATACCCGCGACTACCCCGACGATGCGCCCCATTTCCCTGCCCCCTCCGGTGGCGGCTATTCGCCGTCCAAGCTCAGCCGCTGCGTGACGATCGGCGTGCCGGTCCGATCGACCTCGAAGCCGACGATCCGGAACCCGCTCTGCAGGTTGAGGATGATCATCGGATTGTTGCTCGCGCGCGTCCGCGTCTCGACGCTGGTATAGCCTTGCGTCCGTGCCCAGTCGTGCTGCGCCCGCATCAGCCGCTGGGCGATGCCGCGCCGCCGCGCCTCCGGGTGGACGCCGCCGAGCCAGCTGTAGAACAGCGTCCCACCGCGCCGGTAGCCGAGCTTGAAGCCGAGGAGCTGTCCCGATCCGTCGCGCGCCGCCGTTACGCACGGCGCGTCGATGTGCGCGAGCCGGTCGGTCAGATACGGCGGCGAGAAGCCCGGGAAGATGGTCTCGCAGAAGGCCAGCAGCTCGCGGTCGAGCGCCCGTACCGCTTCTCCCTCCGCGATCTCGATGCGAACGTCCGAACCTATTCCGCCGCCTGTGCCCTGCATGCTTCCCACCGCGCCTTGATAGCGTCGGCTGTATCGCGGCTGCCGTCCGGCGACCAGCCCGGCGGGCCGGCGACATAGCCCCAGCGTTCGCGCCAGCTCTTCGCGTGCGCCACGTCGCGTGCGATGCCGACCCACTCGTGGAACGCCGCCCACAGCAGGTTGAAGGTGCCGAGGTTCTTGACGATGCCATAACGCGGCCGCTCGTCGTCGCGTTCGGGCTCGAAGGTGCCGAACAGCTTGTCCCACACGATGAACACGCCGGCATAGTTGCGGTCGAGATAGCGCGGGTTGACCGCGTGATGGACGCGGTGGTGCGACGGCGTGTTCATCACCGCCTCGAACCATTTGGGCATCCGCCCCACCGCCTCGGTGTGGATCCAGAACTGATAGATGAGGTTGAGGCCGGCGCAGAAGAACACCATCGCGGGATGGAAGCCGATCAGGAACAGCGGCAGCCGGAACGCCCAGGTCAGGCTGACGAAGCCGGTCCAGGTCTGCCGCAGCGCGGTCGACAGATTATAGTGCTGGCTCGAATGATGGATGACGTGGCTCGCCCAGCCCCAGCGCACGCGGTGCATGAACCAGTGCGAGAAATAATAGGCGAGGTCGTCGAGCACGAAGCACAGCGGCCATGCCCACCAGGCCCAGCCGATGTCGAACAGCCGATGTTCCCACAGCCGTAGCGCCGTCGCCAATATGATCCCGCCGGTCAGAACCCCGGCCACGGTGCTGCCGGTGCCGAGCAGCAGCGACGTCAGCGTGTCGCGCGGCTCGTAGGCGCCGCGGTTCGTCACGCGCACGAAGATGATCTCGGCGATCAGCAGCGCGATGAAGCCGGGGACGGCGTACTGGATCGGATCGGGCAGGTCAGGCATGGCTCGCGCCTCTTAGCCGCGATGCCCAGCGCGCGGCTTCCTCGCCGTCGAGCGCGAGCGTCGTGGTGCCGAACATGGCCTCGCTTGGGCCGATGATCAATCGCTCGCCTTCGGTCTGCGCGCTCGTAGGCAGATCAAGCAGCCGCGCCACCCATTTGTCGCCGTGCGAGCGCAGCAGCGCCATCTCGCCGGCCATGCCCTCGACCAGCGCCGCGCGGCCTTCGCGGTCGACGGCGGCGGCGCGAAAGCGGTGGCCGACGAAGGTGTCTTCGGCGATGCGCAGCGCGCCCGCCTCGTCGAGCGGCTCCAGGCGGCCGAGCCCCAGCCATTTTGCGAGCGCGACCACGGCGAGCACCCCTGCGAGCGAGCCGAGGAAGCTCGCCCAGGTCATCGCGCCGCTGACAGCTGCCGCAGCGTCGGCAACAGCTGGCCGACGTCGTAGCCGGCCGCCGCGGCGGCAGCGACGATGGTGTCCGGATCGCCGCCCCGGTAGGCGGCGGCGAGTGCCCACAGCATCGTCGACCGCGTGCCCGACCGGCAGAAGGCGAGCACCGGCCCTTCAGCCTCGTCGAGCACGCGCGCCATCGCCTCGACCTGCTCCATCGCGAAGCCCCCGGCGACCGGAATCGCTTCATAGGCCAGGCCCTGCGCGCGCGCCGCAGCCTCGATCGCGCTGGCGGGTGGTTGGTCGGGCGCTTCGCCGTCGGGACGGTTGTTGACGACCTGCCGGAACCCGGCGCGCGCGGCGTCCGCCAGGTCAGCCTCACCAAGCTGCCCGGCGACCGAAATCTCGTCGTTGATACGGATGAACATGACGTCAGCAAAGCGCATTACACGCCGTTCAACAAGCTAAGTTCCGCCGGATTTGCGCAACTTTTATGCGTTTCGTCGGCCGATACGCACTGTTTACCTTTATTAAACGACCCTGAGGTTGCGATCGATCGCGAAGCTTCTCTAGCCTGCTTGTGCTTGGTCAGCTTGCCGAGGGGGGCGGCTTTCCAGAGCTTGTTCAAGTTTGCGGGTGGGAATTTTACATGCGTACGATCAAAATCGCGTTCGCCGCGGCGCTTGCCGTTGGCGCGGCCCAGGCACATGCCGCGACGCTGGAGGTCGGCTCGACCAAGAAATACAAGACGCTCTCGTCGGCCGCGTCGGCCGCGAACGCCTACGACACCATCCTCGTCTATCCCGGCACCTATTCGGGTGCGACCTTCTCCGACAACTACCTCACCATCAAGCGCGCGCCGAACACCAGCCTCGGCTCGGTGGTGATCACCGGCAAGACCGTCGGCGACAAGGGCCTGTTCCTGGTCAAGGGCTCCAACGTCACGGTCGACGGCATGTACTTCAAGGGCGCGCGCTCGAGCTCGGGCAACGGCGCCGGCATCCGCCAGGAAGGTCTCAACCTGACGGTGAAGAACTCCAAGTTCTACAACAACGAGATGGGCATTCTCGCGACGCCCTATCCGACCAAGGGTGGCTCGCTGACCGTACAGAACAGCAGCTTCGACTATCACAAGTCCTATGCGTCGGGGCACATCGGCCACAGCATCTATGGCAACTCGCTCACCAAGATGACGGTCACCGGCTCGAAGTTCACGCGTGACTTCGTCGGCCACTACATCAAGTCGCGTGCGCCGACGACGGTGATCACTGGCAACACGATCGACGACACCAACGGCAGCGCCAGCTACCTGATCGACATCCCCGAGGGCGGCGCGGCGACTATCACCAACAACACGTTGATCAAGGGCGCGAGCGCCAGCAACTGCTGCGTCGTGATCGCCTACGGCTTCGAGATGTACCAGGGCGGCAGCTACGTGAATCCGGCCGGCCCGGTGTCGATCCGCTACAACAACTTCACCAACAAGCGCGGCTCGACCGTGTACTTCGTCACGAACAAGTCGAAGCCGACCAATTCGGTCAACCTCTACGGCAATACGCTGAAGGCATCTGCCGGCTCGATCAAGACACTCGTTGGTTCGGGCACTATCAATACGGTGGTCATGTAAACGACCTTCCCCCTCAAGGTCGTGGAAGGGGGCGGGGGGGG
>JAEZQR010000308.1 GCA_023413015.1 Pseudomonadota bacterium
GCGCCGATGGTGGGCCGTGGAACCGCATCTGTGCGCTGCCGGCGTTGTGGGTGGGGCTGCTCTACGACCAGAGCGCGCTCGATGCTGCCTGGGATCTCGCCAAGGGGTGGAGCATCGCGGATCATGATCGGCTGCGGCACGAAGTCCCCAAGCTCGGGTTGAGGGCCGCGAGCCCCAACGGCGGCACGCTGCGCGATCTGGCACGTGAGGTGTTGCGCATCGCGGATGCGGGGCTGGCGACGCGGGGGCGCCTCAATGCGTCGGGAGACAGCGAACAGGGCTTCCTGAATCCGCTGCACGAGATCGTGGACAGTGGCATGACGCCAGCCGAGCGGCTACTCCAATTTTATCGCGGCACATGGAATGGAGACATTTCAAGGATCTATGACGAGGCGAGCTTTTAAAGGCCGGCCCACGCGCAGAAAGCCTATTGATCCGACGAGTCGCGTTGTCCTAGACTCCGGTTAAGCCGCTGTTAAGTCGGTTCTGTCACAGTCAATCTCAGCTACATCATGGGTCTCTGCAGGGCTGCGGGGATTCCGAAGGAGCAGGGGCGTAATGCCGCGTTCGAAGCGCGTCGTGCAGGAGGCTGCACGTCAGCACCATAGTGTTAGCCAGTTGGGCCGCCAGCTGCGGACCGCCTTCGAACCTGTGCCTACTCGCAATGATGATTTCGCTGACCTGCTGGCTCAGTTGGACCGCGTCGAGCGCGCGGCGCAGCGTCAGGCGGCCGAGTAGCCTTTAGCTCAAGCCGCGCCGTGCAGCGGCATAGAGCGCGATAGCGGCGGCATTCGATACATTCAGGCTTTCGACGGCGCTGCTGATCGGAAGCCGTGCCAGCTCGTCGCAATGTGCAGCCGTGTTCTGCCGCATTCCTTCGCCTTCGGCTCCCAGGATTAATGCCGGCCGCGTCTCGCCGAGCGCCGCTTCCAGCGTGACCGTGGCTTCGCCGGCCAAGCCGATACGCCAGAAGCCGGCTTCCCCGATTTCATCGAGCGCCCGCGCGAGGTTCACGACCCGCACCCAAGGCACCATCTCAAGCGTGCCGGATGCCGCCCTGGCGAGCGCACCGCTTTCGGAGGGCGCATGCCGGTCCTGCGTCACCAGCGCCACCGCCTCGAAAGCCGCGGCTGAACGCAGGATGGCGCCGACATTGTGCGGATCGGTGACCTGGTCGAGGATCAGCAGGGGGCGCTTATTGCCCTCGGCGCCTGCCAGCACATCGCCCAGCCATGGATTCTCCAGCGGCTCGACTTCCAGCACCATGCCTTGGTGCGGCGCGTCGGCCGGGACGAGCCGCGCGAGGTCGTGCGCATCGCCGAGCTGTACGGTCAGGCCAGGCGGCACCTCGACCTGATTCTTGGCCTCATAGGTCAGCCATAGTTTGCGCTTGATACGCGCCGGGTTGTCCAGCGCCGCAAACACGGCATGGCGGCCATAGAAGCGCGGACGATTCGGATCGCTGCGGTTCGCGGTTCCGTGGCGAGGGTTGGGACGACGGGCCATGCAGAGGCTTCTAGCGGATGTCGCGCGGCTGTGAACCCATCATGGCATCAAGTCATTCTTGCCGATGACGCCGATGACTTCGCGTAATCCCGTTGACAGGCCTTCGCCGCTTCGCCACATAGCCGGCCTTCGCGGCGAGCGCCCGTGGAGGGGTGGCCGAGCGGTCAATGGCAGCAGACTGTAAATCTGCCGGGTTTTCCCTACGTTGGTTCGAATCCAACCCCCTCCACCACTCTCGGGAAAAGGCGGAAATCCGCCGGCTTCTGAGAGATGGCCGGTCTGACCAACCGGACGGTGGTGAGCAGCGGAATGGGTGCCCGTAATCACCCAGTAAGCACGCGGTGGCGTTTCGCGGGTATAGCTCAATGGTAGAGCACTAGCCTTCCAAGCTTGTGATGCGGGTTCGATCCCCGCTACCCGCTCCACCGGCCGGCAGCGCGCCATCAGCCGGGACCGATCGCTGGCACCGGAATGGCTATTGCGACCGGTAACGGCGATCACTATACACCGCGGGCTCGGGCTTAGGAGCATAGCTCAGTTGGTAGAGCATCGGTCTCCAAAACCGAGGGTCGGGGGTTCGAGTCCCTCTGCTCCTGCCATGTCCTAGGACAGGCGCGGGCCCGAGAGAGAGTTTCATCGCCAGCCGGCAGCCGCGGCCGTGAGGCCAGACAGGGCGGTTGCGGGCCGGCTTCTGTTGTTTCGGAGCGGCGCGCCCGTTTCGGACAGTCGGGTCGGGCCGAACCAGGGCCGGGGCGATTGTTTTCGGAGCGGCGCGGCTTATGTTCGCTCCGGGTTAGGTGGTTCCGGGGCGGGCGGACAGCGCGCGCAGCGGAACTTGTTTCGAGGAAGGCTTCCATGGCGAAGGTGTCGCCCGGCGATTTCGTCCGGCAGGTCCGGCAGGAGACCGCGAAGGTCACGTGGCCGACGCGCAAGGAAACGATGATCACCACCGTCATGGTGCTGATCATGACGACGATCCTCGCCATCTTCTTCCTCGGCGTCGACCAGGTGCTGGGCCATGCGGTCCGCTTCCTGCTGTCGTTCGCGAGCTAAGGGACGTTTCGGCATATGGCGCGCTGGTACATCATCCACGCCTACTCGGGCTTCGAGAACAAGGTCCGCGACGCGATCCTGTCGGAAGCGAGCCGCATGGGGCTCGAGCGGCTGGTCGAGGCGGTCGAGGTTCCGGTCGAGAAGGTGACCGAGGTCCACCGCGGCAAGAAGAAGACCGTCGATCGCAAGTTCTTCCCCGGCTACGTGCTCGCAAAGCTCGAGATGTCGGACGACGTCTACCACCTCGTGCGCAACACGCCGAAGGTGACGGGCTTCCTCGGCACCAACAACAAGCCGCAGCCGATCTCGGAGGCAGAAGCCGCGCGCATCCTCAACACCAAGGCCGACGAGAGTGCCGCGACGCCGGCCAAGGCGAAGATGAAGGTCAACTTCGAGATCGCCGACCAGGTGAAGGTGCTCGACGGCCCGTTCGCCTCGTTCAACGGCCTCGTCGAGGAGATCGACTACGACCGCGCCCGCGTGAAGGTCTCGGTCTCGATCTTCGGCCGCGCCACGCCCGTCGAACTCGACTTCGATCAGGTTGAGAAAACGAAGTGA
>JAEZQR010000017.1 GCA_023413015.1 Pseudomonadota bacterium
CCCGGCTGGGAGGTGATGGTCGACAACCTGTCTGCCGTGCCGGTGGTGTCGCTGGGCCTCGGGCCGGTGGCGGGGCTGGGCGCCGGGCGGATGGTGATGAGCCATTATTCGCTGCTCGTCGAAGGGCTGTCGCAGATGTTCGTCGCCGGACCGCCAGTGGTGGCGGCGGTCGGCGAGAAGCGCACTAAGGAGGAACTGGGCGGCGCGGCGATCCATGCGGCGAACGGGGCGGTGGATGATGTGGCCTCGTCCGAGGCGCATGCCTACGCGCTGCTTCGCAGCTTCCTGTCCTATCTGCCGAGCAGCGTTGAGGAATTGCCGGCGCGTGGCCTATCAGGTGACGATCCCAACCGGCGCGAGGAGGGGCTGATCGAGGCGATCCCGCGCAATCCGCGCCACCTCTACAAGATCCGCCCGATCGTTGAGGCGGTGGTCGATCAGGGCAGTTTCTTCGAGATCGGCCGCAACTGGGGCAAGGCGATCGTCACCGGCTTCGCGCGGCTCGACGGCTGGCCGGTGGCGGTGCTGGCGTCCGATCCGATGGCGCTCGGTGGACTGTGGTCGGCGGCGACCGCGCGCAAGGTCGAGCGCTTCGTCGATCTGGCCGAGACCTTCCACCTGCCGGTGGTGCATATGATCGACAACCCCGGCTTCATGATCGGGCGCCGCGCCGAGGAGGAGGCGACGATCCGCTGGGGATCGCGCGCGCTCACCGCCATCTACCAGGCGACGGTGCCCTGGTGTGCGCTGATCCTGCGCAAGGCCTACGGCATGGCCGGATCGGCGCACGCCAACACCAGCCGCTTCCGGTGGCGCATGGCCTGGCCGAGCGGCGACTGGGGTTCGCTGCCGATCGAGGGCGGCCTGGAAGCGGCCTATAAGAGCGATCTGGAGAAGGCGGACGATCCGGCCACCAGGCTTGCGGAGATCAAGGCGCGCCTCGACCGCGTCCGCTCACCGCTGCGCACCGCCGAGCGCTTCGGGATCGAGGAGATCATCGACCCGCGCGACACGCGCGCGCACCTGTGCGAGTTCGCGAGCCTCGCGCAGCGGGGCTTGAAGCCAGGGCGGCGGAGCTTCGGGTATAGACCTTAAAACGCCGCCGCGGCCGAGCCGAGTGCGGCCGGGCGAGGTTAGCTCGGTTCGGTGCGAGCGGCCGACTCCGGGCAGGCAACGGCAATTGTGCTGGGGCCTGGGAGCCAAAAGCCAAGTGGCTCGTTGACGCGCCGGAGTTTCCATTCGCTGGGTTGTCACACTTGGCGGGAACGGCTGGTGCAAGATGCCCTTCGTCCCGCCTGTCGTCGGCTACGCCGACATGTCCTGACGGTGGAGGTTCTCCGGCGGCCACGTCGCTCCGACGGATTGGCAGTAAGGTTCATCACGTCCCGGGTCGAGTGGTCGTTGCCGCTCCGGTTCGGGCTGGGCGAAAGGCTGAGTTCGAAGTGGCGAGCGTTCCAATGGTCGACACGACGGCGTCAGGGTTGCGGCGCCCCGAGCGCATCGGTCTCATCGGTGCGCAGGTCGGCCGATCGGCCGGGGCCGGTAACTTCGCGCGATCGCTGCGCGATGCGCTGCTTCAGCTGCCGAGCGGGCTCGACTGCCGCACGATCCTCGTCGGCGAGGGTGGGCGAGAGGAGGGCGCGGCGCTCGTCCTGACGCCCGATCATCCGCGCGGCTTCCGCCGGGCAGCCGATTATCTCAACTTCGACGGCGCCGATGCGGTTTGCATCCAGCACGACTTCGAGGGCTTCGCGGGGGCCGCCGGCGAGCGGCTCGTCGAGCTGCTGCCGCACCTGCGGGCCCCGGTCGTCACCACCTTCCACGAGGTGCCGACGCATCCCGAGCCCGAGCAGCAGCGTATCCTGCAGCGGCTCGCGGAGAGCTCGTCGCGGACGGTCGTGCTGTCGCGCAAGGCCGCCGAGATCCTCGAGGATACCTACGGCATCGACCGCGACCTGATCGACGTCATCCCCTGCGGTGTCCATGGCGGCTCGGCACTGACGGCCGCCGCAGCTAAGGCGCGGCTCGGCCTCGGCGGCAAGCGGGTGCTGATGACGCTGGGGCTACTAGCGCCCGACAAGGGCATCGAGGTGATGATCGAGGCGCTGCCCGCGATCGTCGCGGCGCATCCCGATGTGGTCTATGCGGTCGTCGGCGAGACGCACCCTTCGCTCGTGGCGCGCGAGGGCGAAAGCTACCGGCAGTCGCTGCTCGACTTGGCGCGGCAGCGCGGCGTGGACGCGCATTTCATGCTGATCGACGAATATCCGGAAGGATACGACCTCTGCGCGACGCTGGCGGCAGCCGACCTCTATGTCTCGCCCTATCTTTCGGAGGCGGAGCTGGCATCGCACACGCTCGCCAGCGCCTTCGCGCTGGGAAAGCCGGTGATCGCCACGCCCTTCTGGTATGCGCGCGAGCTGCTGGGTGAGGGGCGGGGTACGCTGGTCGCGTTCGGCAACCCGCAGGCGCTCGCCGGCCAGGTGCTCGAACTGCTCGGCAATCCGCGCAAGCTCGCCTCGGTGTCGCGCCGCGCACAGGCGGCCGGGCGCGAGATGCTGTGGCCGAAGGTGGCGCAGCGCTACGAGACGCTGTTCGCCGACGCGATGCGGGACGGGAAGGGCGCGCCTGCCTACCCGCGCATCGCCCGCTCGATCGGCTCGGCGGTCACCGGATAGCCGCAGCCCTCCGGGATGCAGAGATGGGGGTGGCCATTGAGCTCCTCCACCACCGGCTGGATCAGGCGGATTGGGGTCTCGCGGGCGGCGGCGATCAGCGCGTCGATGCTGTCGTGCTGCGCCAGCCGTTCGAGGTTGCGGCGCGTCGGAAAGATGATCGCGCTTTCGCCGGCATCGGCGCGCGCCAGCGCATCGGCAGCGGTGAGCCAGCGCGAGCGCACGGCCTCGCCGCCGTCATGCTGGGCGGTTTCGCCTTCGGGCATGCGCGCGAGATAGAAGCGCGTGTCGAAGCGGCGCTTCTCCAGGCCCACCGGCGGGCACCAGTGCGCGAACGGCACTAGCGCCTCGGCATTCAGGCGGTGACCGGTGGTGCTCAGGAAGTCCGCGAAGCTTTCCTCATGATCGACGATGCGGGCGCGCCAGTGGTCGCGCAGCTCCTCGTCGACCGGGCCGCCCTCGGTGAGCAGCACGCCGGCTTCCTCGAACGTCTCGCGGATCGCAGCGATGCGGGCGGCGGCGTCGACCGGATCGAGCGCCGTAAAGCCGGGCGCCAGCTCTCCGTCGCGGGCGAGCTCGACATCGGCGTCGTCGACCTTGCCGCCCGGGAACACCATCATGCCGCCCGCGAAGCCCATCGTCTTCGCCCGCTCGACCATGAACAGTTCGACGCCGGCGGACGTTTCGCGAAGGAGGACGAGGGTGGCGGCCGGTTTGGCTTCGTTGCTGTCGGTCATGGGGCGACTGTAGCGCCCGTTGCCGCGAAGTCACGGCTAGCCAAAGCCATAGCCGCCGTCGGGCGGTGACTGGGATGCGGCAGGAGGACGGCGATGGGTGCCATCGAGATTCTGGGCCTCGTGGGGAGTCTCAGCCTGCTGGCCGGATGGCGGCTCTATGCCGTCGTGCTCGCGACGGGACTTGCGATGCGGTTCGGCCTGCTCGACCTGCCGCAGCATCTCACGGCGCTCGATGCGCTGGCGAGCTGTTGGGTGATCGGCGTGGCCGGCATCGGCTTCGTCGCCGAGTTCTTCGTCGACAAGCTGGCGTGGGTCGACAGTATCTGGGACGCGATTCACACCTTCATCCGGCCGATCGGCGGGGCGCTGGTGGCGCTTGCGGTGGTCGACCCCGGCGATCCCGGCTGGCAGGTCGCCGCCCTGCTCGTCGGCGGCGGCGCGGCGCTGCTGGGGCATAGCGCCAAAACGGGGACCCGCGCGGTGGTAAACGCCTCGCCCGAGCCATTCAGCAACGTCGCAGTGAGCGCGACCGAGGATGTGACGAGCGCAACCGGGATCTGGCTGGCGCTGACGCATCCGTTCGCGGCGGCGGCCGTTGCAGCCGTCGTGCTGGCCGCATCGGTCGCGCTGCTCGTTGCCAGTTGGCGGGTCATCCGCCGGGTCCGGAAGTGGAGCCGGACGCGGTCACAGCTCTAGTCATCGCGAGACGGGGCGCATCACTTCATAGGGCCGGAACGGCCGGCGAACATCGACGTTCATGACGCTGCCGCCGCGGGGTTGCGCGGTGCGGTTGCGTGGGGTGGTGCGGCATGAATGTCATCGATCGACTTGGCTTGCGGCAGGATCCGTTCGCACCGGCGGACAGCGCCTCCGGTTTCGGCGTCGCCGCTTCGGTTCGCGGCGCGCACGAAGAGGTGATGGCCGCCATCGCCCGGCGCGAGCCGCTGGTCGTGGTGGCCGGCCGGCCGGGGATGGGCAAGACGCTGCTGCTCGGCTCGATCGAGCGGGCGTGCCAGGCGGCCGGGTTGCGCGTGCATCGCGTGGCGCGCGGGGATATGGCGCACACCACGCTCTCGATCGGCGCCGAGGTGCTGCTGATCGACGAGGCGGACACGATCACCGACGCGACGCTCGCCGCACTCGCACCGGGAACGGGGAGGGCCGCGGCACCGATGATGGTGTTCGCGGCAACGCGACCGGCGCTCCATCGCCTGCCGGCGCAGGCCCGTCCCATGCTGATTGACCTGCGTCCGCTCGATCCCTCCGAAGCGCGCGGCTATCTCGAGATGCGGGCGGCGGCCGCCGGTCGACGCGACCTGTTCGAGCCCGGCGCACTGGACGAGATCGTCAATGCCGGACGCGGCTCGCCGCGCCTGCTGCGCGTGCTGGCCGGCGCGGCGATGTTCCAGGCGGCGAACGACAACGCGCACCGGATCAGGCCGGGGCATGCGAGCTTGGCTGCGATGATGCACAGCGGCCTGCTGAGCCAGCCCGAGCCCGAATTTCTGCCCCCCGCCGCCGCCAACGACCCCGAGCCGCCGGTCCCCGCGACGGGCGGGCAGCCGGCCCTCACGCCGCGAACCATTCGGCGACCGCCTCGCCGACGCGACGGCGCGCTGCCGTTCGCCGCTTCCGTCGCGATCGCGGCGCTGGTGCTGCCGGTCCTGTTCCAATCGGAGCCGACCGTCGCGCCGACGACCGGTATCTCTCAGGCCGTGGCCGCCCAGGCAGTGCCGGGTCCGTTCCGGCTGGAGGCCGCCCCGTTCATGGCGCCGGCGAAGGTGGTCGCGCCCCTGGCATTTGCCGGCGGCAAGATCGTGGAAACCGCCGCGGCGCGTCCGGCCCCTGTGGTGCCGCCGCTGATCGCCACGCGAACCATCCGGCTGGCCGCGGCCATACCTCCGGTGCACCAGCTACATGCCGCCGAGCTTGCACGCAGCGTGGCTGCCGCCCGCGAGGCGGCGCAATCGGGCTCGGCGGCATCGACGGACGGGCGGACCCTGCTCGTCGATCTTATCGCCGCGACGCGAATGCAGCCGATCGTGCTGGCGAGCCGCTCGCATGGCGGAAAGGTGCCCGCAGGGGCGGCGACATCGGATGCCGCACCGATGCTGGCGGCGCTGGACCCGGCCGATGTGCCGGCGCCGGCGGTGGCCGCCGCCTCCTCCAGCCTTGCGCTTCCAGCGGCTGTCGCAAGCACGATGGCCTCGGCCGGTACCCGTAGCAGTCTTCAGGCCACCAGCACGGCGGTCGAGCAAGCGGCGACGGCCAGCGATGCCGCTCGGACCGCGCAAGAGGCCAAGTCCTCAGCCAGCAGCACGAAGGACGCTCGGCCGACGGAAGCTGCGGCGGTCGCGAAGACGGTGGCCGATCAGGCCGGCACGGCCAAGCAGGCGGCGGCCTCATCGAAGAGCGCCAAGGAGGCAGCCAACCAGGCCGGCACCGCGAATCAACAGGCTGGTGCGGCGAAGCAGGCTGCCGAGCAGGCGAAGGCCGCCAGGACGGCCGCGAAGCAGGTCGCCAAGGCGGCGTCGGGTCAAGCGGCGGCCTCGGCCAAGGAAGTCACGCAGCAGGCGCAGGCTGCCAAGGCTTCGGCCGAGCAGGCGAAAGCGGCCAAGGGCGCCGCTGATCAGGCATCGGCAGCCAAGCAGGCATCCGAGCAGGCGAGTGCCGCAAAGACGGCCGCCGAGCAGGCCAAGGCGGCGCGGCAAGCAGCGCAGCAGGCCAAGTCGGCAAAGGACGCGACGGCGCCGGGACAAGCCGCCAAGGACGCCGCGCAACAGGCCAAAGCTGCCAAGGACGCCACGCAACAAGCCAAAGCTACCAAGGACGCCGCCCAGCAGGCCAAATCAGCGAAGGATGCGGCGGTTCAGGGGAAATCCGCCAAGGACGCCGCCGAGCAGGCCAAGGCGGCAAAGGACGCAGCCGAACAGGCAAAATCGGCCAAGAGCGCGGCGGACCAGGCCAAGGCTGCCAAGGATGCCGCGGAACAGGCGAAGTCCGCGAAGTCGGCGGCGGATCAAGCTCAGGCAGCCAAGCAGGCGGCCGAACAGGCGAGAGCGGCGAAGGAAGCAGCCGACCAAGCCAAGGCGGCCAAGGATGCAGCCGATCAGGCGAAGGCAGC
>JAEZQR010000048.1 GCA_023413015.1 Pseudomonadota bacterium
GCCCGGGCCGCTGGGGTTCGGCCGGCCGGGACCGCCCGGCCGCGGACGTCCGGGCCCTGTCGGCCGCGCGTGCATCGGCGCCGGGCGGGGCGGGGGCGCGTCGTTGCTCGAAACGGTGTAGCCATCCTTCATCAGCCGCGTGAACGCCGAGCGCACGCTTGAGGTGATCGCGGCCTGCAGCTCCTTCGGCAGGTCGGCGAAGGTGGCGTTCGCATGCACCGCGTTCAGATCGCGCAGCAGCGTGTTCGGCATGCCCTTCGAGGCATCCTTAAGAGCGACGATCGCGTCGATGACGGCGGAGAACACGATCTCCTGCATGACGTCGGTAGCTGATTTCTTCATCATGTCCTCCAACGCGCCGTCGCCGCGTTCGTCTCATCGCCGCGTGCATATGCCGAAATGATCTACCGTCAAGCCATGTCCGGGGCGATGAGGCGGATGGCGGCATTCCCCCAGCGGCCTTGCGGCCCTATGGGGTGATGCAATCGGAAGCATCGGAGAGCGGGCCTTGAGCGACAGCGACGACTATATCTACGACGAGGCCACGGGCGAGTGGACCAGCGCGGCCGATGCGGCCGCTCGTGGTGTATCCGCTTCCGGCGTCGAGGTGCGCGATGCCGTCGGCAACCTGCTGGCCGACGGCGACAGCGTCACGCTGGTCAAGGACCTGAAGGTCAAGGGAACGACCCAGACGTTGCGGCGCGGCACCGTCATCAAGTCGATCCGCCTGACCGGCGACGAACAGGAGATCGATTGCCGCTACGACGGTATCAAGGGCTTGGTGCTGCGCGCCGAGTTCGTGAAGAAACGCTGAGGACAAAATCGCATGGACCTTGATGCACTCCTCCAACACTATTTCGAGACCCTCGATCCCGATACGATCGCTCCTGAGAAGTTCGAAGCCGGCCTGGAGAAGCTGACGATCGACTTCGGCGTCGAGCAGGAGCCGGGCCGCCGCTTCGCACTCTGGGCGCTGATGGAAGTGTTCGGGATCGCGCCATCGCCAGCCGACGCGTTCGAAGATCCGGCCCTGCGCCGGGTAGCGGAGGACTATCTCACCGCCGCCGCCCGACTGCTGCGCGAATAGCGCCCAAACCGCTGCCCGTTCCGGGCCTCGCAGAGGGGTTCCGTGCGGCGGGGAGGGCCGCTAAGGTCCGCGCCAAGCATAAGCTCGGGGAGAATGGAATTGCGCAAGCTTGCCTTGCTTGCGGCCGGTGCCGCATCGTTGGTCGCCATCACCGCCGTCGCCCAGACCGCCGAGGACCCGTACCTCTGGCTCGAGGAGATCGAGGGCCCGCGTGCGCTCAATCAGGTGAGGGCCTGGAACAAGGCGACCGAGGACCTGCTGACCCAGGATCCGAAGTTCGCGCAATACGAGAGCCGCGCGCGGGCGATCCTCGATGACGAGCAGCAGATCGCGACTCCCGACAAGGTGATGGGCGATCAGGTCGCCAACCTGTGGCGCGACGCCAGGAATCCCCGCGGCATCTGGCGTGTCTCGCCACTCGCCGCCTACCGTGCCGGCAAGCCCGAATGGCGGACGCTGATCGACGTCGACGCGCTCGGCAAGCAGGAGGGCAAGAGCTGGGTCTGGCACGGCGCCGACTGCCTCGCCCCCGACTATCGCCGCTGCCTCGTATCGCTGAGCCCCGGCGGCACCGATGCGGACGTCGTGCGCGAGTTCGACCTGCCTTCGGGCAAGTTCGTCGAGGGCGGGTTCGTGGTGCCCGAGGCGAAGAGCAACGTCGCCTGGGCGGACGCCGATACGCTGATCGTCGTCACCGACTACGGCCCCGACTCGCTCACCACTTCGGGCTACGGCCGCATCGCCAAGCTGTGGAAGCGCGGCACGCCGCTCAGCAGCGCGAAGACCGTGCTCGAGGGCGCCAAGACCGACGTGTCGATGGCACCGTTCGCGCGGCAGGACGGCGGCACGCGCTGGGCGTTTCTTCGCCGCGGCAAGACCTTCTGGACGTCCGAGTTGTCGCTGCTGAAGCCCGACGGCCAGGTCGTGCGCACGCCGGTGCCTGAGGATGCCGATGTTCAGGACGTGATCGGCGGTCGGCTGATCGCGATGCTGCAGACGCCGCTCGCGGTGAGCGGACGTAGCTATCCGGAAGGCGCGCTTGTCGCCTACAGCCTCCCCGATATCGCCGCCGGTCGCATGCCCGCGCCCGAGCTGGTGATGGCGCCGAGCAAGACCCAGGCGATCGAGGAGGTCGCGGCGTCCGACAATGTGCTGTGGGTGAAGGCGCTCGATGATGTGTCGGGCAAGCTGTTCGCGCTCCGGCGCCTGCCCAACGGCAGCTGGGGGCGCACCGCCATCCCACTGGCCGCGAACAGCACCGTGCATCTGCTCGAGACCGCCGGCAAGCAGGATATCGCCTTCGCAACTGTCGAGGGGATGCTGACGCCGCCGGCGCTCTATGCCATCGAGCCCGGCGCGAAGCCGGCGCTGGTCCAGAGCCTGCCGGCGAAGTTCGACGCGAGCCAGTTCAGCGTCGAGCAGCGCTTCGCCACCTCGAAGGACGGCACGCGCGTGCCCTATTTCCTCGTGCGCAAAAAGGGCGTGAAGGGGCCGGTCCCGACGCTGATCCATGCCTATGGCGGCTTCCGCGCCGCGCAGACGCCGGGCTACCTCACCGGTCAGCCGTACCGCGCCGGCCCCTTGGGCATGTTCATGGTCGAAGAGGGCGACGCCTATGTCCTCGCCAACATCCGTGGCGGCGGCGAGTACGGCCCGGCTTGGCACCGCGCCGCGCTCCGCGAGAACCGGCAGCGGAGCTTCGACGATCTGCACGCGGTGGCCGAGGATCTGATCCGCACCGGGGTCAGCGCCAAGGGCAAGCTCGGCATTTCGGGCCGCTCGAACGGCGGCGTGCTGGTCGGCGCGGCGCTCACCCAGCGGCCGGACCTCTATTCGGCGGTGATCTCGGGCTCGCCGCTTCATGATATGAAGCGCTATTCGCATCTGCTCGCCGGCGCGTCGTGGATGGGCGAATATGGCGATCCCGACAAGCCCGAGGATTGGGCGTTCATCTCCAAATACTCGCCGTACCAGAATGTGAAGCCCGGCGTGAAATATCCGGCGGTGTTCTTCTACAGCTCGACCAAGGACGACCGCGTCCATCCTGGCCATGCCCGCAAGCTGGCGGCGCGGCTGGGTGAGTATGGCAACCGCTTCTACTTCCATGAATATCTCGAAGGCGGCCATTCGGTGGGCGCCGACCATGCCGAGGATGCGCACCGCGCGGCGCTGCTGATGGCCTACCTCAAGCGCGAACTGGGAGGCGCCAAATGATCCGCAAGCTTCTTCTGGGCACGGCTGCATCGCTGGCGCTTGCCGGTTGCGCGAGCACCGGGACCCCTGTTGCCACGTCGGCTGCAGCGGTTGCCACGCCGGCCGAGGCGAGCCCGAGCGAGCAGCTGCGTGCGCTGTTCGCCGCGAGCGACGAGGCCAGCCTCAAGCGCAATCCGGTGTCGGCGCTGTTCCGCGGCGACACGCGCTATGCCGACCGGCTCGGCGATTTCATCACCGATGAATATTATGCCGCCGAGCGTTCGGCGGCCGAGAGCGATCTCGCGGCGCTCGCGCGCATCGACCGCTCGAAGCTCACGCCGGACGAGCAGATCGCCTACGATACGTTCAAATGGCAGCGCGACCTTGATCTGCGCGGCCTGCAGCCGGAACTGCTGGCGCTGACCGCCGTCCGGCCGATCGACCATTTCAACGGCTTTCACACCTTCTTCTCCGAGCTGAATTCGGGCGAGAGCGCGGCGCCATTCAAGACGGCCGCCGATTACGAGAACGGGCTGAAACGCGCCGCCGATTTCGTCCGCCTGACCGACACTGCCATCGCGCGGATGAAGCAGGGCCTCGCCTCGGGCGTGGTGCAGCCGAAGCTGGTGATGGAGAATGTGCTCGGCCAGCTCGACGCGATGCTCGCCGAGGGCGTTGAAACCAGCGCCTTCTATCGTCCGATCACCAAGTTCCCGGCTGATATCCCGGCCTCCGACCAGGCGCGGCTGAAAGCGGCCTACACCGCCTCGATCCGCGACGAGATCCGGCCAGCGCTGACCCGCCTGCGCGACTTCATCAAGACCGAGTATTTGCCCAAGGCACGCCCGTCGGTCGGCCTGCGCGACATGAAGGGCGGACCGGAGCTTTATCGCTACCTCGTCGAGCAGCAGACCACGACGACGCTGACGCCGGACCAGATCCACCAGATCGGCCTCGATCAGGTGGCGGCCTTCCATGCCGAAATGGAGAAGGTGAAGGCGCAGGTCGGCTTCAAGGGCACGCTCCCGCAGTTCTTCGAGCATCTGCGCACCGACCCGCAGTTCAAGCCGAAGTCGCGCGAATGGCTGCAGGCGCAGTATGTTGCGGTCGGCAAGCAGGTCGATGCGAACATCAACAAGCTGTTCTCGACGTTGCCGAAGACGCCGCTCGAGATCAAGCCGACGCCGGAACTGACCGAAAAGGGCGCCGCCCGCGGCGAGTACCGGTCCGGCACGCCGGATGGCTCGCGGCCCGGTGTCTTCTATTTCAACGCCTACGACCTGCCGTCGCGGATCACGCCGGCCATCGCCACCCTCTACCTGCACGAGGGTGCGCCGGGGCACCATTTCCAGATCAGCCTCGCGCAGGAAAACACCAACCTGCCGAACTTCATGCGCTTCGGTGGTCCGACCGCGTTCGTCGAAGGCTGGGGCCTCTATTCGGAGAGCCTCGGCAAGGAGCTCGGCGTGCTCGACGATCCGTACCAGTATTTCGGCTACCTCGACTCGCAGCTGTTCCGCGCCATCCGTCTCGTCGTCGACACTGGTATCCACACCAAGGGCTGGACCCGCGATCAGTCGATCCAGTACATCCTCGACAACAGCTCGCGCGGCCGCAGCAACGCCACGGCGGAGACCGAGCGCTACATCGCCAATCCGGGCCAGGCGCTGAGCTACATGATCGGCGCGCGGAAGATCCGCGAGCTGCGCACGCGGGCCGAGCAGGCGCTGGGCGACAAGTTCGATCCGCGCGAATTCCACGCGCAGGTGCTGATGACCGGCGCGCTGCCGCTCGCGGTTCTGGAAGCCAAGATCGACCGCTGGATCGCGGAGAAGAAGCGCGGCTGATCCGCGTCGAACGATATCGGGGAGAAATCGCATGACCTTTCGCTTCGGCCTCGCGGCGTCCGCGCTCGCGCTGGCACTTGCTTCCACCGGCTGCGCGACGGCGCCCGCCGATCATGCAGCCGCTGCTACACCGGTTGCTCAGCCGGCCGCGAACAGCGCGTCGGAGCGTCTGCATGCACTGTTCGCCGCCAGCGACGCGGCGAGCCTCCAGCGCAATCCGATCGAGGCGCTCTATCGCGGCGATCTGCGCTTCGCCGACCGCTACGTCGATCGCACGAGCGACGTGTACCTCGCTGCCGAGCGCGCAGCAGCCGAATCCGATCTGGCCGAACTGGGGCGCATCGACCGCGCTACGCTGAGCCCGGACGAGCAGATCGCCTACGACGTATTCAAGTGGCAACGGACGAACGACCTGCGCGGGCTCCAGCCCGACATGCTGGCGCTGACCATCGTCCGGCCGATCGACCATATGGGCGGATTCCACACCAACTTCGCCGAGCTCAGCTCGGGCGAGGGGATCGCGCCGTACAAGACCGTCGCCGACTATGAGGCGGGCCTGAAGCGCTTCGGCGGTTTCGTCGGCCAAGCCGACAACGTCATCGCCCGCCTGCGCCAGGGCATGGCATCGGGCGTCGTCCAGCCGAAGCTGGTGATGAACAACGTGCTGCGCCAGCTCGACACGATGATCGGCGAGGGCGTCGAGGGCAGCAGCTTCTACCGGCCGATCACCAAATTCCCCGCGGATATGCCCGCAGCCGATCAGGCGCGCCTGAAGGCCGCCTATGCCGACGCGATCCGTACCCAGCTCCTGCCGGCGCTGACGCGGCTGCGCGACTTCATCCGCACCGAATATCTGCCGAAGGCGCGCGACAGCGTCGGGCTGCTCGACATGAAGGGCGGGCCCGAGCTTTACCGCTACCTGGTGGAATCCCGCACCACCGTCGCGATGGACCCCGAGGAGATCCATCAGCTCGGCCTGCGCGAGGTCGCCCGCATCGACGCCGAGATGGAGAAGGTGAAGGCGCAGGTCGGCTTCAAAGGCACGCTGAAGCAGTTCTTCGACCACATCCGCACCGACCCCAAGTTCAAGCCGGCATCGAAGCAGGCGCTGACCGAAGGCTATTATGAGATCGGCAAGAAGGTCGATGCGCGTATCGGTGAGCTGTTCTCGACGCTGCCCAAGTCGCGCCTCGAAATCCGCCCCGTGCCGCCGCTCACCGAGAAGGGCGCCGCCGGCGGCTCCTACGAGTCCGGCACGCCCGACGGCTCGCGGCCGGGCGTCTTCTACTTCAACAGCTATGATCTGCCGTCGCGCACCACGCCCGGCATGGAAACACTCTACCTGCACGAGGGCGCGCCCGGGCACCATTTCCAGATCAGCCTCGCGCAGGAGAACACCAGCCTGCCGAACTTCATGCGGTTCGGCGGCAACGGCGCCTTCGTCGAAGGCTGGGCACTCTACGTGCAGGACCTCGGCCCGGCGCTCGGCCTCTACAAGGACCCGTACGCCTACTTCGGCTACTTGGATTCGGAGCGGTTCCGCGCCGTCCGCCTCGTCGTCGACACCGGCCTCCACACCAAGGGCTGGACCCGCGATCAGGCGATCCAGTACATGCTCGACAACACCTCGCGCGGGAAGACCAGCGTCACCGACGAGGTCGAGCGCTACATCGCCTGGCCGGGTCAGGCGCTGTCGTACAAGATCGGCCAGCTCAAGATCCGCGAGCTGCGCGCGAGGGCCGAGCGCGAACTCGGAAACAAGTTCGACATCCGCGACTTCCACCATCAGGTGCTGATGACCGGCGCGCTGCCGCTCGCCGTGCTCGAAACCAAGATCGACCGCTGGATCGCGAGCAAGAAGGCATGAACCTAGCCGGCTTCGACATCGACGCGTTCGTGCGCGCCACCCTCGCCGAGGACATGGGCGAGGAGGGCGACCGCACCTCGCAGGCGGTGATCCCGGCCGATGCCACGCTCGACGCGGTGATGGACAGCCGCGATGCGGTGGTGGTCGCCGGTCTGCCGATCGCCGAAGCCTTCTTCCGCGCGCTCGATCCGCAAGTCCGGATCGAGCGGCTGGTCGAGGACGGCACCAAGGTCGCGGCCGGCACCGACCTGATGCGGATCAGCGGTAACGCGCGCGCGCTGCTCACCGCCGAGCGGTCCGCGCTCAACACCGTGCAGCACCTGACCGGCATCGCGACGCTGACGCGGCAATATGTCGATGCCATCGCGGGCACCGGCTGCATCCTGCTCGACACGCGCAAGACGCTGCCCGGCCTGCGCGTGCTGGAGAAGTACGCCACGCGCATGGGCGGGGCCACCAACCACCGGATGCGCCTCGACGACGGCGTGATGATCAAGGACAACCACATCGCGGTCGCCGGCGGCGTCGAGCCGGCAGTGCGTGCGGCCAAGGCCGCCGGCCTCAGGGATGTGGTGGTGGAGGTCGACCGGATCGACCAGATCGAGCCGGCGCTCGCCGCCGGCGCCGACCGGCTGCTGCTCGACAACATGGGTCCCGAGACCTTGCGCGAGGCGGTGAAGCTGGTTGCCGGCCGCGTACCAACGGAGGCTTCGGGCGGCGTCCGCCTCGACACGATCCGCGCGATCGCCGAGAGCGGCGTCACCTATGTCTCGGTCGGGCGCATCACCCAGTCGGCCCCCGCCGCCGACATCGGCCTCGACTTCGCCTAGTCGCTCCAGCGCCGACGCTGCGCGTCGACGACCTCGCCCTGCAGCGTGACGGTGCCCGGATGATGCCGGTCGAGGTGCCGCTTGATCAGGCGCAGGTTGCGCGTGTTCGACCTGAACGCGAAGTCGAACAGGTCGCCCGCGAACGGGATCATGCCGACCAGCGTATCAAAGCCGGCGTTGGCTGACATACGCGCGAGCTGCCATTTCGACAGGCCGAGGTTGCGAGCTTCCC
Source organism: Pseudomonadota bacterium (assembly GCA_023413015.1). Classification (GTDB taxonomy): domain Bacteria; phylum Pseudomonadota; class Alphaproteobacteria; order Sphingomonadales; family Sphingomonadaceae; genus Sphingoaurantiacus. The sequence continues at coordinate 8,057 of JAEZQR010000048.1, forward strand.
AGATCAGATAGGCGGACATCGCCCCGGCGATCCAGTCGCCCACAACTGGGATCAAGCCAATGACGGCATCGAGCCCGACCTTCATGTTGGTGCCGGGCACGGTAAAGGCGCGCTCAAGGACCTGCTCCAGCGCCTCGACGCGCTGGCGCACCGCCTGCGGGCTACGGTCGAGGCCCGACAGGCCTGCCGTCATCTGATCGAAGATCTTCTGGTTTGTCGCCATGCGGCACCAACCTCCGGAGCGCTTATGCTGTTCCGAAGGTGGGGACGGGGAGCGCCGCTTGCCAGTGCCCCCTCCAAAACGCGTCATCCCGGCGAAAGCCGGGACCCAGAAGATCGGTCGATCTGGGTCCCGGCTTTCGCCGGGATGACGCTATGGGGTCGGCGCTCTCCCGCCGCGAAGTACCACTTCGCGGCGACGCCTATATCGGTTTCGCCTCGTTGAACGGCGTGTCCTTGTCGGGGCGCAAATCGCCCGGCAGGCCGAGCACGCGTTCGGCGATGATGTTGCGCAGAATCTCGTCGGTGCCGCCGGCGATGCGCAGGCCCGCCGACCACATGTAGCTGCCGCGTAGGCGTTCGAGGTCGCCGCCGTCGTCGGTCATGAAGCCGGCCGCCTCCGACAGGTCGAGCGCGAAGGCCGCCATGTCCTGCATGTTCTTGGCGACCACCACCTTGGAGATCGACTGCTCGGGTCCCGGAATCTCGCCCTTCGACAGCGCGGAGAGCGCCCGCATCTGCGTGAGCTTGATGCCCTCGTCGGCGAGATAGACGTCGGCAATCTTCTGGCGGACGTGCGTCTGCTCGATCGCCGGGCCGAACTCGTTCTCGATCCGGCGCGCGAGGTCGATCAGCGTGTTGTAGTCGGGCGAGTGGCGCGGCTTGCCGCCGACCGCCAGCCGCTCGTGCATCAGCGTGGTGAGCGCGACCTTCCAGCCGTCGCCGACCTCGCCCAGCCGCCAGGCATCCGGCACGCGCACGTCGGTGAAGAACACCTCGTTGAAGTCCGCGCCGCCCGACATCTGCTTCAGGGGCCGCGCCTCGACGCCGGGCGCATGCATGTCGACGATGAACATCGTCAGGCCCTTGTGCTTGGGCTTCGACGGGTCGGTGCGCGTGACGATGATGCCATAGTCGGAAAGATGGGCGTTGGTGGTCCACACCTTCTGGCCGTTGATCACCCAGTCGTCGCCATCCCTGACCGCACGCGTGCGGATGCCGGCGAGGTCGGAGCCGGCCGCCGGCTCGGAGAAGAGCTGACACCAGATCTCCTCGCCCTCGAGCGCCTTGGGCACGTAGCGCTGGATCACTTGCGGAGAGCCGTGGGTGAACACGGTCGGGATGCACATGCCGAGACCGATCGAATAGAGGCCCGTCGGCGCGGCGGTCTTGGACTCTTCCTGGTTGAAGATGATCGAATGCATCGGCGTCAGCCCTTGGCCGCCGAACGCCTTGGGCCAGGTGATACCGGTGTAGCCGGCGGCATGCTTGGTCTTCTGCCATTCCTTGGCGCGGCGCACGAATTCCTCACGGCCTTCGTCCTGCGGCAGGTCCTGATATTTGGCGGCATTCTCGGCAAGCCAGGCGCGGACCTTGGCGCGATATTCGGCTTCCTGCGGCGTGTCGTTGAAATCCATCTTCGGTCTCCCGGATCAGGCCGCGGCGCGCGCGTTGCGGCGCTCGAGCGTGCGGACGAGGCGGTCGGCCCACCAGGCTCGCGAGCCCAGCGCGAAGGCGATCTGGCGGTTGCGGCGGTAGTAGAACTGGCAGTCACTCTCCCAGGTGAAGCCGATGCCGCCGTGCAGTTGCACATTCTCCTCGGCGCAGAACTTCAGCGCGTCGAGCGCGGCGACGCGCGCCGCCGCCGCCGCCTGGCCGAGTTCGGCCGCATCGGTCGACATCGCCCAGGCGCCGTAGAGCGCATGTGCGCGCGCCAGCTCGAGCTTGACGTACATGTCAGCGCACTTGTGCTTCACGCCCTGGTAGCGGCCGATCTTCTGACCGAAGGCGACGCGCTCCTTCGCGTAGGCCACCGCCATCTCCATTGCGACCGACGCGGTACCGATTGCCTCCCACGCCGACAGCACGGCGGCACGGTCGAGCCAGGCGTGGAAGGCGTTGGCATCGCCGAGCGGCTCGGCCGCGGCGCCGTTCAGCGTCAGCCGGCCGTGTCGGCGCACGAGATCGAGCGTGCCGGCGGGTTCGACCGAGACGCCTTCGCCCCTGAGATCAACGAGGTAGAGCGACGGTCCGTCAGGTCCCATCGCCGTGACGATCGCCAGTTGCGCCGCGAGCAGGTCAGGCACCGGCACCTTGGTGCCGCTGAGCTTGCCGCCCTCGGCGCGCACCCCGCGCGTGGTGGCCGGCGTCGCGGCATCACCTTCGGCCCAGCCGGCGGTGGCGATCACCGATCCGTCCGCGATGCCGGGCAGCCACTTCGCCTTCTGCTCGTCCGAGCCGGCGAGCAGCAGCGCTTCGGTCGCGGCAAGCGTCGAAATGAAGGGGATGGGCGCCAGGCTGCGGCCGACCTCCTCGGCGAGCACGCAGGCCTCCTCGGCCGACAGGCCGATGCCGCCATGCGCCTCGGGCACGCGGGCGGCGGTCCAGCCGAGCTCGACGATCGCCTTCCACAACTCGGCGTCATAAGGCGCATCGCCGTCCATCGCCTTGCGGGCGATGGTGGCGCCGGCGCGCTCCTCGAGGAAGCGCCGTGCCTGTTCGCGCAGCGCCTTGGCGTCGTCCGAAAAGTCGAAGTTCATCGTCCCTCCCCAGGGATTGCTTCTGTGCTTTACGTTTACGTCAACCCGGCCGCAGGTGCCGGCTATCACTCCCGCTAGTCAGGTCTTAGTGACAGCTGCGGGACGAGCTTGGCGATGTCCTTGCCGATCGACAACTGCGGCTGCGACGGAGGCGTGAGCCGCTGCGCCTTCTCGCGCGCGGCGACGCAGACCCGGGCGGAGGCAGCGAGCGCGGCGAAGTCGTGCGCGGCCGGCATTGCCTTCAGGACACAGCCGTCGAACACCGGATAGACGAAGCCGGCATCGCAGCCGAAGGACGAGCGGTCGGCGCGCGCGGCGGTGAGGACAAGGCGGTTCGATCCGGCGAGCCTCGGGATGAACGAACCGGCGTAGCAGGCGGACAGCACCACGATCGTCGGTCGGTTGGCGCAGGTGACGTCGAGCATGCCGTCGAGGTCGCGCGGCCGGACTTCCTGCTCGCCCATGACGATCCGGCCCGGCTCGCCGTGCGAGGTGACGTAGAGCAGGCAGCCGCCGGGCGCCTGCCGCGTCAGCTCAAACCAGCTTCGCGACAGGCTCTCAGGCGTGGCGTCGAGCACCCCTTGGCGTGGATCCGGCGAGAACTCGCGGATATTGGCGGGCGCGAATCCGGCGGCGATCAGGGCGGCGGCTACCTCGCGGCGGGCATTGTCGAATGCCTCGATCCGCAGTCCATTGGCGCCGCGCCAGTCGCCTGCCACGACCGCCGCTGCCCAGTCGCCGAACGCGGACTTGCCGGCATGGGCCGGCGCGGCGAGGAGCGCGAGCGCGACGATCAGCAGCCGGGCCAGCCGCACGCGATCAGCCTTTCTTGAACAGCGCGTCGGCGGCGGACTTGAACGAACGGGCGCCTTCGAGCTTCGCGCGGGTGCGAGCGACCTCGGCTTCAAGCGCAGCGATCCGCGCCTCCAGCTCGTCGACCGACAGCGGGTCGAGGTCCTGGCGGGCGAGCGCCACGAGCGCATCGTCCGGCTTGCGGCGGGGCATGAGGTCGTCGAGGTCCATGTGCCTTACCTCCTTTTCGTCGCAGCGTTCCTTTGCTCTAAAGAGCTGTCAACCCTTTGAGGGAGCTAGCATGACCGGAACCGCGCCGACGATGATCGCGATCGACCCCGAAAAGCCGGGGGGACCCGAGGTGCTGGTGCCGGTCGAACGGCCGATGCCGCGGCCGGGAAAGGGCGAGGTGCTGATCCGCGTGCGCGCCGCCGGCGTCAACCGGCCCGACGTGCTGCAGCGCCTGGGTCTCTATCCGATGCCACCGGGCGCACCGACGATCATGGGGCTCGAGGTCGCCGGCGAGATCGCGGCGCTGGGCGAGGGCGCCTCGCGTTTCCAGCTAGGGCAGGAGGTCTGCGCACTCCTCGCCGGCGGCGGCTACGCGCAATATGCCGTGGCGCCGGAGGGCCAATGCCTCACGGTGCCCGACGAGCTGAGCATCGTCGAGGCGGCGAGCCTGCCCGAAACCTACTTTACCGTCTGGTCCAACCTGTTCGAGCGCGCCTATGCCGCCGATGGCGAAACTGTTCTGGTCCACGGCGGCACCAGCGGCATCGGCGTCACCGCCATCCTGCTCGCCAAGGCGTTCGGGATCACCGTCTTCGTCACCTGCGGCAGCGACGAGAAGTGCGACGCGGCGCGCGCGCTCGGTGCCGATCTCGCGATCAACTACCGCACCCACGACTTTGCCGAGGAGGCGCTGAGCGCGACCGCCGGCCGCGGCGTCGATGTCGTGCTCGACATGGTGGGCGGCGACTATCTGCCGAGGAACATCGCCTGCCTCGCCGAGAACGGACGGCATGTGTCGATCGCCTTCCAGCGCGGCCCGCGCGGCGAGCTCGACCTCGCCCAGGTCATGCGCAAGCGGCTGACTCTCAGCGGCTCGATGCTGCGCCCGCGCTCGGTCGCCTACAAGACCGCGCTCGCCGACAGCCTCGCCAAGGACGTGTGGCCGCTGTTCGGGGAGGGGCGCCTGCGTGCCGTGGTCGACGCGACCTTCCCGCTCGAAAAAGCCGCCGACGCGCACCGGCACATGGAGTCCGGTGCCCATGTCGGCAAGATCGTCCTGGAGGTGCCATGAC
>JAEZQR010000088.1 GCA_023413015.1 Pseudomonadota bacterium
CTGCTCGCCGGACACGGCGCGGCGGATGCTTTCGGCGATCGTCTCCGCCTGCAGGTCGCGCTCGCGGGCGGCGAGGTCGCGCGCTGCCTGCGCGGCTTGCGCGGCCGCCTGCGCGCGCTTCGCCATCGCCGGGTCGCCCGCGCCGCCGAACTGCAGGCTTTCCATCAGCCGCCGCAGATTCTGCAGCGCCGCCTGCGCGCCGGCCTGATCACCGGCCGCCAGCCGGTCGCGCAGGTCGGCCATCATCGAATCGAGGAACGACAGATCGACCGAAGGCACCCGGCCCATGGCGTCGGGCGACGGCATCTGGCCCTGGCTCATCATCGCTTCGACCTGACGACGGAGATAGTCGCCCATTCCGGCCGTCAATCGGTCGAGCATCGCTGCCATCTCGGTGTCGCTGGCGCTTCCCATGCGTTGCGCCAGCTCGTCCATCGCGCGGCGCATGTCATCCATCGCGCGGCTGGCGCCGCGGTCCTCGAGATCGACGGCAATGTCCCACAGGAGCTGGATCGTCGAGCGCGCCTGCCGGTCCTCGGTGTCGTAGGCGAGCCGCATCGTCGCCGAGCGCAGTCCGGCGAACACTGCCAGATTGCCGCCGAAGCGGTCGGGGCGCGAGGCGATGTCGGTCAGCCGCGCCTCGGCGGCATCGCGATCGGCCGGATCGCGCATCAACGCCTTGCGGACCGCGATGATCTCGCGCGCGACCGGGTGCCGGAACGTCCGTTCGGGCAGGCGCAGGCGCAGCGTATTCGAATGGCCGACCTGCCCGGCACCGTCGCGCGCCAGCAGGCGCAGATCCACCATCTCGCCCGCGAACGGATCGGCGGTCAGGTCGGCGAACGCCGCGCCCATACCGCTGCGCGCCGACGCGTCGAGCATGATCCGCCGCACCACATTGCCCTTGCGCAACTCGACCATCACGGCGACGAGGCCATGGTCGTCGGCCACGCGATAGCCGATCCGCAGCGCGCCGGTCGGCGTCGCGGCCGGGTCGCCGTCGAAGCGGATGCTCGGCACCCCGTCGGCGGCGAAGCGGACGTCGAGCTGCGCCGCCTGCCGGCGACCGAAGCGGACATCGTAGCGTCCCTCGCGCGCCAGACGGACCACCACACGCCCGTCGGCGAAGGCGTGGTCCGTGCCGGCAGGATCGGACAGCTGCCATGTCCCCGCCGGACCCTCGACGCGCAGCGTCAGCCGGCTGTCCTTGAGCGCGGTCAGCTCGCGCTCGCCGGCCGCCAGAACCATCGTGCGCGCCGGCTCGCCGCTATAGGCCGGCGGCTCGATCGTCGCGGTGAAGCGCACGCCGGCGAGGCTGACGGCATAGGGCGAGAAGCCCTCGGCGATCCGCCCGCGCCACTCGCCCTTCGCCAGCAGCACGCCGAAGAACAGGCCGATCGCCAGCAGCGGCAGCAGCCCGTGACGCTCGGCATCGTCGAGCGCGAGCCGGGGCCAGCCCAGCCGCAGCCGCTTCGGTGCCGCCTCCGTACGCGCCCGCACCCATAGCTTCACGGCCACCGGATCGGTGAGATCGACCGCCGGTTCGTCGAATAGCGCCAGCGCGCCCAACCGCGCGCCGCTCTCCCGCTCGATCCGGCGCAGCGCCGCCTGCCGCGGCGGCGGCGCGATATCGCGGAACGCCAGGAACAGCGCTGCCGCCGTCCCGAGGCCCAGCGCATAGAGCAGACTCACGCGCAGCTCGCCCGGCAGCGCGGTGGCGAGGCCGGTGAGCGAGAGCGCGAGCCACGTGACCCACGCAACCGCCACCCATTTCAGATGATGCGTCCACGCGCGCTCGAGCCACAGCAGCGCGGCGGCGGGGAGCAGCAGTCGTTCGGCAGCCGGCGGCAGACGGGTGAGAGGCAGGCCGGCGTCCATCGCGAGGTTTTAACCGCCGAGCCAGGGCGCGGTTCGATCGAGCCCGATCAGCGCCTCGATCGACTGGCGCGGGCGCACCACCGCCCAGCGGTCGCCGTTCACCAGCACCTCGGGCGTCAGCGCGCGCGAATTGTAGGTGGACGCCATCGTCGCGCCATAGGCACCGGCGGTCATGAAGGCGAGCAGGTCGCCGGGCTCGACATCGCTGATCTCGCGCCCCTCGGCGAAGGTATCGCCCGTCTCGCAGACCGGCCCGACGACCGTCGCGGTCAGCCGATCCTCGCGCGGACGGATCGCCCGCAGCTCATGATAGGCGTCGTAGAGGCTCGGGCGCAGCAGGTCGTTCATCGCCGCATCGACGATGACGAAGCAGGTGCTGCCGCCGCGCTTCAGCCGCACCACGCGCGTGACGAGGATGCCGGCATTGCCGACGATCAGCCGCCCAGGCTCGAAGATCAGCCGCACGCCCCAGTCGCGGGTGACGCGCGCCACCATCGCGCCATAGTCGGCCGGCGACGGCGGCGGCGGCAGGCTGGGGTCGTAGGGAACGCCGAGCCCGCCGCCGAGATCGGCACGCTCGATCTTATGCCCGGCGCCGCGCAGCTCGGCGATGAAGCCGCCGACGCGTTCGAACGCGCGCTCCAGCGGGGCAAGCGAGGTGAGCTGGCTGCCGATATGCACCGCCACGCCTACCGCCTCGATCCCCGGCAGCCGCGCGGCGAGCGCATAGGCCTGCGCCGCCCGCTCCATCGGGATGCCGAACTTGTTCTCGGCCTTGCCGGTGGAAATCTTCGCATGCGTGCCGGCATCGACGTCGGGGTTGAGGCGGAAGGCCACATAAGCTGTCCGGCCGACTGATACCGCCACCGCCGACAGCATCTCGGCTTCGGGTTCGGACTCGACGTTGAACTGGTAGATGCCGGCCCTGAGCGCCTCGGCCATCTCCTCGCGCGTCTTGCCGACGCCCGAGAAGACGATGCGGTCCGCCGGCACGCCGGCGGCGAGCGCACGCTTCACCTCGCCGATCGACACCACGTCGGCGCCGGCGCCGGCCCGCGCGAGCGTGGCGATCACGCTCTGGTTGGGGTTGGCCTTCACCGCATAGGCGATCAGCGGATTATCGAGCGCCGACAGCGCCTCGGCGAACACGCGGTAGTGGCGTTCGATCGTGGCGGTCGAATAGCAGTAGAAGGGCGTGCCGACCTCGGCGGCGAGCGCCTCGAGATCCACGTCCTCGGCGTGCATCGCGCCGTGACGGTACTGGAAATGATCCATCAGCCGGCCCGCGTCACTGTGGCGGCAGCTCGAACCGGTCCTCGCGCCGCTCTTCCGACCGCTTCACCGGATCGTCCACGCGCTCGGGGGCGGCTTGGGGCGGCGGTATCAGCATCTGCGCGGGGGTGAGCGGCGCCTGCTGCCCATAGGGCGCCGGCGGGAGCGTGCCATCTGCCGGCTTGAGGTCCCCTTTGCGGCCGCAGGCGGCAAGCAGCACCAGGAGAAGCAGGGCGGCGGTACGCATCAGTCCATCCCTAGCTCGTGTCGGGCGTCCGCGATCCGTGCGCGGACCTGCGCCGGCGCCGTGCCGCCGAAGCTCGTCCGGCTGGCGACCGAGGCCTCCACCGAAAGCACGTCATATACCCGTTCGTCGATGCGGCGGTCCACCGCATGCAGCGTCTCGATCGGCAAGTCGGCGAGCCCGCAGCCCGCCTCTTCCGCCGCCTTCACCGCGCGGCCGGTGATGTGGTGCGCCTCGCGGAACGGCACGCCGGCGACGCGCACCAGCCAGTCGGCGAGGTCGGTCGCGGTCGAGAAGCCGCCCGCGGCGGCGGCACGCATGCGGTCGGTGTTGAAGGTCAGCGACGACACCATGCCGGTCATGGCCGCGAGGCACAGCGCCAGCGTGTCATAGGCATGGAACGCCGGCTCCTTGTCGTCCTGCATGTCCTTCGAATAGGCAAGCGGCAGGCCCTTCATGGTGACGGCGAGCGCCTGGAAAGCACCCAGTAGCCGCCCCGAATGCCCGCGCACCAGCTCGGCCGCGTCCGGGTTGCGCTTCTGCGGCATGATCGAGGAGCCGGTCGAGAAGGCGTCGGGCAGCGTGACGAAGCCATAGGGCTGGCTCGCCCAGATGATGATCTCCTCGGCCAGCCGCGATAGGTGCAGCCCGGTCATCGCGCAGGCCGACAGGAACTCGAGCGCGAAGTCGCGGTCGGATACGCTGTCGAGCGAATTGGCGGTCGGCCGGTCGAAGCCCAGTGTGCGCGCGGTGGCCTCACGGTCGAGCGGGAACGAGGTGCCGGCGAGCGCGGCGGCGCCGAGCGGGCATTCGTTCATCCGGAAGCGCGCGTCGAAGAAGCGGCTGCGGTCGCGCTTCGCCATCTCATAATAGGCCATAAGATGGTGACCGAGCGTCACCGGCTGCGCCACCTGCAGGTGGGTGAAGCCGGGCATGATGGTACCGGCATGTTCCTCGGCGCGGGCGATCAGCGCCTTCTGGAACGCGGCCAACCCCTCATCAATCGCGTCGATGCTGTCGCGCACCCAGAGCCGGAAGTCGGTCGCGACCTGATCGTTGCGCGACCGCGCAGTGTGCAGCCGGCCGGCCGCCGGACCGACGACTTCCGCCAGCCGCGCCTCGACATGCATGTGGATGTCTTCGAGCGCCGGGTTCTCGATCAGCCGCCCGCCGGCATATTCCGCCTCGACGACGTCCAGCCCGGCGAGGATCAGGTCCGCATCCTCCGCCGAGACGATGCCCTGCGCCTTCAGCATCTGCGCATGCGCCTTCGATCCGGCGATATCTTGCTGCCACAGCCGCTTGTCGAAACCGATCGAGGCGTTAATTTCGCGCATCACGGCAGAGGGGCCGTCGGCGAACCGGCCGCCCCACATGGAATTGGAGTTGGATGTGCGGTCGTTGATCGGAGCGCTCCTGCTGGGCCTAGTCGCATGCGACGCGGCGAGCCCTGCGGATACGCAAAAGGCGGATAAGCCGCAAGCAGCCGCCCCGCGAACGGCGGCACCCGCCGCCCGGCCGGCCGCCGCCGGCGAGATCGACCGCTCGCAGGCCGGCAAGGCCGCGCCCGCGGTCACCTTTGCGGACAAGGCAGGCAAGAGCTTCCGCATCGCCGACTTCAAGGGCAAGCCGGTGCTGGTCAATCTGTGGGCGACCTGGTGCGCGCCCTGCCTCGCCGAGATGCCGGCGATCGACCGGCTGGCGGCGCGCGAGGGCGGCAAGCTCGTCGTGCTGCCGGTCAGCCAGGACCTCGAAGGCTGGCGGGCGGTCGACCGCTTCTTCAAGCCCGGCAAGTTCAAGACGCTCACCCCCTATCTCGACCAGCCGAACGAGCTGGCGATGGCGGTCGGCGCCAAGGGGCTGCCGGTCAGCATCCTCTACGACGCGCAGGGGCGCGAACTGTGGCGCGTCAACGGCCCGCTCGAGTGGGACCAGCCGAACGTCGCGGCGCTGCTGCCGAAGCCGGCGCGCTAATATTCGTACTTGTCGATGACGATGGTCTCGGCGTCGGCGCCGGCCTGCCATTCGCGCATCCAGGGGTGCGCGGTCATGGTGTCGACATAGGCACGCGCCGTTTCCGGCAACGCCACGTCATAGGTGACGAAGCGCGTCACGACCGGGGCGTACATGATGTCCACCGCACCGAAGGTGCCGAACAGGTAGGAGCCGGCGTGGCCGAACCGCTCGCGCGCCTGGGTCCACAGGCCGGTGACGCGGGCGACGTCCGCCTTCGTCTCGTCGCTGAGCGCAAAGCCGGGATAGCGGCGGCCGAGGTTCATGCCGCACTGCTGGCGCAGCGCCGTGAAGCCGCTGTGCATCTCGGCCGCCATCGAGCGGGCGAGCGCGCGGGCCTCGTCGTCGAACGGCCAATAGGCTTCGCGCCCGACCCGATCGGCGAGATATTCGACGATCGCGAGGCTGTCCCACACCGGCACGTCGCCGTCCCACAGCGTCGGCACCTTGCCCGAGGGGAGCAGGCCGTCGCGCTTCGCCGCCTCGAACTCGTCGCCGAACATCGGCACGACGATCTCCTCGTGCGGCAGCCCCGACTGCTTGACCGCCAGCCAGCCCCGCAAGCTCCACGACGAATAGCGCTTGTTGCCGACGACGATCTTCAGCACGGACGATCTCCTATTCGATGGCGGCGAGCACGGCGGCGCGCAGCTCGGGGATGCCGATCCCCTTTTCCGAGCTGGTGGCGAGGATATCGGGGTGCGCCGCCGGATGCCTGCGTGCGTCCTCGGCGACCTGGGCCTCGATCGCGGCGAGCGCGGTGGGCTTCAGCTTGTCGCCCTTGGTAAGCACGATCTGATAGCTGACCGCCGCCTTGTCCAAGAGCTCCATCACCTCGCGGTCGACGGGCTTCAGCCCATGCCGGCTATCGATCAGCAGCAGCACGCGCTTCAGGTTCGGGCGGCCGCGCAGATAGTCGTTCACAAGGTGCTTCCACTTGCGCACCACGTCCTTCGGCGCCTCGGCATAGCCGTAGCCGGGCATGTCGACGAGCCGGAAGACCAGCGGATCGCCGGCGTCGAACAGGTTCAACTCCTGCGTACGTCCCGGCGTGTTCGAGGTACGTGCGAGGCCATTGCGCCCGGTGAGCGCGTTCAGCAGCGACGACTTGCCGACGTTCGACCGGCCGGCGAACGCCACCTCGGGCACGTCCGGATCGGGCAGGAACTGCAGCCCCGGCGCCGATTTCAGGAAGGCGATCGGCCCGGCGAAGACTTTCCGCGCCGTCTCGATCCGTTCGGCCAGATCCTCGGTCATTTGCCCGCCGGTGCCGGCGTCCCGGTCAGGCCGTGGCGCTTGTAGAGCAGCCACTGCTGACCGATCGAGATGAGGTTGTTGACCGTCCAGTAGAGCTGCAGGCCGGCGGCGAACGGCGCCATGATGAACATGAACACCCACGGCATGATGCCGAACACCTTCTGCTGCACCTCGTCCATCGGCTGCGGGTTGAGCTTCTGCTGCAGCCACATGGTGATGCCGAGCAGGATCGGCAGCACACCGAGCGCCAGCATCTGCGGCGGCGTGAACGGCAGCAGCCCGAACAGGTTGACCGGCGTCAGCGGGTCGGGCGCCGACAGGTCGCGGATCCACAGCGCGAACGGCTGGTGCCGCATCTCGATGGTGAGCGTCAGCGTCTTGTAGAGCGCATAGAACACGGGGATTTGGAGAAGGATCGGCAGGCAGCCCGCCATCGGGTTGACCTTCTCCTTCTGGTAGAGCGCCATGATCTCCTGCTGCATGCGCAGCTTGTCGTCCTTGTAGCGCTCCTGCAGCTCCTTCATCTTCGGCTGGACCTTGCGCATGCCGGCCATCGACGCGAACTGCTTGTTCGCGATCGGGAACATCAGCAGGCGGACGATGATGGTGAGCCCAATGATCGCCACGCCGAAGTTGCCGAACAGGCGGAACAGCCAGTCGAGCAGGTAGAAGATCGGCTTGGTCAGGAAGTAGAACCAGCCCCAGTCGATCGCCTTGTCGAACTGCGGCACGCCGAGCTTTTCCTTGTAGCCATCGAGGAGCTGCACCTCCTTCGCGCCCGCGAACAGCCGCACCGTGGTCGCCGCCTGCTGGCCCGGACCGACCGCTACCGCCTGCCCGGCGAGATCCGCCTGATAGCGGTCGCCGGCAGTATAGCGGAAGCTGGCATCGACCGGCTTGCCGTCGCCGGCTACCAGCGCGGTCAGCCAGTAATGGTCGGAGAAGCCGAGCCAGCCGCCCCGGCTCGCGTAGTCGACCGTGCGGTTCTCATCCTCCCGCACGTCCTTCCAGTTCACGTCGTTCACGCGGTCGTCGAACACGCCCATTGGTCCGACGTGCGCGGTCCAGGTGTCCTTGTCGGACGATTCGCCGACGCGCGAGATCAGGCCGTAGGGCCGGGCGACGAGCGCCTGCGCGCCGCGATTGGCGACCGCCTGGGTGACGGTGAACATGTAGTTCTCGTCGATCGCGAAGGTGATCGCGAAGGTCTGGCCGGCGGCATTGGTGGTGGTGAGCGTCACCGGCTTGCCGATGCCGAGCACGGCCCCTTGCGGCGCCTGCCACAGCGTGTCCGGCCCCGGCAGCCCGGCGGCGCCCGACCAGCCGAAGCTGGCGAAATAGGCCTTGGGCGCGCCCGACGGCGACAGCAGCCGGATATTGGGCGAATTGCGCTTGATCGTCTCGTGGTAGGTGGTGAGCACCAGATCGTCGATGCGCGCGCCCTTGAGGTTGATCGAGCCGGCGAGCCGCGGCGTGCGGATCGCGACCCGCGGCGTCTCGGCGAGCACCACCTGCCGGTCGCGGATCGCGAGCGGCGTCTCGGCGGTCGGCGTGGGTTGCGGCAGCGCCACCTGCTTGCCGTCCTTCACCACCGTCGACGGCGGACGCGCGGTCGGGAAATAGCGGTCGGAGATCAGGCTCCAGCCGAACAGGACGACTGCCGAGAGCACGATCGCGAGGATGAGGTTCTTCTGTTCGTTCACTCGGGCAGCCTTGAGATTTCGGGCGGTACGGGATCGTAGCCCGATCCGCCCCAGGGATGACAGCGCGCGATCCGCCTAGCCGCCAACCACCCGCCCTTCAAGGCTCCGAAGCGCCGCAGCGCCTCGATGGCATAGGCCGAGCAGGAGGGCGAATAGCGGCAGCTGGGCGGCAACACCGCGGAGAAGCTGAGCTGCCACAGGCGGGCGATGCCGATGAGCAGCCGGGCGATCATGGCACCAGCCTCGCCAGCGCCTGGCCGAGTTCGGCGCGCATCGCAGCGAAGTCGCGCGTCGGCGTCGCGTCGCGGCCGATCAGCACATGATCCGCGCCGGGCACTCCGGCCTGCGGCAGCACTTCGCGCGCCAAGGCACGCAACCGCCGCTTGCAGCGGTTGCGGACGACGGCGTTGCCGATCTTCTTGGTGACCGTGAAGCCGACCCGCATTCCGGAGTCGGCATCGCCGCGCGGGCGGACCAGCAGCACGAAACCGGGCATGGCGACTCGCCGCCCCTTGTTGGCGGCGAGGAAGTCGCGGCGCTGGGTAAGTGTTTCGAGCGTGCTCAGGCCGAGAGCGACTTGCGGCCCTTGGCGCGGCGCGCGGCGAGCACCTTGCGGCCGCCGACGGTCGCCATGCGGGCGCGGAAGCCGTGGCGGCGCTTGCGGACCAGGCGGCTCGGTTGATAGGTGCGCTTCATTTTCGTGTCCTCAGAACGGCAAAAGGGCCGCTGCGTAAGCGGCCGAAAACAGAGCGCGCGAGATAACGATGCACCGCCCGAAAGTCAAATGCGGGACGACGGCCGGGCTTACCCCGCGTCCGCCACCTCGCCCGCCTGCTTCAGTCTCTGCCGGAGCGGCCGGCGGCGCAGCGCCACCTCGGTCCAGTGCCCCCATTTCGGATGCCGGCGCCGGAACATGATGTAGCGCCGTCGCGCCCAGGCCGAGTTGCGCAGCACCAGCGCCAGCCCCGCCGCGAAGCCGATGACGCCGCCCGGCCCCGGCAGCGGACCGCCGATGATCGGCCCGAATATCAGGAGGATGACGCCGATCACGAGCTGCACCCGGCGCATCGCCGGGCTGCGCATGAAGCGCCGGATGGGGGTCGATCGCTGCATCGCCGGGCAATGTAGGAAGCAATCGCCGCGTCGGTAAGGCGGGCTTGGCTTTCGCCGCCCCTCCTGCCTAAGATGGTTAACCGCGGGCGGGGGAATTCATGGTCGCGCACGTCACCACGGTCGCGTTCCTGGGGCTGGAGGCGCGCAGCGTCGACGTCCAGGTGCAGATCGCCAAAGGCGGCATGAACGCCTTCAACGTCGTCGGCCTGCCCGACAAGGCGGTGAACGAATCGAAGGAGCGGGTGCGCGCCGCCTTGTCGGCGATCGGGCTGGCGCTCCCCTTCCAGCGCATCACCGTCAACCTCTCGCCCGCCGACCTGCCGAAGGAGGGCAGCCACTTCGACCTCGCCATCGCGCTCGGGCTGCTGGCTGCGATGGGCGTCGTCGATGCCGAGGCCTTGAGCCAATATGTCGTCGTCGGCGAGCTGAGCCTCGACGGGCGGCTCGCGCCCGTGCCTGGCGTGCTGCTCGCCGCGCTCCATGCCTCGGAGAACGACCTCGGGCTGATCTGCCCGGCGGCCCAGGGCGGCGAGGCGGCGTGGGCGGGGCGAATCGAGGTGCTCGCCGCGCCCGACATCCTGTCGCTGCTCAATCACCTGAAAGGCGTTCAGCTGCTCGGCCCGCCCCAACGCGCGGTGGCCGAGGAGGGCTGGCACGGCCCCGATCTCGCCGAGGTGAAGGGCCAGGAAACCGCCAAACGCGCGCTTGAGATCGCGGCGGCCGGCGGGCATAACCTACTGATGGTCGGCCCGCCCGGCGCCGGCAAGTCGCTGCTCGCTGCCTGCCTGCCCGGCATCCTGCCGACGCTCGAACCGCAGGAAGCGCTCGAGGTCTCGATGGTCGCCTCGGTCGCCGGCCAACTCGAAGGCGGCAAGCTCCTGCGTCGCAGACCTTATCGCGCGCCCCATCATAGCGCCTCGATGCCCGCGCTCGTCGGCGGCGGAATGAAGGCGCGGCCCGGCGAGGTCAGCCTTGCGCATCTGGGCGTGCTGTTCCTCGACGAGTTGCCCGAATTCCAGCGCCCGGTGCTCGATTCGCTGCGCCAGCCGCTCGAAACGGGAAGCATCGTCGTTGCCCGCGCCAACGCGCACGTCAGCTACCCGGCGCGCGTCCAGCTGGTGGCCGCGATGAACCCCTGCCGCTGCGGCCATCTGGGCGACGCCAGTCTCGCCTGCGCCCGCGCGCCGCGCTGCGCCGCCGACTATCAGGCGCGCGTCTCCGGTCCGCTCCTCGACCGCATCGACCTCCACGTCGAGGTGCAGCCGGTTTCGGCCGCCGACCTCACGCTGCCGCCGCCATCCGAGAACTCGGCCGACGTCGCCGCCCGCGTCGCCGCCGCCCGCGCGCTCCAGACCGACCGCTACGCCGGCCACAACGGCGTCCGCACCAACGCCGAAGCCGACGGCAAGCTGCTGGAAGCGGCCGCCACCCCCGACGAACCCGGCCGCAAGCTCCTCGCCCAAGCCGCCGAAGCCATGCGCCTGTCCGCACGCGGCTACCACCGCGTGCTACGCGTCAGCCGCACCCTCGCCGACCTCGCCGGCGCCGAAACCGTCGGCCGCGTTCACGTCGCCGAAGCGCTGAGCTACCGTCGCCGCGCCCCCGTCAACTGAGGAGCCGGCCATGCCCAGCAGCTATTTCGATTACGCCGACGGCAATGCCATATGCGAAGCCTATGTCGCCCACGCCGATGCGAGCGGGCGCCGGCCGGCGGTGCTGATCGCACACCAGTGGGCGGGGCAGAGCGACGCTGAGCGTGGCGCGGCGGAACGGCTGGCGGAGCTCGGCTATGTCGGCATGGCGATCGACGTCTACGGCAAGGGCAATCGCGGGAGCCCCGGCGCCGACAACAGCGCGCTGATGAACCCGTTCATGGCCGACCGCGCGCGGCTCCGCACCCGCCTGCTCGCCGCCGTCGAGGCCGCCCGTGCGCACGCGGCGGTCGATCCCGAGCGAATCGCGGTGATCGGCTACTGCTTCGGGGGCCTGTGTGCGCTCGATCTCGCCCGCGCCAACGCGCCGGGGCTGCGCGGCGCGGTCAGCCTGCACGGCATGTTCTCGGCGCCGAATCTCGGGGACCAGCCCGCGATCAAGGCGAGCGTGCTGGTGCTCCACGGCTGGGACGATCCGATGGCCCCGCCCGCCGACGTGCTGGCGCTCGCGCAGGAGCTGACCGCCGCCAAGGCCGACTGGCAGATCCACGCCTACGGCCATGCGATGCACGCCTTCACCAACCCGGCCGCCGCCGCGCCCGAGCGCGGGCTGGCCTACAACGAGAAGGCCGCGCACCGCTCGTGGGCGGCCGTGCAGGCCTTCCTCGCCGAGGTGCTGGCCTAGATCGGTTTCAGCATCGCGCCACCGAGCTCGCGGACGAACTTGGCGGCGACCATCGCGGTGACGCCGTTGATGTCGCGCGCCGGGTTCAACTCGACGACGTCGCCGCCGATCACCGGCCCGCGTAAATGCTGGATCGCGCGCAGCACGTCGCGCGTCGACAGCCCGCCCGGCTCGTGGTGCGACACGCCCGGCGCATAGGCCGGGTCGAGCGCGTCGAGGTCGATCGAGACATAGACCGGCCCGTCCGGGAGCAGGTCCGGCAGCTCGTGCAGCCGGTTCATGCTCACTGTCTCGACGCCGAAGCGCCGCGCCTGCGCCCGCTGCTCGGCATTGTCGGCGCGGATGCCCACCTGCACCAGCCGGGTCGCCAGTCCTGCCTCCATGATCCGCGCGAAGGGGGAGGCGTGCGAATAGGGATCGCCCTCGAAGCTGTCGTACAGGTCCGGGTGGGCGTCGAAGTGCAGGATCGAGAAGCCGGGATGGTGCCGCGCATGAGCCCGCATCACCGGGAAGGTGACGGCATGGTCGCCGCCGAGCGCAATCACGCGCTTGCCGTCCGCCAGCAGCCGCTCGACGCCGGCCGTGATCGCGTCGATCTCGGCGGGTGTGCCGTCGAGCGTCAGGTCGCCGGCATCGGTCAGCACGCCGGGCGCGCCGAGATCGACGCCGTTCTCCGCGAACAGGTTGCTCGACCCGCCGTGGAGCGCCGCGCGGATCGCCGGCGGCGCGCCGGCAGCACCGCGCAGGTAGGAAGATCCCCGATCGGTCGGCAGCCCGAGAAGCGCCAGCCCCCCCGTTCATGCCTCAGCTCTTGGAATCGAGCTCGAGCCCGCGCTTGCCATCATGCGGCGTGTGCGACGGCGCATGCGGTGGCTCGATCTCGGCTGGCTCGATCACCTCGAGCGCACCTTCCCACTTCGCGACCACTGCGCTCGCCACCGCATTGCCGACGACGTTGGTCGCCGAACGGCCCATGTCGAGGAAGTGGTCGACCGCGAGGATGAGGAGAAGGCCGGCCTCCGGGATGTCGAAGAAGGCAAGCGTCGCCGCGATCACCACCAGCGAGGCGCGCGGCACGCCGGCCACGCCCTTCGACGTCACCATGAGCACCAGCAGCATGGTGATCTCTTGGCCGAGGCTGAGATCGATGCCGTAGGCCTGCGCGATGAAGATCGTCGCGAAGGTCATATAGAGCATCGAGCCGTCGAGGTTGAACGAATAGCCGAGCGGCAGCACGAAGCTCGCGATGCGGCGCGGCACGCCGAAGCGGTCGAGCGCCTCCAGCGTGCGCGGGAAGGCCGCTTCGGACGAGGCGGTCGAGAAGGCGAGCAGGATCGGCTCGCGGATGTAGCGGAACAGCAGACGCGCCCGGCCGCCGACGATCAGGAAGGCCGCGCCGAAGAGCAGCGCCCATAGCAGGACGAGGCCGAGATAGAAGCTGCCCATGAAATAGCCGAAGGTGCTGAGGATCTGCGGCCCGCGCTCGGCGACCGTGCCAGCCACCGCCGCGAACACCGCGATCGGCGCGAGGCGCATGACATAGTCGGTGATCTGCAGCATCACCGACACCAGCGCCTCGACGCCGCGCACCAGCGGCGCCGCCTTCTCGCCCACCGCCGTGATCGCCACGCCGACGAACAGCGAGAAGATGACGATCTGGAGGATCTCGTTCGTCGCCATCGCCTCGAACATCGAGGCGGGCACGAGGTGGGTGATGAAGTCCTTGAGATTGAACGCGGCGCGATCGACGCCGCTCGCCGCCGTCTCGGGCGGGATGGCGAAACCGAGCCCGACGCCGGGCTGCAGCAGGTTGACGAGGATGAGGCCGAGCGTCAGCGACACGAGGCTCGCGCCGACGAACCAGCCGACGGCGCGAAAGCCGACCCGCCCCAGCGCGGATGTATCGCCCATATGCGCCACGCCCGCCACCAGCGTCGCGAACACCAGCGGCGCGATGATCATCTTGATCAGCCGCAGGAACAGCGTCGTAACGATCGAGAAGTAGCCGGCGATCTCGGTCAGCCGTTCGGGATCGCCGACGGTGGCGTTGATCGCCCAGCCGACGATGATGCCGAGCACGAGGCCAATGAGAATATAGGTAGTCAGGCGCTTGGCCATACGTGTCCCCGCTCACGTTACTTGATCGGCGCGCAGTTACGACGGCGTCGTCGCCCAAGGTCAAGCCCGAAAGCGGCCCATCCTGTGCTCACGTCATGGCAAGCCGCGTCACCCTGACGAAAGTCAGGACCTCCCGCCGCGTTTGGCTCAACGCTGTTGCCAGTGCCCCCTTCCCCACAGGGAGGGGGAGACGCACCCATCGACGCTGCGGCCCCTTCCACAGAGGTCCTGACTTTCGTCAGGATGACGCCTCGGGCTGATGGGTTGGGCTCAGCCCATCACCAGCTCGTCCTCGCGCGCATCGGCGAGGAAGGCGACCATGCCGCCGGTCTCGATGCCCTCGGAAAGGCTCGCGGCCGTGACGCCGATGAGCTGAAGACCGGTCTGGCAGGCCATGACCTGCGCGCCGAGGCCCAGCGCGTTCTCGACCAGATCGGCGACGCTCGGCAGGCCGGCGGCACGATAGGTGGCGTCGCCCTGCCACTGGCGGCCGGCGGTGAGCGCCGCGACGCTTTCGCCGTGGAAGAAAATCCGCACTGGCCGGCCGAGCGCGGCGGCGGCGCAGGCGAGCGTCAGCGCCGCATGAAGGCGCGCGTGGCTCGCCTCCGACAGGACGATGGCCAGTCCGCGATAGGATTTAACCATGGTTCTCGGCACCACAGGCCGGGCAGCCGGGGTCCTTTGGAAGTGAAACGGTGCGCATGCGCATGCTCAACGCATCGAACAGCAATAAGCGCCCGACCAGACCTTCGCCAAAATCGACGATCTGCCGGATGACCTCGAGCGCCTGAAGCGCGCCCATGACGCCGGTGAGCGCGCCGAGCACGCCGGCTTCGGCGCAGGTCGCCTCCGCCCGGTCCTCCGCTATGCCGACGAAGCAGCGGTAGCAGGGCCGGTCCGCCTCCCAGCCGCGGAACACCGACAGCTGGCCCTCGAATGGACCGACCGCCGCCGAGACGAGCGGCGTGCGCGTCAGCAGAGCCGCATCGGCGACCGCCAGCCGCGTGGCGAAATTGTCCGAGCCGTCGGCGACCACATGATAGGGCGCGATCAGCCCGGCGGCGTTGCAGGGGGTGACGCGGGCGTGATGCGCCTCGACGCGGACGTCGGGGTTCAGGCGCTCGACCGCATGACGGGCGCTGTCGACCTTCAAGCGGCCGATGTCCTTGGTGCGGTGGAGCACCTGGCGCTGGAGGTTGGACAGCGACACCACGTCATCGTCGATGACCCCGATCGTGCCCACGCCGGCGGCGGCGAGATACTGGATGCAGGGGCTTCCGAGGCCGCCTGCCCCCACCACCAGCACGCGGCTCCCAAGCAGCTTGCGCTGCCCCTCGCCGCCGATCTCCTTCAGGATGATGTGGCGGGCGTAGCGGTCGAGCTGGTCGTCGGTGAGGGTCATCGCCCCGTCGAGCCGAAGCCGCCATGTCCGCGCTCGGTATCGTCGAGCTCGACGACCTGGCGGAAGGCAGCGCGCTGGACGGGCGCGGGCACGAGCTGCGCGATGCGCTCGCCGCGCCGCACCTCGAACGGGTCAGCGCTCAGGTTTGCGAGGATCACCTTCACTTCGCCGCGGTAATCCTCGTCGATTGTGCCCGGCGTATTGAGGCAGGTGATGCCGTGCTTGAGCGCAAGGCCGGAGCGCGGGCGCACCTGGATTTCGTAGCCGGCGGGAAGCGCGACCGCGAAGCCGGTGGCGACCGCGTGACGACCGCCGGGGGCAAGCGTCACGTCCTCGGCGGCGACGACGTCGAGGCCGGCCGCGCCCTCTGTCGCGTAGGATGGCAGCGGCAGGCCTTCACCATGCGGCAGGCGCTTGAGGCGAATCTCGATGTCGGGCGAAGAGCGGTTCGTCATGCCCTTCGCTTAGTGCGCGCGGCCGCCTCGCGCCAGCCGTGACGCGTCAGAAGGGCAGCAGCCCGAAGTAGGCGAGCACGGCCAGGACCGCGATGAGGAGCGCGACCGCCGCGATGGTGCCGCCGGCGCTGCCGCGCTTCTCGACGACGACGGTCTCGCGCTCGCGGGCGGGTTCGTTATCGGCCATGTCATCCTCCATTCGTTGCTGCGACCGGAACGAACGGCGGCGAGACGCTGTTCCGCCAGCGCTGGAAGCCGCTGATTCGGCTTAGTTCCATGCAACCTGTCGCCAAGATGAACGACTCGTCGTGAGTCTGTTGCGGCTGGTCGTAGATCAGTCGCCGCGCCCTTTCCTACGT
>JAEZQR010000135.1 GCA_023413015.1 Pseudomonadota bacterium
CACCGTGTCCTGGAAGTCGTTGCGGATCAGCCCGGCGATCGCGAACGACTGGCCGTCGCGCAGCTCGAGCGTGGTCTTGGCGCGCCGCGCCCGCAGGCCCGGCACCACGAGGCCGTTGATCACCACCGAGGCCGAGGGGTCGATGCTGCTCACCTCCGGCGCCACTACGAGGTTGATCAGCCCGTCGGCCAGCACGGTCGGCGTGAAGGCGAGGCTGACGCCGAACGGCTTGAACTCGACGGTGATCGCGCGGGACAGGTTGCCGCCCCCACCGCCGCCGCCGCTGTCCTGCACCACCGGGATCGGGAACTCGCCGCCGGCGAGGAAGCTCGCCGTGTCGCCCGACATCGCGACGAGGTTCGGCTCGGCGAGCGTGCGGATAAGGCCTTTCCGCTCAAGCGCGTCGAGGAAGCCGGTGATGTTGAGGTCGCCGATCGTGAACGCGCCGCGCAGGATCGCGAAACGGTCGAGGATCTCGTTGAGCGCGAGGACCGGGCGCCCGTCGTCGTCCGCCAGAAGCGACACGCTGCCGCCCGTCACGCCGGAAAAGCGGCCGTTGTCGCTGAAGAAGCTCGAATTGATGCCGATCTGCTTGGCGGTGGTGCGCTGCATCTCGGAGAAGCGCACCTCCAGCATCACCTGCTGCGAGGCGCCGACCGACATCATGTTGACGACCTTGCCGGGCGCATAGGCCTCGGCGATCTGCAGCACGCGGTCGACGACCGGCGCGCTGGAGGCGGTGCCCGACAGCACCAGCGCATCGTTCGAGATACGCGCGCCGACCCGCTCGTTCGGCATCAGCTCGAAGATCTGCCGCTTCAGCCCCTGCACGTCCGGGCCGACCACGAGGTCGACGACGGCGATGAGCTGCTTCTGCCGGTTGTAGAGCGTCAGGCTCGTCGATCCCGCCTTCTTGCCGAGCACATAGACCGACCGGTCGGTCAGCGGCACGATGTCGGCGACCTCCGGATTGCCGACCAGCGCCTGCGCGAACGGCCGGTCGACGCGCAGCACCTGGCTTTTGGAAACCGGCACCTCCATCGCGCCGACCGTGCCGGAGGACTGTACCGCCACGTTCGCCGTGCTGCCGGCGGTCTGCGCGACCGCCGGTCCCACCGCGGCGGCGGCGAGCGCCAGCACGGCGCTCCCGATCAATGCTGCCCTGCTGATCATGCCCTCTCCCAACCCCTTGGATTCGTGTCGAAGCTAGGCGCCGATCGGCACCTGGTAGCTGCTCGACGCCACGCCGCGCACCACCTCGACCGTCGATCCCGACGGCGCCCGCCGGACCGGCGCCGACCGGTAGACCACCCGCGCCGGCCCGCGGACCGTCACCGGCCGCGCCGTCAACCCGTCGCGCAGGTCCGCGACACGCACCGTCGCTGGCCGTTCGGGCGCCAGGTTCGACAGGTTGCGCAGCGCGAGGTTCATGGTGCCGACCGTCTGCGCGAGCGCCAGCTTCTGCGCCTGCGCCTGGCTGACCTCGACGGTGACGGTCTGGACCAGCTCGGGCTTGTCCTTCGCCTCGTTGGCGTCCTGCCCGACCGCGACGACACGTACGTTCTGCAGCAGGATGTCGGTGAACGGCTGCGCGCCCTCGCCGTCCGGCGTGCGCGTCAGCAGCACGTCGACCCGGTCGCCCGGCAGCAGGAAGCCGGCGACGCCGGCGACGTCGTTCACCCGAATGGTGGCGGCGCGCATGTCCTTGCCGATCAGGCCCGACATGCTGAGGCGCCCGCCCTTGCCAGACACCTTGGACGCGAGCACCGGCTCGTTCATCTCGATGGCGCGCAGCGCGATGCGGTTGCCGCCCTGCGTCACCTCGGCAACGCTGCGGAACGCGCCCGGCGGTACCGCGTCGGCGGGCCAGGCGACCTCCTTCAGCTGCTCGGACCCGACCGCCGCGCCGAAGGTCAGCGGCAGCTTGGCGACCACCACCCGCGTCTGCCCGGCGGGCGTCTCCGCCTGCTGCGGCGCCTGCGGGCGGTCGATCAGGAAATTGGCGATCACGGCAGCGATAAGGCCGAGGAAGATCGCCGCGGCGAGCACGATGTAAGATTGTGAGCGCATGTCCAACCCCACCCCTCAGTAGAGTTACGGAAACGCATGAACGCCCTGCCAGCCGGCTGCAGTCGATGCTGCAAATCGGCCTGAGTTCCGGCTAAACGTTTCGTATGCGAAATCTGTTCCAGGTCCGGGCCGGCACAGAGGCCGGCCCTTCCCTATCCGTGTCGTGCGTGGCTTACGGGGCCGCTTTGCAGATCGTCGTGCCGCCCGACGGTGCTTCGCAGACCTTGTCGCCTGCGCCGTTGAGCGCGCGGCTGATCTGGCCGCCCAGGTAGGCAGCACCCGCCGCGATGCCGGTGCCGACGATCGCGAGAATGAGCGCATATTCCGCCGCCGAGGCGCCCGATTCATCTTTCAGAAGCTTGGTGATGGTCTTCAGCATGACATCCAGATCCCTCAATCTGGTGGCGCGCCGCATGCCCTGTGCCTGCGGCTGACGCCAATCGGCTTTCGCCTTGAAGAGGCGCTGGCTTGCTGAAGACAAATCCGGGGCATCGCCCCCCACTCCCAAGTAGGGGGTTAGTGAAGCCCGGCCTCCCAACTGCCCGGCACCCCCCATGTGAAGGTTAACTCAATCTTAATTCGTTTCAAGCGCAGCGAAAAACACAGGCCTTTCCTCAACAGCTTAGCAGACACGACAAAGCTCAACTGTAAAAAGGCCCGACACTTCATTACGCCGGCACACTATAAGCCGGTACTTGTCTTCCTCCAAATTCTGCGCGCATCTTTAGAATTAAGTCATGATCGCTGTAGCATCGGATAATATCGGCAAGCCTCGATGGCCGCCGATACAGTTCCCGCTGACCCTGCACGGGACTCGATTTATTGGCGAGAACACAGCGGCCGCACCCAGGATCGGCGCAGCCGGCCCGCTTAATCACCAGCCTTGCAGGAGAGACCGCGCTCGTCTTCGCGCGAATCAGAAGCGGGAGGCGGCGTAGCGAATTAACCTTGGTTAATACTCTACGCCGTCCCCAATGAGCTTACGCCCATCACCAAGCGCAACCGCAATTGAGGGAATCGCGGCCACGATCGCCTAAATAACGGCCGTGCGCGCGATCGCAAGAAATTAATGTATGTTATTAATTGGCGATGGCACGTTGGTGACAGGAACGAACCAACGTCCTTTTCATGAACAGCATCGGCGCAACGAAGGCACCGGATGCGGCAAGGCTACCGCATCCTGTTCGCGCTGTCCGACGGCGATCCGAAGGTGCTCGCCGCGATGGTCGAGGCCGCCGCCTCCGGGGACAACGGGGTCCTGCAGATCGGCTTCCTGTCGCTCTCGTCCAGCGAGG
>JAEZQR010000143.1 GCA_023413015.1 Pseudomonadota bacterium
TGTAGAGCCGCAGCACCGCCTCGGTCACCCCGGCGTAGTTGGTCGAGACATCGATCGTGTCGAGCGCCGGCAGGTCGAGGTCGGCGAACATCGGGTCCTTGAACACCGCCTGCAGGCGCGCGGCATAATCGGCGCTGTCGTCGCGCGCGATCGTCGCCACATCGATCTTGTAGGTGCGCGCGAGCCGCAGCAGCAGGTCGGCGGTGAGCGGGCGCTGGTTGCGCTCAAGAAGTGCGATATAGGAAGGCGAGATACCGAGGTCGGCTGCCATGTCGGACTGCTTGAGCCCGAGGTCGCGGCGCAGCCGCCGCAGCCGCGGACCGACGTAGACCGAGCGTTCCTTGACCATGCCTAACACCTCGTACCTGTGCGGACATTACAAGCTTACAAGAATGATTTGTCAATTTTGACAAGTGAACTTCGCAACCGCTCGACCGAAGGCGCAGAGCGGCGTTTCTGGACCCGACGACAGTTTTCAGGAGGGTTCGGGACATGTCCTACCAGAGCGAGACGGCGCAGCTTGACCAACTCATCGCGAGCCAGGGTACGTGGAACGGCATCAACGCCGAGGCGGTCGCGCGCATGCGGCTCCAGAACCGGTTCAGGACCGGGCTAGACATCGCGAAATATACCGCCGCGATCATGCGCCGCGACATGGCGGCCTACGACGCCGACCCGGCGCAGTACACGCAGTCGCTCGGGTGCTGGCACGGCTTCATCGGCCAGCAGAAGCTGATCTCGATCAAGAAGCATTTCGGCTCAACCAAGGGGCGCTACCTCTATCTCTCGGGCTGGATGGTCGCCGCCCTGCGCTCGGAATTCGGGCCGCTGCCCGACCAGTCGATGCACGAGAAGACGAGCGTCCCGGCGCTGATCGAGGAACTCTACACCTTCCTGCGCCAGGCCGACGCGCGCGAGCTGGGGCTGATGTTCCGCGAGCTCGATGCGGCGCGCAAAAGTGGCAACCAGGTTGAGGAGCAGCGGCTGCTGAACGCGATCGATACTTACGAGACGCACGTCGTGCCGATCATCGCCGACATCGACGCGGGCTTCGGCAATGCCGAGGCCACCTATCTGCTCGCCAAGAAGATGATCGAAGCCGGGGCCTGCGCGCTCCAGATCGAGAACCAGGTCTCGGACGAGAAGCAGTGCGGCCATCAGGACGGCAAGGTGACCGTGCCGCACGAGGACTTCCTCGCCAAGATCCGCGCCATCCGCTACGCCTTCCTCGAACTCGGCGTCGACGACGGCATCATCGTCGCGCGCACCGACTCGCTCGGGGCTGGGCTGACCAAGCAGATCGCCTTCAGCCGAGAGCCCGGCGACATCGGCGACCAGTACAACAGCTTCCTCGACTGCGAAGAGATCACCGATATCGCGACCGCCAACGGCGACGTGATCATCAACCGTAATGGCAAGCTGATGCGCCCGAAGCGGCTGGCCTCCAACCTCTACCAGTTCCGCGAAGGCACCGGCGCCGACCGCTGCGTGCTCGACTGCATCACCTCGCTCCAGAACGGCGCCGACCTGCTGTGGATCGAGACCGAGAAGCCGCATATCGGCCAGATCGCCGCGATGGTCGACCGCATCCGCGAGGTCATCCCCAACGCCAAGCTCGTCTACAACAACTCGCCGTCGTTCAACTGGACGCTCAATTTCCGCCAGCAGGTGTTCGACGCGTGGGCGGCGGAAGGCAGGGACGTGTCGGCCTACGATCGCGCTCGGCTGATGAGCGTCGACTATGACGACACCGAACTCGCGCGCGAAGCCGACGAGCGCATCCGCACCTTCCAGAAGGACGCCGCGGCGCGTGCCGGCATCTTCCATCACCTGATCACGCTGCCGACCTACCACACGGCGGCGCTGTCCACCGATAACCTCGCCCGCGAGTACTTCGGGGAGGCCGGCATGCTCGGCTACGTCAAGAATGTGCAGCGCCAGGAGATCCGCCAGGGCATCGCCTGCGTGAAGCACCAGAACATGGCCGGCTCGGACATCGGCGACGATCACAAGGAGGCTTTTGCCGGCGAGGCGGCGCTCAAGGCCGGCGGCGCCCACAACACGATGAACCAGTTCGCCGCCTGATCAGCGACCCTGGGGAGGGTGGCAGCCCAGGGCTCAGCCCTGGGCCGCTTTCCCGAGGCGAGCGAACCAGCGGCCCGCACCATGGTGAACGTGGAGGAAGTAGGATCTATGGTTGAGATGGTGGAACGTGGCGGCCTCCAAATTGCCGAGCCGCTGGTGCGCTTCATCGAGGACCGCGCGCTGCCAGGAACCGGCATCGACCAGGATCGCTTCTGGTCCGGCTTCGCCGATATCTTCGGTCGCTTCGCCCCGGAAAACCGCGCGCTCCTCGCCAAGCGTGATGAGCTTCAGGCCCGGATCGACGACTGGCAGCGCGGGCGGGTCGGACAGCCGCATGACGAGCAAGCCTACCAGCAGTTCCTGCGCGAGATCGGCTATCTCGTTCCCGAGCCCGCGCCGTTCGAGATCACGACCGAGAACGCCGACGACGAGGTCGCGCGGTTAGCCGGCCCGCAGTTGGTCGTGCCGGTGCTCAACGCTCGCTTCCTGCTGAACGCGGCCAACGCGCGCTGGGGCAGCCTCTACGACGCGCTCTACGGCACCGACGCGCTGCCGCGGCTGCCGGAGGAAACAGCAAACGGCTATGATCCGCAGCGCGGCGCCCGTGTCATCGAGCGGGCCAAGACGTTCCTCGACGAGGCGGTGCCGCTGGCCGAAGGGCGCCATGCCGACGTCGATGGGTGGCGGGTCGAGGATGGGTCACTCCGGCCGGCGCTCCGCAACCCCCAAGCCTTCGTTGGCTACCGCGGCGATGCCGCGAGCCCGTCGGCGATCCTTCTGAAGAACAACGGCCTTCACATCGAGCTGGCGATCGACCGCGCGCATGTCATCGGCCGCGACGACCCGGCCGGGCTCGCCGACGTTCTGCTTGAGAGCGCGCTCACCACCATCGTCGACCTTGAGGACTCGGTCGCCGCTGTCGACGCCGAGGACAAGGTGGCGGCCTATGCCAACTGGCTCGGGCTGATGCGGGGTGATCTCAAGGCGAGCTTCGAGAAAGGCGGGCGCACCATGACCCGCGCGCTCGATCCCGACCGCAACTATGTCACCCCCGACGGCGGCATCCTGACGCTCAAGGGGCGCAGCCTGCTGTTCGTGCGCAATGTCGGCCACCTGATGACGACGCCCGTCGTGCGCCTCGCCGACGGCGCGGAGGCGCCCGAGGGTATCCTCGATGGCATCGTCACCAGCCTGATCGCGCTTCACGACCTCAAACGGCTCGGCCGCTTCGTTAACAGCCGCACCGGCTCGATCTACATCGTGAAGCCGAAGATGCACGGGCCCGACGAGGTCGCGTTCACCGACCGGCTGTTCGACGCGATCGAGGACCTGCTCGACCTGCCGCGCTCCACGCTGAAAGTGGGCGTGATGGACGAGGAGCGGCGCACGTCGGCCAATCTCGCTGCCTGCATCGCGGCGGTCAAAAACCGCATCGTCTTCATCAACACCGGCTTTCTCGACCGCACCGGCGACGAGATCCACACCTCGATGCACGCCGGGCCGATGGTGCCCAAGGGCGAGATGAAGTCGAGCGCCTGGATCAAGGCCTACGAGGACCGCAATGTGCGGATCGGGCTGGCGCACGGGCTGTCGGGCCGTGCGCAGATCGGCAAGGGCATGTGGGCCGCGCCCGACATGATGGCCGACATGCTCGCCCAGAAGATCGCGCATCCGGAGGCGGGCGCCACCACGGCCTGGGTCCCGTCGCCCACGGCAGCAACGCTTCACGCGACGCACTATCACCAGGTCGATGTTTTCGCCGTTCAGGAGCAGCTTAAGGGTCAGGCGATCCCGTCGCTCGACAGCCTGCTGACCCTTCCGCTCGCTGACGGCAGGAACTGGTCTCCGGGCGAGGTCCGTCGCGAGCTCGACAACAATGCGCAGGGGATCCTCGGCTACGTTGTGCGCTGGATCGACTTGGGCATCGGTTGCTCGAAGGTGCCCGACATCAACGACATCGCCCTCATGGAGGACCGCGCGACGCTCCGGATTTCATCGCAGCACATGGCCAACTGGCTTTTGCACGGGGTCTGCACGCCGGGCGAGGTCGAGGGCGCCCTCAAGCGCATGGCCGCCAAGGTCGACGCGCAGAACGCGGACGATCCCGCCTATGCGCCGATGGCGCCCGATCTCGACGCGAGTCTCGCCTTCCAGGCCGGCCGGGCGCTGGTATTTGAGGGCGTGACCCAGCCGAACGGCTACACCGAGCCATTGCTCCACGAATATCGGGTCAGAGCAAAGGCAACAGCGCATGAGCCGGTCCGCGAGCCGGCGGCAATAGCCACCACCTGAGGGAAGGAGGACACAAGCGATGACCATTGAGGCAAGACCGCGCGCGGTCTTCTCGACCGACGACTTCCGCCTGATGCGCGAGGCGCTGGCGCATTACCTGAAGACCGCCCCCGATGGACCGGACAGCATCAAGTACGCAAACCTTTTCCACCGGCTGGGCCGCGTCAGCTGACGCGGCCCAGCCGGAACGGCAGAACTCGCCAAGCTGGCTGCCAAGTGGCCAGTTCAGGGAAAGACCTGAGCGCACAGCTGCGTCTGACGATCGGTCGTCTTCTAGCGGCCGACCTTCATTACGGAATTGAACCTTTTCCGGCCCACAGCGTTCTAGCGCCGGACGGCGCAGCATGGGCGCCGCATGAGCGGGGAGGGTTTGATGGGCAGAGTGGTTCTGGCGGCGGTGCTGTATGGGCTGCTGGCGGGCTGCACGACGGCACCAGCGAGCATGACGCACGGCTATGTGCCGCGCGACGCCTATGGTCAGCCGGTGATGCCAGAGATCGGCAAGCGCTTGTCCTGACAAGGGCAGGCTCAGCCGCCTCGTCGCCCCTAACGTGCGGCGCGGGTGAGCAGCGGCTCGCCATGCATGTCGCGTGGTACACCGAACTCAATCGTGTGCGCGGTCATCTGTGCGGCACAGGCCGACAGCAGCATGCCCGCTGCCAGCAGCAAGCCAAGCCTACCCATGGATTTAGCCCCTGATAAGCCCTGCCCCCCTCGGCAGAGCTCGGACGCCCCCTAATGCATTGACGTCACAAAAGCATCTATAAAGTGAATGAGTGCGTAACTATGGCGCACAACGGCTTGGTAGGCCGCTTTACTGACCCAGGTTCAGTACTGGGAGATGGGTAGCAGCTGCTCGGTAGTTAGGCGGCGTCGGTGGTCGGAACGACCTCGATGACGATGTCGCCAGCTTCGAGATGGCTCGCCGCTGCCTCCCAGAAGCCGTGCGTGTTGCCGTTGCGCAGGATACGCACGCCCAAGCCGGTTCCAAGATCGGCGAGCGACCGGCCGATCTCGTCCGGCGCCACCGGCCGCTCGCGCAGGACGACGCGGCCGCCGGCCGTTGCCAGATCGTGCAGATATTCGACGGCATGGCCACCCGAGATCGATTGGGCGAGCAGATGGCCGCCGAAGCTGATCGGGTTGATCACGGTGTCGGCGCCCGCTTGGCTCACGAGGTCCTCATTCTCCTCGTTGCGCACGCTGGCGCTGATCCGCACGCTTCGGCTGAGCTGGCGGGCCGTCAGCACAATGAGTGCGGTGGTGTCATCGCGGCCGGGCGAGACGAGCACAGCCGACGCCCGCTCGATACCAGCCGCCGAAAGCGTCGCATTGCGTGTCGCATCTCCCTTTATCGCCAGCACGCCGGCCGCAATGGCAGCGGCGACGCGCTCCTCGTCCAAGTCGACCACCACGATCCGCTTCGGATCGCAGTCCTTGTGCAACAGCTCGGTAACCGTGGCTGAGCCACCGTTGCCGAAACCGCAGACGATGATGTGATCAGACAGGTTTCGCTCGATCATGCGCGTCCGCCATCGCTCCCAGGTGCGCCGCAGCACGAAGGTATAGGCCGTTCCGAGGAAGATCAGCCAGACGAAGATGCGGATGGGGGTGACGACCAGCGTGTCGAACAGCCGGGCTGTCTCGGTCACGGGTACGATGTCGCCGTAGCCGACGGTCGTGATCGTGATCATCGTGAAGTAGACGACATCGACGAAGCTGATCTGTCCGTCGACATTGTCGCGCAAGCCGTCGCGGTCGAACCAGTGTCCGGCCAGCGCGATGCCGACCAGCAGCAGCACGAGGCCGACGCGGATCGCGATCGATTGCCACGGGGTCAGTCGCTCCGGCCGACGGAGGACGAGCAATTCGCGTGCCGGCGAAGATGGCTCCCGCATGATCTCTGAATAGCGCGTAACGACCGATCAGGCCAACGCCCGCCGCTCGGGCAGCCGCACGAGCACCAAGGCGGCCAGGATCGCACTCATGCCCAGCGCCTCGGCAAAGCCCAGCCGCTCGTAGAACCAGAACCAGCCGAACGCCGCCGACAGCAGCGGCTGGACGAGCAGCCCGAGCCCGGAAGCCAGCGGCGACAGGTGGGGCAGGGCGAAGATGATCAGGCCCTGGCCGAGCACCTGGCTCCCGAGCGCGAGCAGCAGGAGCGGCGTCCAATCCTGCGGCCAGAAGGCGCCCGGTGCGAGATAGGCGATAGGCAGCAGCATGAGGCTGCTGGCGAGCGTGGAGCGCGCCAGCGCCGACAGGGCCGAGGTCGCGCCGCGCGCGTGGTCCATCACGATCAGGTAGCCGGTGTAGAAGAGGGCGGCGAGCAGGCAGAGCAGGTCGCCGGCGAGATGGCGTGGCGAGACGTCGGCGGACAGGCCCATCAGCAGCGCCAGCCCGGTTGCCGCGAGCAGCAGCGCGCCGCCGGCGCGCGGACTGGGCCATGTCCGGGCGACGGCGAAGCCCCACAGCGGATAGAGGAAGCTGACGCCGTTGGCGAACAGCGCCGAGTTGGCGAGCGTGGTGCGCTCGATGCCGAGATGCCAGGCGGCGAGGTCAGCGGCGAAGAAGAAGCCGGCGGCGATGAACCAGCCCAGGTGCGTGGCGGCGCGCTCAGCTGGCCTGGGTACCGCCGTCAGCCGCGCGAGCAGGAACAGCGGCGCGATCGCCAGACCCACCCGCCAGAAAGCCGACTGGATCGGCCCGACATCGGCCAGTCGCACGAGCAACGGGCCCGCCGACAGGATGGCGCTGCCGGTCAGGAGCATCGGGAAGGCGATAGAGCGGCTTTTCATCCCTCAATCTTTTGTCGGTCGCGCATGGCAGCGATGCTGTGGCAGGCAGGTGTCGAGCCGTCCACCCGTCGCCACGTCGGGGTGGAACGTGAATTAGTGGGAGATTCTCATGCCGACACTCTTCGATCCCATCCGTCTGGGGGCCATCGAGGCACCCAACCGCGTCCTCATGGCGCCGCTCACCCGCGGCCGGGCGAATGCCGAGGGCGTGCCGCAGCCGCTGATGATCGACTATTACCGCCAGCGCGCCGGCGCCGGCCTCATCATCAGCGAGGCGACGGGCATCAGCCGGCAGGGGCTGGGCTGGGTCGACGCGCCCGGCATCTGGTCAGAGGCGCAGGTGGAAGGCTGGAAGCCGATCACGAAGGCCGTGCACGACGCCGGCGGGCGCATCTTCCTCCAGCTCTGGCACATGGGCCGGCTGGTGCACCCCGACTTCCTCGGCGGCGAGCCGCCGGTGTCGTCGTCCGACCTGCCGGCGCCGGGTGGGGTGCGTACCTACCTCAGCGAGGGCAAGCGCAAGGACTATGCGGCGCCGAGGCCGCTGACGACGCAGGAGATCAAGGGCGTCGTAGCCGATTACGCCCGCGCCGCGCGCAACGCGATCCGCGCCGGGTTCGACGGCGTGCAGATCCACAGCGCCAACGGCTACCTGATCGACCAATTCCTGCGCGACAACACCAATCGCCGGACCGACGAATATGGCGGCAGCGTCGAGAATCGCATCCGCTTTCTTACGCAAGTCGTCGACGCGGTGGTTGCCGAGATCGGTGCTGACCGGACGGCGTTACGCTTTTCGCCGAACGGTGAGAGCCAAGGCGTCGATGACAGCGATCCGGTGGCGCTGTTCACGGCTGCGGCGCGGATGCTGGAGAGCCGGGGCATCGCCTTCCTCGAGTTGCGCGAACAGCGTGCCGAGGGCACGTTCGGCAAGAGCGATGTGCCGCCAGTGAGCCCGCATGTCCGCGAGGTGTTCCGCCGTCCGCTGATCCTGAATGGCGAGTATACGCGCGCCGAGGCGATCGAGGCGGTGGCGAGCGGGCGTGCCGACGGCATTGCGTTCGGCCGGCCGTTCATCAGCAATCCCGATCTTGTCGAGCGGCTGAAGAGCGACCTGCCGCTCGCGGAGTGGGAGGTGCGGACGTGGTACTCGCCAGGCCCGCAGGGCTATGTCGACTATCCCCGCTACGGCGAGGCCGAGGCGGCGTGAACAAAAAGCCCTCCTGGAAATCCAGGAGGGCTTCCTGCTTCAGGCAAGATCGAAGACCAGCGCCTCGATGTCTTCGTCGGCAGTGAGCGTCAGGTCCTTCTGCTCGCTGGCCGCGACGCCGTCGCCGGCCTGGATGACCGCCTCGTTCACGCGGCCCTTGCCCTTTACCACCTGCACCCAGGCGTGGCGCCCCTCGTTGAGCGGCACGTTCAGGCTTTGGCCCGCGGGCACCAGCGCGCGGTAAAGGCGCGTGTCCTGATGGATCGTGACCGCCGTTTCGTCCGGCTCGCGCGCACCAATCAGGTCGAGGCGCGCCGTGCCGTCGGACGCAGGCAGCGCCTTCTGCTCGTAGGACGGCTGGAGGCCCGCCTGCTCGGGGGCGATCCAGATCTGCAGCAGATGGACGGGTTTGTCCTCGCTGGCGTTGAATTCGCTGTGCCGAATGCCCGTGCCCGCCGACATGCGCTGGATCTCGCCGGGCTTGATCGTCGAGCCGGTGCCCAGGCTGTCCTTATGGGCGAGTTCGCCTTCGACGATGTAGGTGACGATCTCCATGTCGTTGTGCGGGTGCGTCGGGAAGCCGGCGCCGGGGGCGACGCGGTCCTCGTTGATCACGAGGAGGTGGCGGAAGCCCCGGAAGCGCGGGTCGTGATAGTTGGCGAAGGAGAAGCTGTGGCGGGCGGAGAGCCAGCCGTGCTCGCCGCGTCCACGCTCCTCGCTCTTGCGTATGTAAAGCATGTTCAGGCTCCTCTGCCGCGGGTGAGCGCCGCGGTGATTTCGGCGACGTGGCGGCCCTGGAAGCGGGCGCCGTCGAGTTCGTTCTGGCTCGGCTGCCGCGAACCGTCGGCGCCCGCGACCGTCGAGGCGCCATAGGGGGTGCCGCCGGTGATCTCGTCCATCCGCGTCAAGCCGGCATAGCTGTAGGGCAGGCCGACGATGATCATGCCGTGATGCAGCAGCACCGTATGCGTGGCGGTGAGCGTCGTCTCCTGTCCGCCGTGCTGGCTGGCGGTCGAGGTGAAGACGCTGCCGACCTTGCCGATCAGCGTCCCCTGCGCCCACAGGCCGCCGGTCTGGTCGAGGAAGTTCTTCATCTGCGCCGCCATGTTGCCGAAGCGGGTCGGCGTACCGATGATGATCGCGTCATAGTCGCCGAGCTCGGTCGGCGAGGCGATCGGTGCGTCCTGCTCGAGCTTCATGCCCGAGTTGCGCGCGACCTCCTCGGGCACCAGCTCGGGCACCCGTTTCAGCGCGACTTCCACGCCTTCGACGCCGCGCGCGCCCTCGGCCACGGCTTGCGCCATCTGCTCGATGTGGCCGTAGCTCGAATAATAAAGCACCAGAATCTTGGTCATGCTTGCCTCCTGATCGGCTCTGCATCGATATCGGTGTTGCTGCGCGCGCGATAAAGCTGGCGTTGTCGAAAACACTGTTGCAAATATCGTAACAATGAGCGGTCGCCTTGAGGATATGGAGCTGTTCGCCTGTATCGTGCAGGCAGGAAGCTTCACCGCTGCCGCCAAGCGGCTCGACACATCGAAGTCGCGCCTGTCGCGTCGTCTGACCGAGCTTGAAACGCGGCTTGGCGTGAAGCTGCTCCACCGGACCACGCGCAGCCTGTCGCTCACCGAGGCCGGCGCAGCCTACTATGCGCGTGTCACCCAGCTGCTGGAAACCGCGCGCGAAGCGGAAGAGGCGGTGTCGACGCTCGGCGGTTCGCTCTCCGGCACGATCCGGTTGGCAGCCCCCATGTCGTTCGGGCTGAGCCATGTGGCGCCGGCGGTTGCCGCCTTCATGGCCGCGCACCCCGGCATCGTCGTCGACCTCGCGCTCGACGACCGGACCCATGATCTCGTGGCCGAAGGCTTCGACGTCGCGGTACGGGTTGGTCCCCGACCGGCCGACTCCAGCCTGGTCTCGCGCGTGCTCGGTTCGTCGCGCACGGTGGTCGCCGGCGCACCCGCGCTTCTGGACAGTCACGGACGCCCAAGGACGGTCGAGGACTTCGCCAGATACCCCTGTCTCGTCTATTCGAACCGCTCCGCGGACGAGCAGTGGCGGTTCGACACCCCGGCCGGCCCGCGCGTCTTCCGCGGACCCGAGCGGATGCGCGCCAACAACGGCACCGCGCTCGCTGAGGCAGCGGCGGCCGGCCTGGGGCTCGTGTCGATGCCGACCTTCATCGTCGGGCCGCTCGTCGATCAGGGCCGGCTCGAGATCCTGCTGCCCGAGCAGACGGCGCGCCGGCGCGACATCCGGCTGGTCTATCCGCCGGGGCGGCAGACCTCGGCCAAGCTTCGGGCGCTCGCCGACCACCTTGCCGACGCCTTTCGCGGCGAGCCGTGGGAGTGCGGCGCGAAGTAGCCGACGCATCACCTTGTTGCGATGCAGCAAATCCACTATATGCGCCCGCAATCCAGCCGGAGCGCTCGTGGGGAGCGCCCGGCTCTTTTCGTAACAGGGCAATTCAATGAACCTGCGCAATATCGCTATCATCGCGCACGTCGACCACGGCAAGACCACGCTCGTCGACCAGCTGTTCCGCCAGTCCGGCACCTTCCGCGACAACCAGCGCGTCGCCGAGCGCGCGATGGATTCGAACGACCTCGAGAAGGAGCGCGGGATCACCATTCTCGCC
Source organism: Pseudomonadota bacterium (assembly GCA_023413015.1). Taxonomy (GTDB): domain Bacteria; phylum Pseudomonadota; class Alphaproteobacteria; order Sphingomonadales; family Sphingomonadaceae; genus Sphingoaurantiacus. Next base: position 11,021 of record JAEZQR010000143.1, read on the forward strand.
AAGTGCACCTCGATCGAGTGGCAGGGCACGCGCATCAACATCGTCGATACGCCGGGCCACGCCGACTTCGGCGGCGAGGTCGAGCGCATCCTGTCGATGGTCGATGGCGTGATCCTGCTCGTCGACTCGGCCGAAGGCGCGATGCCGCAGACCAAGTTCGTCACCGGCAAGGCGCTGGCACTCGGCTTGCGTCCGATCGTGGTCGTCAACAAGATCGACCGTTCGGACGCGCGTGCGCAGGAAGTGCTCGACGAGGTTTTCGACCTGTTCGTCAGCCTTGAGGCCAACGACGAGCAACTCGACTTCCCGGTGCTGTTCGCCTCGGGCCGCAACGGCTACGCCGGCCGCGATGCCGACGTGCGCGAGGGCGACCTGTCGCCGCTGTTCGAGACGATCGTCAGTCATGTTCCGGCGCCGAAGGCCGATGCCGACGGCCCGTTCAAATTCCTGGTGACGCTGCTCGACCGCGACAACTTCGTCGGCCGAATCCTCACCGGTCTGATCGCCAGCGGCACGCTCAAGATGAACATGCCGATCCACGCGCTCGACCCGGATGGCAACGTCGTCGAGACCGGGCGCGCCACCAAGATCATGGCGTTCCGCGGCCTTGAGCGCGTGCCGGTCGAGGAAGCGCAGGCAGGCGACATCGTGTCGATCGCGGGCCTCACCGCCGCCACCGTCGCCAACACCATCGCCGAGCCGTCCGTGACCGAGCCGCTGCATGCGCAGCCGATCGATCCGCCGACGCTCTCTATGCGTTTCGCGGTGAACGATTCGCCGTTCGCGGGCCGCGAGGGCACCAAGGTGACGAGCCGCATGATCCGCGACCGCCTGTTCCGCGAGGCGGAATCGAACGTGGCGATCCGCATCACCGAGTCGGCCGACAAGGACAGCTTCGACGTCGCCGGCCGCGGCGAGCTCCAGCTCGGCGTGCTGATCGAGACGATGCGCCGCGAGGGCTTCGAGCTCGGCATCAGCCGCCCGCGCGTGATCTTCCGCACCGACGAGGCGGGTAACCGCACCGAGCCGTACGAGACCGTCGTCGTCGACGTCGACGAGGCCTATTCGGGCACCGTCGTCGAGAAGATGGCGCTCCGGAAGGCCGAAATGACCGACATGCGGCCGTCGGGCGGCGGCAAGGTGCGTCTGACCTTCTCCGCACCCTCGCGCGGCCTGATCGGCTATCACGGCGAGTTCCTGTCCGACACGCGCGGCACCGGCATCATGAACCGGGTGTTCGAGCGCTACGGCCCGTACAAGGGCCCGATCTCGGGCCGCCTCAACGGCGTGCTGATCTCGAACTCGACCGGTGAGGCGGTGGGATATGCGCTCGGCTACCTCGAGGAGCGCGGCCAGCTCATGGTGGCGCCGGGCGAGCCGATCTACGAGGGCATGATCGTCGGCGAGAACGCCAAGCAGGAGGACCTCGAGGTCAATCCGCTGAAGTCAAAGCAGCTCACCAACTTCCGCGCCAGCGGCAAGGACGATGCGCTGCGGCTAACCCCACCCAAGCGGCTGACGCTCGAGCAGGCGATCGCCTATATCGACGACGACGAACTCGTCGAGGTAACGCCGAAGTCGATCCGCCTCCGCAAGCTCCACCTCGACCCGCACGAGCGCAAGCGTGCCTCGCGCCAAGCGGCTGCGAGCTGAGGCTGGCAAGGCGCGCAGCTGCTTCGGCTGCGCGCCTTTCGTGAAACCATAAGCACCGAACGGACGTTACGCTTCCTGTTCAATCGGCCCGTCAGGCGAACCTCGCGCGGCCGTATAATGGAGGAGGAAACGCAATGGCCGATGGTCGTGGCGGCGCAGGTCGCTCTATCGTCATCATCCTGGTGGTCGTCGCCGTGCTGGCGGTGATCGCCTTTGCCTTGGGCCTGTTCAACGTCGACACCCGGGGTGAGCTGAAGGCGCCGAGTATCGATGTTCAGGCGACCGGTGGTTCGGTGCCGAAGGTGGACGTCGATACCGCCGACGTGGACGTCGGCACCACGACGGAAACCGTGAAGCTTCCGGACGTCGACGTGAAGACCAAGGAAGAGCAGATCAAGCTGCCGACCGTCGACGTCAAGCCGGCCGGCTCGGACAGCGGCAATACCAGCAAGTAACCGGAATTCGCCGACCGGCGGGCTGAACGGCCCGCCGGTCGGATAGGATTGCAGGGAAGGGTTGGGCGAATCAGAACCCGCCTGCCGACGCCGCTGGTTATTTTGGGCCCGAGGCGTCCACACGGTCTCGGTCGCCGCAGTCATCCGCTGCCACCTGATCGGCGCTCTTTGAGGCTCGCGCACATGCGCGAGCCTTTTCTTTTCGGGATGCGGCGCTAACGCTCGGACCGTGACCGGTCCATTCCCTCCCTCCGCCGCCATGGTGCGAGCGCTCGACCAAGCCCAGGAAGCGCTGGCGCGGGGCGAGGTGCCGATCGGTGCGGTGGTCGTTGCGCCGTCAGGGCAGGTGCTGGCCGAGGCCGGCAAC
>JAEZQR010000157.1 GCA_023413015.1 Pseudomonadota bacterium
CGGCTCTCGTCGGACAGCCAGGGGGCCGGGAAGCGGATGTGGCAGCGGAAGCCATCGGCGCCGTAGTGGAACACGGCGCGGCCGCCGAGCTCGCTGCGGACGCTGCGTTCGATGAGCAGGGTGCCGAAGCCCTTGCTGTCGGGCGTGGTGACGGGCGGTCCGTCGGACTCGGCCCAGTCGAGGTGGATCTCGGGACCGGTGCCATCGGCGGTCACCTTCCAGTCGAGCCTGACCCGGCCCTTGCGCTCACTCAGCGACCCGTACTTGAAAGCGTTGGTGGCGAGCTCGTGAAATACCAGCGCTAAGGTCATCGCATGGCGCGGCGGGATCGAGACGTCGGGGCCGTCGACGGTAATGCTCTCGCCGGCGGTATCGAACGCGGTGAGCGACCGGTCGATCAGATCGTCGAGCGGCGCGTGGCGCCATTCGTTCTGGAAGACGAGCGAGTGCGCCTCCGACAGCGTCTGGAGCCGGCCCTGGAAGGCTTCCTGGAAGGTCTGCAGCGAATTGCTGTGGCGGAAGGTCATCGCCGCCACCGCCGAGACGAGCGCCAGCAGGTTCTTCACGCGGTGGTTCAGCTCGGCGACGAGCATGCGCGTGCGCTCGTCCGCGCGGCGGCGCTCCTCTTCCAGCTGCGCCTCGTGCAGCGCGCGCTCGACCGCGTGTGGCAGGCGCTGGAGGCGCTGCTTCAGCACATAGTCGGTGGCGCCCTGCTTCAATGACTCGATCGCGCGCTCCTCGCCCATCACGCCGGAGACGAAGATGAAGGGCGTATGCGGCGCCTTCTCGCGGGCGAGCTTCAGCGCGCTGCCGCCGTCGAAGCTCGGCAGCGAATAATCGGCGAGGATGAGGTCGTGGTTTCCCCGCTCGAGCGAGCGGACGAACGCATCGCGGTCGGCGACGCGGGCGATGTCGCACTCGAACCCTCCGCGCCGCAGTTGCTCGCAGAGCAGCTCGGCGTCGACCTCGCTGTCTTCAAGGAGGAGGATTCGGACTTGCTTCACCGTGCTGGAACACCCACCCGTGGCGGCGGTTCGTTGAGGATCGCCCAGAATACGCCGAGATCGCGGATCGCCTCGAAGAACTCGCCGAAGTCGACCGGCTTCACCACGAAGGCGTTGACGCCAAGCTGATAGCTTCGAACCAGATCGCTTTCCTCGCGCGAGGAGGTGAGCATCACGATCGGGAAGGCGCGCATCTCGGAGTCGTTCTTGACCGTCTCGAGCACCTCGAGGCCGTCCACCTTCGGCAGCTTCAGGTCGAGCAGCACCACCGCCGGGTCGCCGACGTGGCGCTCGGCATAGTCGCCGCGGCGGTAGAGATAGTCGAGCGCCTCCGCACCGTCGCGCGCCACGACGATCTCGTTCGCCAGGCTGCACTTCTCGAGCGCGGCGAGCGTGAGTTCCAGATCCTTGGGATTATCCTCGACCAGAAGGATGGGACGTAAATTGGCCATTACTCTTCACTTCTCCCATTCTTCGGCAGCGCGAAGCTGACGGTGGCGCCTGCGCCGACCTTTCCGTCGGCCCAGATGCGCCCGCCGTGCCGTTCGATGACGCGCTTGGCGATCGCCAAGCCTATACCGGTGCCTTCGAACTCCTCAACACGATGTAGGCGCTGGAAAACCCCGAACAACTTGTGCGCATAGGCCATGTCGAACCCGACGCCATTGTCGCGCACCGCGTAGACGACCTCGTCGCCCTCGTCTGTCGCAGACACGACAATGACGGCCGGCTCGCGTCCGCGGCTATATTTGACCGCGTTGCCGATAAGATTCGCCATCACCTGTCGCAGCATCGGCGGATCGCCGATCGCCACCGGCAGGTCGTCGACCTGCCATTCGATCGCGCGGCCCTCGGTCTCATGCTCGAACAGGCGTCGCACCTCGGCGACGACCTTGTTCATGTCGACGCGGGTGGAGGCGAGGCTGGCGCGCCCGATGTGCGAGAAGCTCAGCAGGTCGTCGACCAGCCGCCCGGCCGACTTCGCGGCATCGATGATGTTATCGAGATAGTGGCGCGAGCGAGGATCGAGGTTTTTCTCGCGGTCCTGCAACAGTTCGGCGAAGCCGACGATGTGCCGGAAGGGCGCGCGCAGATCGTGGCTGATCGAGTAGGAGAAGGCTTCGAGTTCCTTGTTGCTGCGCTCCAGCCGGTCGGTGAGCTGCGCGCGCTCCTCCGCCTGCCGCAGCACGACGCCCAGGATCGCGTTGCGCAGCTCGCGCGCCGCCTCGACCTCGCTCGGACGCCAGGGCAGCGCATGGCCACGCACCTGCTCGCGCCACTGCTCGAACGAGGTGCGGGGCGTCAGCGGGCGGCCGGGTTCGCCCCCGGCGGGCTTGCGCGGGTCGCCGCCCCAGGTCACCGTCTCGACGACCTCGGGCCGGAACCAGACGACGTAGCTTGGGTAAAGGCGCGAGATCGAGATGGCGAGCAGCCCGCTCGCCGTCTTCGCCAACCCGTCGATCCCGCGCAGCACGCGGCCGACCTCGTTGGTGAAGAACACGTCGGGCGAACCGCGGATTTCGAGCCAGCCGAGCAGCGATTCGATCTGCGCCTCGTTCGGGGTGACGCCGATCGCTTCATAGCCGTCGCCGGTGGCGATGATCGCGCCGTGCGCATTGGCGAAGTCGAGCAGGTCGATCGGTCGCTTGGCGAGCCCTCCAAGCACGCCGCCCTCTTCCGCCATGCTGGCGAGCAATAGGGTCTGGATCGACTTCAGGCGCAGACGCTGGCGCGTCTCCTCCATGCGCGTGAGGCCGGCGATCTGCGCCGCCTGCATCTGGGCCAGCAACTCGCAGGCGGCGCGCACATGCGCCGGCACGCGGCGCGGGCTCGAATTATGACAGGAGATCAACCCCCACAACTCGCCGTCGATGATCAGCGAGACCGACATCGACGCCGGCGTGCCCATGTTGCGCATATACTGGCAGTGCACGGGGGAGACGCTGCGCAGCACCGATAGGCTGAGGTCGAGCGGCGTGTCGCGTGCCGGCACGATCGGGACGGGCGTGTAGTTCGCATCCGGGATGATGCGCAGCCGGTTGAGGCGGTAGAGGTCGCGCGCCTGCGCCGGGATATCGGACGCAGGGAAGCGCAGGTCGAGGTAACTGGGCAGCCGGCCGTTGTTGTCCTCCGCGACGACATTGCCGTTCCAGTTGTCGTCGAAGCGGTAGATCAGCACGCGGTCGAAGCCGGTCAGCTCGCGCACCATGCGCGCCGCCGCCGCGTTCACGGCCGGGACGGTGTCGAGGGACTGAAGCTCGTCGAGGAAGAGGCGCAGCCGCGGATAGAGCCGTTCGAGCGAGGCGAGTTCCTGATCGGGCGCCTCCTCGAATTCGACGAGAAGCCGGTCGCCCGAGTGATGCGCGTTGATGTCGAAACGGCGCCCGCCAAGCTCGCGCGAGCGCAGATAGGCCGGCTCGCCGCTCGCCGCCCATTCGGCGATCTCGGCCGCCAGCGCCTTGCCGCCGTGGGGCAGCAGCGCCCCGAGCGGGCGCCCGTGCGGCGGCGCATCGAGGCCGAGGATATCCTGGGCGTTGAGGCTGTGCTGCTCGATCACGAGGTCGTCGGCACGCGCCACCAGCAGTGCGCCGTGTGGCTGGATGCTGCCGGGGATGCGGATCGGCTCGCGATCGCACGCGGTGAGGTCGAGATCGGCCTCAGCCATGGTCATGGTTCCTTCCGCCACGACGCGGTGTGAACATATGCCGGCGATTTTGTCCAGTTGACGTCAGACATAGTGGGACGAGCGGTTTAACGCGGCAAATGTCGCCAGGTTCGACCATTCTGTCGCACCCCGGCAACCAGGGAACCAAGACATTGATCATGGGTTCTGCCTCATGTCCGTCATCCAAGCCCCCCGCTCTGACGGACAGCAATTTCGGCCCGCGCTCAGCCCCCCGATAGCGCGGGCCGATTTGCGTTTGGGGCTCGTGGCTTGGCGGTCGAATGCACGCCTTTCAGGAAATTTCTCGAAGCTCGAATTTTCTCGGGAACCACTTTGCGGGTCGGCGGTTCTGTCTCATGTCCGTCATCTAAGCCCCCCGCTCTGACGGACAAGATAACCGGCCCGCGCCTCACCCCCCGAAGGCGCGGGCCGTTTTATTTTCGGCTTCGGTCGCGCTGCGCCGAGGGCTCTCCTGCGAGGAACTTGTCGTCGGCCTCCCGAGGTTCGATATGACAAGCGGGAGGCGTCTTCCATGGCACTCGATCTCGCACGCATGATGGCCCGGAAGCAGGAGCGGGAGTGCGCGCGGCTCGACGAATTCGACTTCCGTCAGCGCGCCCGTGCGGTTCGCCTGCTTGCCGAATGGGTACGCGGAGAGGCGGCCGAACCCGGCCCGATCGACCCCGTGGACCTGGCCTCGCAGGTGGCGCGCCGCTCGTTCGAGAGCCTCGCGGCCGAACTGCGCGCACATGTGCCGGCGGTGGCCGAGCGCACCTGGCAGCGCCGCGTGCAGCATTGTTTCGACGAGGCGCGCCGCACGCTGATCGCCGAGCATGGCGATCCGACGCCGCACCGGCTCGCCTGAAAGCCTCATCCTCCCGTTAGGTTGTGCGCGCGGCCCGCGACGTGCCACGCTGCGACCATGCTGACCAAGGCCGACGACTTCCCGATCCACCAGCGGCCCGAGCCGGTGGCCTTCGCGGGCACCGACCGCAACTTCTACGACCGCTATTTCTTCAACGGCTACACGCGCGACGGTTCGCTGTTCTTCGCCGCCGCGCTCGGCGTCTATCCGCACCTGA
>JAEZQR010000221.1 GCA_023413015.1 Pseudomonadota bacterium
CTGACCATCCTTGACCGCCACCTCGGCCACCTGCGCCACGATCGAGCCGAAGCTCTCGTGCAGCGCGATGCCGTGTGCGACGCCGTCCTCGCCCGCGCCCATGAACCCGGCCTCGGCCGCCGCGCGGCGTAGCACTTCGGCATGGCGCGGCGACTTGGCCAGCATGCGCAGGCGGAAGGTCAGCGGATCGACGCCCGCGGCATTCGCCAGCTCGTCGACGAAGCTTTCGACGAAGAAGGCGGTGTAGCTGTGCCCGACCGAGCGCCAGAAACCCAGGGGCACCGGCGTCTCGACATCGGCATGCGCCACGCGCACCGCGCCGATATCGTAGGGCATGGCGAGCGCACCTTCGAGCGCCTGCGCGTTCGCGCCGCCACCGCTACCGAGCGCCGGCACGTTGCGTGACATAAAGCTGGGTCCGACGCTCGGCACCGCAATCGTCGCGTCCCACGCCGCGATCCGCTTGTCCGGCCCGAGCTTCGCGCGCATCTGGGCGCGCGCCGCCGGCCGGTACTTGTCCTGGGTCGTGTCCTCCTCGCGGGTCCAGATCAGCTGGACGGGGCGCTTCACCTGTTTCGCGATCAGCGCCGCCTGCACGCAGGCATCGACCTCGGCCTTGCGGCCGAACCCGCCGCCGAGCAGCGTCGGGAAGACGGTGACCTCATCTTCCGACAGCCCGAGCGCGTCGGCCACGCGCCAGTTGACCAGCGTCGCCGACTGGGTCGGTGCCCAGACCTCGGCGCCATTCTCGGTGATCCGCACCGTGGCGTTCATCGGCTCGAGGCAGGCGTGCGCGAGGAACGGCACGCCGTAGCTCGCCTGCACGACGGGGCCGCTTTCGAGCGCCGAGCCGGCGTCGCCCTCGTCCTGGAAGGCCTTCGCGTCGTCACCGGCCAGCGCGTCGCGCAGCACCTTGTCGATCGCCGCGCTCGCCGCCACCGTCTCCGACGGCTCGAACCGGGCCTTGACCGCGTCGAGCGCGCTGCGCGCGCCCCACCAGGTGTCGGCGACCACGGCCACCCAGGTCGGCCCCTCGACCACGTCGATCACGCCTGGCCGGCGCCGCGCCGCGCCCGCATCGACGCTCGCCAGTTCCGCACCATCGACCGGCCCGCTCTGCACGGCGGCGTACACCATCCCCGGAAGCCGCACGTCGAGGCCGAAGCGTGCCGAACCGTCGACCTTGGACGGCACGTCGATCCGCGTCATTGACCGGCCGATCAGCCGCGGCGCTTTGCGCAGCATCGGTTCTTCCGGCGCGTCGTCAGGATCGACCTCGTCGATCAGCTCGGCGAAGCGCAGCCGCTTGCCCTGGTGCTCGACGAAGCCGTTCGCCGTGTCGCACTCGGTCCAGTCGACGTCCCAGCGCCGCGCCGCCGCCCGGCACAACAGTTCGCGCGCCGAGGCGCCGGCCAGCCGCAGCGTGTCATGGAACGCCATCACCGAGGTGCTGCCGCCGGTGATCTGGATCGCGTAGCGCCGCGCCAACTCGACCAGCGCCCAGCGCCCAAGTCCCTGGACGAGGCTCGGCAATCCCTCGGCGGCGGCCGCGCTGATGAAGGTGTTGGCATAGATCGGATGCAGCGGCGCCGGCTCGACGCCGACCGTCCGCCAGTCCGCTCCCAGCTCGTCGGCGACGATCTGCGGCAACGCGGTATAGACGCCCTGCCCCATCTCCGCCTGCGGCACCGCGACGATCACCCGGCCCGAGGTGTCGATCTTGAGCCAGCCGTTGACCACCGTCTCGCCGGGACGGGCCGTCCAGTTGAGCGCGCGCTCGCGCGGCCACACGAGATAGCCGACGACGAGCCCGGCACCGACGCCGGCACCGATCAGCAGCTTGCGCCGGCTGATATCCGGAAGCTTGACCTTGGAAGCCATGCGCAGAGCGTTAGCGGCTGCTACGCCTTGCTGCAAACCTCAACCCGATGTGCGTCATCCTGCGCGAGAGGAGCCACCCGCTCGCAGATAGGCGCTCTAGTAGTGGCCCTCAGGTTTTCAGGGTCCTGAATATGGCTTGCATCGACGCTACAAATGTAGCACGCTACAAAAGTAGCGCAAAGCCCCTGCCGACTTCCGATCCATGCGAACGGGCAGGCTTTGACAGACGATGACGAGGAGAAATGCCATGTCGAGACTCTTCGCTTTCCTTGCCGCAGTCGTGGTTTCGAGCGTCGCGATATCCTCGGCCTGCTCCGCGGACGTCGCCGACAGCGTCCACTTCAGTCTGCAGCCGGCAGAGCGCGATGATGGAATCCACGCCAGCTTCCGGAAGGCCGGGCAAGGGATCGACCAATGGTCGGCCGACCTCCCGGCCCGCGAGCTGGTGGGGCTCGATATCAGTCGGTTCCGCGCTTCGGGAAGCACGCCGGTCCGCTTCGCCCTGGTGCGAGAGGCAGGGCGTCTTGATTGCGCCGGCAATGGCGGCAACGCGACGGCCGCTGGTACGTGCCGCTTCTCACCGAACGCGAGCTTCATGGATTTTCTGGTCAGTCGCGGGATGAGGCGCCCCACGTCCAATCAAGCGCTTGGCCTGATGGCGGTTGACGCCCGGCGCGGCACTGTCGAGGCGCTGGGCGCCGCACGCTATCCGGTGCCGACAGTCGAGCAGCTGATGGGGCTGACGGCGGTCGGTGTCGATGCACCCTATATCGCCGGACTGTCGCGGGTCGGCTACCGCCCGCAGACGATCGATACGTTGCTGGAATTCCGGGCGCTGAACATCACGCCGGAGTTCATCCAGGGCTTCGTCCGGCTCGGCTATGCCGATCTGCCGGCTAGCGAGTTCGTGCAGCTGAAGGCGCTCGGAATCGACGCCGACTTCGTCGCCGGGTTCGAGCGCATCGGCTACGGCCGCCTGCCGGCATCGGACTTGGTTCAGCTCAAGTCTCTCGGCGTCACGCCAGCCTGGGTCGCGAGCTTCGAGCGGCTCGGTTACCACCGGATCGGCATCGATGATCTGGTGCAAATGAAAGCGCTCGGAGTCACGCCCGACTATGCGCTCGCGGTCCGGAAGAGCGAAGGTGCGGCGCTACCTTCGCCCGACCGCCTCATCCAGCTTCGCGCGGTCGGCTTTCGCCCGCGTCTACGCAACTAAGCTCCTATTTCGTCGACAGGGGACTCCATGACCGCCCACTTGCGTCCGTTGCTGCTCGCCTCCGCCGCCTTGCTGTGGGCCGCGCCACAGAACGCGAGCGCCCAGACGACGTCCGATCCGGCAAAGGTGCCGCCGCCGGTGCCCGCCGCGACAAAAGGGGCACGGGTTTACAGCCCGGCGGATTTCGCACGCTTCGCCCCAAAGAACGCGTACGACATGCTGCGGCAGGTCCCTGGCTTCGCCATCCGCACCGCCGATGAGGAGCGGGGTCTCGGGCAGGCATCCGAGAATGTCCTGATCAACGGTCAGCGGCTCACGAACAAGTCGGGTGGCGCGGTCGAGGCGCTGCGGAAAGTTCCGGCCGGCAATGTCGAGAGGATCGAGATCGTCGAAGCGGCCAGCCTCGGCATCGCCGGCCTTTCCGGCCAGGTCGCCAATGTGGTGATCAAATCGCAGCAGACCTCCGCTGGCCAGTTCGAATGGAACCCGGTCTTCCGGGCCCATTATGCCGAGCCGGAGCTGCTCGCCGGCTCAGTCAGCTATTCCGGCAAGGCCGGGCCGGTCGATTATACGCTGTCGGCGAAGAACCAGTACGGCCGCGGCGCGTTCGGTGGCCCGATCGAGATCCTGGATGCGGCCGGCACGGTCATCGAGCGGCGGCACGAGGTCTATCACTCCGAATATGAGCAGGCGAACCTCGAGGCCAAGTTCGCGCTGGATCTCCCCGGTTCATCGGTCGCCAACCTCGACCTCAATTATATCCCCTATTGGAACCCCGCCCGTTACCGCGACCGTCGAATACTGCTGAGCGGCGACAACCGCCGGCGGACGACGGTCACCAAGCTCGAGGGCTACGAAATCAACCTCAACGGCGATTACGAGTTCGCGCTCGGCCCCGGCCGGCTGAAGCTGATCGGGCTGCGTCATTTCGAACATGAGCCCTTGGTAACGACGCGTGTGCTCAGCTTCGACAGCGGAGCCCCGGATCAAGGTCTCCGGCTGAGCCGCAACACCCGCATCGGCGAAACCATCGCCCGAGCCGAGTATGGCTGGAAAAGCGGACGCAACGATTGGCAATTCTCGCTGGAACGGGCGTTCAACTCGCTCGACCAGAAGGGCGCGCTCTTCGAACTCGATCCTCTGGGTGAGTTTGTCGCGGCGCCGTTTCCGAACGGCACCGGCAAGGTCGTCGAGACCCGGTACGAGGGCATTGCAACGCTCAGCCGCCCGCTCGGGCCCAACCTCGACCTGCAGGTCGCCGCCGGCGCCGAAACCTCCCGTCTCGAACGGGTGGACGGCGATCTGCCGGCCCGCAAGTTCTTCCGGCCGAAGGGCAGCATCACGCTGGGATGGCGGCCGGCGGCGGGGTGGGATGCCAGCTTCAAGCTGCGCCGGCGCGTCGGCCAGATCAGCTTCTATGATTTCCTCGCCCAGCCCAAGCTGACGCAGGATCGCGAGAACGCCGGCAATCCCGACCTCGTCCCGCCGCAGAGCTGGGAGATCGAGACCGAGGTCGGCCGCGAGCTCGGCGCCTGGGGCAAGACGCGCCTGCGCACCTGGTATCACCGTGTCGAAGATATCGTGGACGTGATTCCGATCGGCGAGGACGGCGAGGGCATCGGCAACCTGCCGCGCGCGAGCCGCCTGGGCGTCGAGAGCGTAAGCACGATCCAGTTCGAGCCGATCGGATGGGCCGGCGCCAAGCTGGACGTGAAGGTTGGCTTCGAGCGCACCCGCGTCAAGGACCCGCTCACGGGCGAGAAGCGCCCGATCAGCGGCATCATGGACCGCTGGGCGAATTTTTCGCTGCGCCACGACATTCCGGAGACCCCACTGGCGTGGGGCGTCTCCGCCGACTACAGCCACTATGCGAAATACTACTATCCGACCGAGGTCTACCGCAGCTGGGAAGGCCCATGGTGGATCGGCTTCTTCGTCGAGCACAAGAACGTCTTCGGCCTGACCGTGCGCGCCGACGTCGGCAATTTGTCCAACGCCCGTCACCTGTTCGACCGCACCGTCTATACCGGCCGCAGGACGGTCGCTCCGGTCGACTATATCCAGCGCCACGATCAGCTGATCGGGCCGATCTTCGAGTTTTCGGTGCGCGGGAATTTCTAGGGCGGGCTCATCCGGCGCTGGAACGGGATATGACAGTGGCCACGACCGGCCGCTTACATCCGTTTCGGGGTGGAGAAGACCCGCGTCACTTCGGGCTCGAAGCTTTCGAGGGGGTCGACGTCGAAGTTGGGGTCGAAGGCGGGGGCGTCCCATTCGTCGACGAGGCGTTCGGCGGTGGCGAACCAGGGTTCGTCCTTGAAGCGGTCGCGCATGTTCGTCGGCTTGCCGAGGTGGTCGTAATAGTAGCGGCCCTGGAAATCCTGGTGCCAGTAGATGGTGTGGTACAGGTCTTCCGAGACGTAGGGCTTGAGCATCTCGGCGGCGATCGGGCCGTGGTTGGGAATCGAGAACAGCTTGCCGAGATCGTGGCAGAGCGCGGCGACCACCTCCTCGTCCGAGGCGCCCGCGCGGCGGGCGAGCGTCGCCGCCATCAGGCTGTGCGTCAGCTGATCGGCGGCGAAGCCGACCTCGATGTCCTTGAGCCGCGCGAGGCTTTCCATGATCTGCCGGGGCGCCTGCGTCTTTTGATGCTTGCCGTGCTCGGCGGCGATGTGCGCCCAATCCTCGGCGGTACCCTGCAACATGTTCGTGAACATGGGTTCTGCTCCTACTCGGCGGCCTCGCGGGCCGTGAACACATCGCGGTAGTGCTTGCGAAGCGAGACCTTGTCGATCTTGGCCGATCCCAGCTTGGGCAGCGGCTCGGCGCTGATCCACAGCCGCGCCGGCACCTTGAACGCCGCCAGATCGTTGCGGGTGAAGTCGATCAGCGCCTCGGGCTCGACGCGCTCGCCGGGCTTGAGGTACGCGACCGCGCCGACGATCTCGCCCAGCCGCTCGTCGGGCAGGCCGAACACGCAGGCCTCGGCCACCGCCGGGTGGTTGTAGATCGCGGCTTCCACCTCCTGACAGCTGATGTTCTCGCCGCCGCGGATGATGATATCCTTCTTGCGGTCGACGATAAACAGATAGCCGTCCTCGTCCATGTAGCCGAGGTCGCCGGTCAGGAACCAGCCGTCGGGCGTGAACGCAGCGGCCGTCTCGGCCGGCTTGTTCCAGTAGCCGCGCACGTTGGCGGACGAACGGATGCACACCTCGCCGATCTCGCCTGCCGGCAGCGGGTTGCCGGCATCGTCGGCGATCTTCATCTCGACCATCGGCGGTGAGGGGCGGCCGGTGGAGGCCGGCTTGTTGCGGTAGTTGTCGCGCAGGTTGCCGGCGCCGACGCCGTTGGTCTCGGTGAGGCCGTAGCCGATCGCCGGGTTCTTGCCGGGGAAGGCCTGCGCCAGCCGCTCGACATGCTCGGCCGGGCGCGGCGCGCCGCCGGCGGCGATGTCGAGCAGGCTCGAGAGGTCGTACTTGTCCTTGTCCGGGTGCTGCATCAGCTCGAGGCTCATCGTCGGCACGCCGACGAAGTAGGTCGCGCGCTCCTTCTCGATCAGCTTGAGCGCCTCGCCCGCGTCCCACTTGTGCATGATGACGAGCTTGCGCCCGATCGCCACCGAGACCAGCAGCACCGGCACCGAGCCGGTGATGTGGAACAGCGGCACGTTCAAGAGCATCACCTGCTGCGGCGGCAGCTCGACGCCCTGGCCGGCCGCGAGCTGGAGCATCGCGAGGCCCTGGACGAGATAGTTCATCGCGCCATGCACCACCGACCGGTGCGTCGCGACCGCCCCCTTCGGGTTGCCGGTCGACCCCGAGGTGTACATGATCGTCGCGTCGTCCTCGGGCCCAAGCGGCGGCAGGTACCAGGGCGCCGCCGGCGCGTCGGCCATCAGCTTCTCGAGCCGCGCATAGCCCAGTTCGCCCGCCACGCCAGCGCCGGCACGCACCACGACGACCGGGACGTGGAAGCCGGCGAGCGAGGCCAGGCGCCGCGCCCGCTCCTCGTCGGCGAAGATCAGCCGGGTTCCCGAATCCTCAACGCCGTAGCGCAGCTCGTCCGGCTGCCACCAGGCGTTCATCGGCACGACCACCGCACCCAAGTGCAGCAGCCCGACGAAGCAGGCGATCCATTCGGGGTAGTTGCGCATGGCGAGCGCCACGCGGTCGCCCTTGGCGATGCCGTATTTCTGCTGCGCGGCGGCGGCGATGCGGATCGCCTGCTCGTAGATCTGGCCGAAGGTGAAGCGCTCGTCGCGGTAGACGACGAACTCCTTGTCGGCGTTCTGCTGGAAGAAGAAGGCGAGATACTCGCGCATCGACGGCGGCGCGTTCTTGAACACCGGCAGCTCGGCGCCGCGGATGTTCGCCGTCGTCACCTCGAGCTGTCCGCCCGGCGCGATGATTGCCGCGATCGTGGCATCGAGCGCCTTGTCGAGCTCGGTCAGCATAATCTCTCCCTCCCCAGGGAATTCACACCTTAGTGTATCGTCATTCCCGCGAAAGCGCGAACCCCGGGAGTCCGCCTCGCCGGGGCGCCGCCTTCACGGGAACAACGATCACCGTATCGACTTTGCCTCAATAGCCCATCATCCGCGCCATTCTGTCGCCGTGGAAGGCGATGTCGCCGAAGGTTTCCATCGCGGCACGCGCGCGCTTCATGAAGAAGCCGATGTCGAACTCGTCGGTCATGCCGATGCCGCCGTGCATCTGCACCGCCTCGTTGGTCGCGAGCTTCGCCACCTCGCCGGCCTTGCCCTTGGCGAGGCTGACGAACAGCGCGGCGTTGCCGCCCTCGTCGAGCGCCTGGAGCGCGCGGAGCGTCGCCGAACGCACCAGCTCGATCTCGCAGAACAGATGCGCGGCGCGGTGCTGCAGCGCCTGGAAGCTGCCGATCTTCACGCCGAACTGCTCGCGTTGCTTGAGATAGTCGACCGTGTGGCGGAAGCTTTCCGACGACAGCCCAAGCATCTCGGCGGCGAGGCAGGCGCGGCCGGCGTCGAGCACGCGTTCGAGCACCGGCCAGCCGCCGCCGACCTCGCCGAGCACGTCGGCGCCGTCGACCTGGACGCCGTCGAGCTGGATGCGCGCGGCGTTGCGGCTGTCGACCATGATGGTGCGGTCAACCGAAACGCCGTCGGCCTGGCGGTCGACGAGGAACAGCGTTAGGCCGGTCGTGTCGCTCGCCTCGCCGGCGGTGCGCGCCGCGACGATCAGCTTGTCGGCGACATGACCGTCGAGCACGAAGGTCTTGCGCCCCGTGAGCTTGAAGCCGTTGCCCGAGGGCTCGGCGCGCGTCTCGATGAAGCTGGGCGCGTGCCGCGACTTCTCCTCGGCGGCGAGCGCGAGCAGCAGGTCGCCGCTGGCCACCTGCGGCAGCAGCGCCGCCTTCTGCTCGTCGTTGCCGCCTGCCATCACCGCGGTCGCGCCGAGGATCGCGGTCGAAAGCATCGGCGACAGCGTCAGGTTCTTGCCGATCGCCTCCTGCACGAGGCCGGCTGCGACATAGCCCAGCCCGACGCCGCCGTGCTGCTCCGGCACCAGAATGCCGGCGAAGCCCATCTCGGCCATCGCCTTCCACAGCTCGCGGCTGAAGCCGACGGAATCGTTCGCATCGCGCAGGTGCCGCAGCTCGGACACCGGCGCCTTCTCCGCGAAGAAGCCTTCCGCGGAGTCGCGGATCATCGCCTGCTCGTCGGTCAGTACCAACGCCATCTGGCTATTCTCCCCTTATCTCTCTTCAGGCGCCCGGCAGGTCGAGCACGCGCTTGGCGATGATGTTGAGCTGCACCTCGCTGGTGCCGCCCTCGATCGAGTTTGCTCGACTGCGGAGCCAGCTGCGCGCCTGCGCGCCATTGCGACTCTCCTCGCCTTCCCACATCAGCCCGTCAGTGCCGCGGACCGACATGAACAGCTCCTGTCGGCGCTTGTTGAGCTCGGTGCCGTAATATTTGAGCATCGACGACAGCGCGCCGACGCCCTGGCCGGCCTTCGCCTCGTCCTTCACCCGTTCCATCGTTAGAAGGAAGGCAAGCCCGTCCATGTCGGTGCGCGCGATGTCGCCGCGCAGGATCGGATCAGCTAGACGCCCGTCGGCGTCCGAGCCAATCAGGCGCCCGGCGAGCTGGCCGAGCTGCGGCCCGCCGCCGCCCATGTCCATGCCGCCGATCATCTCGCGCTCGTGCGTGAGCAGATATTTGGCGATGTCCCAGCCGCGGTTGAGCTCGCCGACGATGTTGCCCTTGGGCACCTTCACATTATCGAAGAAGGTCTCGCAGAAGGGCGAGTAGCCGGAGATGAGCTTGATCGGCTTGGTGCTGACGCCGGGCGAGGCCATGTCGAAGAGCAGGAAGCTGATGCCGTTGTGCTTGGTCGCGCTGAAATCCGTGCGGACGAGGCAGAAGATCCAGTCCGACTTGTCGGCGTAGCTCGTCCACACCTTCTGGCCGTTGACCAGCCAGTGGTCGCCCATGTCCTCGGCACGGGTCTTCAAGGATGCGAGGTCCGAGCCCGCGCCCGGCTCCGAATAGCCCTGGCACCAGCGGATCTCGCCGCGCGCGATCTTCGGCAGATGCTCGAGCTTCTGCTCGTGGCTGCCGTATTTGAGCAGTGCGGGTCCCAGCATCCAGATGCCGAAGCTCTGTACCGGCGGGCGTGCGCGGATAGCGCGCATCTCCTCGGCGAGGATCTTGGCCTCCTCCTTCGAAAGGCCGCCACCGCCATATTCCCTGGGCCAGGTCGGCACCGTCCAGCCCTTGGACGCCATCGCGTCGAGCCAGCGCTTCTGCGGCTCGGTCCACTTGAAGTTGCGGCCGCCCCATGGCGCGTCGTCCTCGGATTCGAACGGCCGGCGCATTTCGGGCGGGCAGTTCGCCTCCAGGAACTCGCGGACTTCGGCGCGGAACGCATCGAGCGATTCGGTCATCGCCCCATCTCCCCACTAGCTTTGTGATTGGCCCCGACTATGGTGCCCCCCAAAGGGCGGGCAAAGGGGAAAAAGGTGGACCCTATCAACTTCGCGCAGACGGCGATCCAGTTCCAGGACCTCGGGCTCGATCCGATCATCTTCCAGATCGGCCCATTCGCGCTGCGCTGGTACAGCCTCGCCTATATCGGCGGCATCCTCGTTGCCTGGTGGTACATCCTGCGGATGCTGAAGCGCCCCGGCGCGCCGATGGCAGCGCGCCACATCGACAGCTTCGTCACCTGGATCACGCTCGGCATCATCCTCGGCGGGCGGCTGGGCTATGTCCTCTTCTACGACCTCGACAAATATCTCGCGAACCCGCTCGACGCGCTGAAGCTGTGGGAGGGCGGCATGAGCTTCCACGGCGGGCTGATCGGCGTGATCGTGGCGATCTGGGGCTTCGTCCGCACGCACAAGCTCAGCTTCCTGCGCTTCGCCGACTATGTCGCGGTCACCATCCCCTTCGGCCTGTGCTTCGGGCGGATCGCCAACTTCATCAACGGCGAGCTGTGGGGCCGACCGACCGACGTGCCCTGGGCGATCGTCTTCCCCGGCGGCGGCCCCTATGCGCGTCACCCGAGCCAGCTCTACGAAGCCTTCCTCGAAGGCCCGGTGCTGTTCGCGATCCTCTGGTTCCTGTTCTGGAAGACCGATGCGCGCTACCAGCCCGGCAAGCTCGCCGGCGCCTTCGGAGTCGGCTACGGCAGCTTCCGCTTCATCGTCGAGTTCTTCCGCGAGCCCGACGCGCAGCTGACCGAGTTCGCCGCCCGCACCGGCCTCCACATGGGCCAGTGGCTCAGCCTGCCGCTGATCCTCATTGGCCTCTATCTCATCCTCACATCCAAGCGCCGCCGCGAGCGCGTCGAGCCGATCGCGGGGCCGGCCGCACAGCAGTGACCCCGCTCCGCGAGCGCCTCGCACGCGAGATCGCGGCGACCGGTCCGATCCCGGTCAGCCGCTACATGGCCGAGTGCCTCGTGCATTATTACGCCACGCGCGACCCGCTCGGCCGTGTCGGCGACTTCACGACGGCCCCCGAGATCAGCCAGGTGTTCGGCGAGCTGATCGGCCTCTGGCTCGCCGACCTGTGGCTGCGCGCCGGGGCGCCGGACGCCTTCCGGCTGGCCGAGATCGGCCCCGGCCGCGGCACGCTGATGGCCGACCTGTGGCGCGCGACCGCGCGCGTGCCCGGCTTCCATGCCGCCGCGCGCGTCCACCTCGTCGAGACCAGCCCGGCGCTCCGCGCCGAGCAGGCCAAGCGCGTGCCGCACGCCGACTGGCACGACCGTCTGGACGACGTCCCCGGCGACGTGCCCCTCCTCCTCGTTGCCAACGAATTCTTCGACGCGCTTCCCATCCGCCAGCTGGTGCGCACCGAGACCGGCTGGCGCGAGCGCATGGTCGGCCATGCCGAGGGCCGCTTCTTCGCCTGCGCCGGCCCGACCGCGCTCGACATTCTTGTGCCGCCTCAGTTCGCGAACGCGCCGGTCGGCTCGATCTACGAGCTTGCGCCGGCCGGCACCGCCATCGCCGCCGAGATCGGCGCGCGGCTTGCGAGCCAGGGCGGCGCGGCGCTGGTCATCGACTATGGCCATGCCGGCCCCGCGCTCGGCGACACGCTGCAGGCGGTGAAGGCACACGCTTTCGCCGATCCCTTCGCCGATCCGGGCGAGGCCGATCTCACTGCGCACGTCGACTTCACGACGCTCGCCCGTGCGGCTGCCCCCGCCGTCGCATATGGACCGGTGACCCAGGGTGCGCTGCTCACGGCGCTCGGCATCGCGCAGCGCACGGCGGCGCTCGCCGCGCGGGCGACGCCGGCCCAGGCCGAACTGCTGCGCTCCGGCACCGACCGCCTCGTCCGCGACGATGCGATGGGTTCCCTGTTCAAGGCCTTGGCGCTAACCGGTCCGATATGGCCGAAGCCGGCAGGATTTTGATGACCGAGATCAGCTACCGTACCCCGACGCTTGCCGATGCGGACGCGCTCTGCGTGCTCGCACGCGACACCTTCATCGAGACCTTCGGCCATCTCTATTCGGACGCCGACCTCAACGCCTTCCTCGATAAGACCTTCGGCCCCACCGGCCTGCCGGTCGAGATGGCCGATCCGGCCTTCGCCTTGCGGATCGCCGAAGCGGATGGCGCGATGGTCGGCTACTGCAAGGTCGGGCCGCTGTACCTCGACGTCGACGCCACCGGCCGCCGCGCGCTCGAGCTGCGCCAGCTCTATGTCCGCCGCAGCCACCATGGCGCCGGCATCGCGCCGACGCTGATGGCCTGGGCGCTCGCCGAGATGCGCCGCCGCGGGGCCGAGGACGTCTATCTGTCGGTGTGGAGCGAGAACGAGCGCGCCAAGCGCTTCTATGCGCGCTATGGCTTCGTCGAGGTCGGCCGCACCCTGTTCATGGTCGGGGACCAGGCCGACGACGACCGTATCTGGAAGCTGACGTTCGCACCGGAGACCGCAGCCGCATGACGATCGATATCACCCGCGCCGCCGCGCTCTCGGCCGTGCCGCACGGCTTCCTTGGCCGCAGCGGCGGCGCCTCGATCGGCCTCTTCGCCAGCCTTAACGTCGGCCTCGGCTCCTCCGACGACAAGCAGGCGGTGCGCGAGAACCGCCGCCGCGCCGTCGAGGCGATCGGCTGCGACCTGACGCTCGCCACCGTGCATCAGGTTCATAGCCCACAAGTTGTCGAGGCCGATGCCTGGCCCGACGACGCCCGCCCGCAGGCCGATGCGCTGGTGACCAACCGCCTCGGCTTGGCGCTCGGCATCCTTACCGCCGACTGTGCGCCCGTTCTGTTCGCCGATGCGGAAGCCGGCGTCATCGGCGCCGCGCACGCCGGCTGGAAAGGCGCGCTCGGCGGCGTTCTCGCCAATACGGTCGCGGCGATGGAGACGCTCGGCGCCCGCCGCGAGCGCATCGCCGCCGCGATCGGCCCCTGCATCGCGCGCCGCTCCTACGAGGTCGACGACGGCTTCCTCGAGCGCTTCGTCGCGCAGGACGAGGAATATCATCACTTCTTCACCCCCGGCCGCGAGGGGCATCATCTGTTCGACCTCGAAGGCTTCGTCGCCCGCCGTCTCGCCGACGCCGGCGTCGCCGTGATCGAGGCGCTGGGCCAGGACACCTACGCCCAGCCCGACCGCTACTTCAGCTATCGCCGCACGACGCACGCCGACGAGCCCGACTACGGCCGCCAGATCTCGCTGATCGCGCTGCCCTAGGGCAGGACGTCGCTGCGCCCTTCGATCTGGAGGCGGTCGCTCTCGGCCTCGGTGAGGTCGGCGCCTTTGCCGGCGAAGGCCGCGCGGAGCTGGTCGAGGTCGACGGCCTTCTCCCAGCGGGCGACGACGATCGTCGCCACGGCATTGCCGACGAAGTTGGTGAGCGCGCGGCACTCGCTCATGAAGCGGTCGACGCCGAGGATCAGCGCCATGCCGGCGACCGGCACGGCCGGGACGACCGACAGCGTCGCGGCGAGCACGATGAAGCCCGAGCCAGTCACGCCAGCTGCGCCCTTCGAGCTGAGGATCGCGACCGCCATCAGCAGCAACTGGTCGGCGAGCGAGAGGTCCGTGTTGGTCGCCTGCGCGATGAACAGCGCGGCCAATGACATGTAGATGTTCGTGCCGTCGAGGTTGAACGAGTAGCCGGTCGGCACGACCAGGCCGACGATCGGCTTGGGGCAGCCGGCTCGCTCGAGCTTCTCCATCAGCAGCGGCATCGCGCTTTCGGACGACGAGGTGCCGAGGACGAGCAGCAGCTCGTCCTTGATGTAGCGCACGAGCCCGAACAGCGAGAAGCCGACGGCGCGCGCCACCAGCCCGAGCACGACGACCACGAACAGCAGCGCGGTGATGTAGAAGGTGGCGATCAGCTCGGCCAGGTTGGCGAGCGTGCCGATGCCATATTCGCCGATGGTGAACGCCATCGCGCCGAACGCGCCGATCGGCGCGGCGTACATCAGGATATGCACCATGCGGAACACGATCGCCGTCAGCGTGCGGAGCGTGCCGAGCAGCTTTTCGCCGCGGTCGCCGATCAACGCGAGCGCAACCCCGAACAGGATGGCGACGAACAGCACCTGCAGGATCTCGCCCGAGGTGAAGGCGCTGAACGCCGTGTCGGGGATGATGTGGAGCACGAACTCGGTGACCGTCCGCTCCTTGGCGGCACTGACGTAGTTCGAGACGGCGCCGGTATCGAGCGTCGCCGGATCGACGTTCAGCCCCTTGCCCGGCTGCGCCAGGTTGCCGACGACGAGGCCGACCGCGAGCGCCAGCGTCGAGAAGGTCAGGAAATAGGCCATAGCCTTGGCACCGACGCGGCCGAAGGCCTTGAGGTCCGCCATGCCGGCGATGCCGGTGACGACGGTCAGGAAGATGACCGGCGTGATGATCATCTTGACCAGCTTGATGAAGCCGTCGCCCAGCGGCTTCAGCGAGGTGCCGAACGCGGGGAACAGCCAGCCGACGAGCACGCCGAGCCCGATGCCGACGAGGACCTGGAAATAGAGCGTCCGCCAGAACGGCCTTTTCGATTCTGCCACCCGCCCCCCGCGAGAATATGGTTCGAGGCCGATGCTTACCCGATGCCTGTCATCCGGACCAGCACCGTCGATCGGACAGGTTTGACTCCCCGGCGTCGGCCGCTCATGTTCCGGCGCGCTGCATCATCGGAGCCGTAACCATGCGCCACGCTTTCGTTGCCCTCGCCTTTGCCACCTTGGCCGCGCCGCTGGCGGCGCAGAACCCGCCGGCCCAGGCGCCGGGCGCTCCCGATCCCGCCCGCGTGAAGGCCGGCAGCTACACCGTCGACGGCGCCCACACGCAGGTGGTCTGGACGGTGAACCACTTCGGCATCAACGCCTACAACGGCATCTTCGGCGACGTCTCGGGCACGCTGACGCTCGATCCGGCGCGCCCCGCGGCGTCGAAGCTTTCGGTGACGATCCCGATCGCGAAGGTCGCGACGACGAGCGAGGGGCTGAACAAGCATCTGATGACCGGCGACTTCTTCGAGGTCGAGAAATATCCCACCGCCACCTTCGTCTCGACCCGGATCGAGCCGCAGGGCACCCGCGCCAGGATCACGGGCAACCTGACGCTGCGCGGCGTGACCAAGCCGGTGACGCTCGATGCCCGCTTCATCGGCGCGGGCGACAATCCGATGAACAAGAAGGCGACAATCGGCTTCGAGGCGACGACTACGATCAACCGCTCCGATTTCGGCATCGCCTACGGGATTCCCATGGTGGCCGACCGCGTCGACCTGCGCATCACCGCCGCCTTCGAACGCCAGAGCTGAGCCTCGGAGGGGGCGACGGCGTGCCGCCGATCGTCGCGGCCTGCTTCGGGTTGCGGCGGTCGCCCGGCGCCGCTAGGGAACCGGGCGGGGCGAGAGTTACAGCGGAGCGCGGGCAATGAAGATCCTCACCGGCAATAGCAACCTGGCGCTGGCGCGCGATATCGCCGCCTATCTGGAGCTGCCGATCACCGAGGCCTCGGTCCGCCGCTTCGCCGACGAGGAAGTGTTCGTCGAGATCCACGAGAATGTGCGCGGCGAGGACGTGTTCGTCGTCCAGTCGACCTCGGCGCCGGCCAACGACAACCTCATGGAGCTGCTGATCTGCATCGACGCGCTGAAGCGCGCGTCGGCGCGGCGCATCACGGCGGTGGTCCCCTACTACGGCTACGCCCGCCAGGACCGTAAGCCCGGCCCGCGCACGCCGATCTCGGCCAAGCTCGTCGCCAACCTCATCGAGACCGCAGGCGCGAGCCGCGTGCTCTCGGTCGACCTGCATGCCGGCCAGATCCAGGGTTTCTTCGACATCCCGACCGACAATTTGTACGCGGCGCCGGTCATGGCGGCCGACATCCAGGCGCGCTTCCCGAACGACAATCTGATGGTCGTCTCGCCCGACGTCGGCGGCGTGGTGCGCGCCCGCGCGCTCGCCAAGCGCCTCGGTAACGCCCCGCTCGCCATCGTCGACAAGCGCCGTGAGCGCGCCGGCGAGTCGGAGGTGATGAACATCATCGGCGACGTCTCGGGCCGCTTCTGCATCCTTCACGACGACATCGTCGATTCGGCCGGCACGCTGTGCAATGCCGCCGGCGCGCTGATGCAGGCCGGCGCCGTCGGCGTCGTCGCCTACGTCACCCACGGCGTGCTGTCGGGGGGCGCGGTCGCCCGCGTCGAGGGCTCGGCGCTCACCGAACTCGTCGTCACCGACTCGATCATCGCGCCCGAAGCGGCGCAGGGCGCGAAGAAGATCCGCTTCCTGACCATCGCCCCGCTGCTCGGCGAAGCGATCCGCCGCATCGCCGACGAAAGCTCGGTGTCGAGCCTGTTCGACTGATCGGGTAGCCGACCCCGGTATTCACCGGTTTGCCATAAAACCAGATTCCAGGCAGTCTCCCTGTCGGCGCCGCATCGCGCCGAACAGGGGGATTTTCCATGATCAGGTTGCATTGCGCACCTGCCGCCGGCGCGTTCCTTCTCGCAGTGGCATCACCGGCGCTCGCTCAGACGGCCGCGCCCCTCGTAGCCAGCGCGCCGGAGGCCAACGTCCTGCGTACCGGCACCGCCGTCCCGCTCCGGATGAACGAGGAGCTCACCACCAAGGGCAAGAAGCTGCGCGTCGGCCAGCGCTTCCGCATGGAGGTCGCCGAGGCCGTCTCGCTCAACGGGCAGGTGGTGGTCCCGGCCGGCACACCGGCGACCGGGGAGGTCATCGAGGTTCGCAACAAGGGCATGTGGGGCAAGTCGGGCAAGATCACCGCACGCCCGCTCTATCTTCAGGCGAACGGCCGCCAGATCCGGCTGACGGGCACGGTCGACGACAAGGGCAAGACCGGCACTGCCGGCGTCGTGGCCGCCGTCGCCGTCCTGCCGGTCGCCGGCTTCTTCACCACGGGCACCAGTGCCGTCATCCCGATCGGCACGACGGTCACGGCGTTCCTCGACGAGGACGTGCCGGTGGCATTCGCGCCGGCCGCCGCACCTGCGCCGATGGTGGTGCCGGTCGCGGCGCCGACTTCAACCGGTCAGTAAGCGACTGCAGGGGGTGCTCGCACCCCCTGAACCTCATTCGTAGCGTAAGGCGTGCACCGGGTTGGTGCGCGCCACGCGCAACGCATGGCCCGACACCGTGCCGATCGCGATGACGAACGCGATCAGGCCGGCGAGCACGAACGGTCCGGGCCCGAGGTCGATGCGCAGGTCGAAGCCGTTGAGCCAATCGCGCATGATCCACCAGGCGATCGGCCAGGCGACCAGGTTGGCGATCATCACCGGCCGCGAGAACTGCCAGGCCAGCAGCCGCACGATATCGGACACGCTGGCGCCGAACACCTTGCGGATGCCGACCTCCTTCGTCCGGCGCTCGGCGGTGAAGGCGGCGAGCCCGAATAGCCCGAGGCAGGCGATGACCACGGCGAGCCCGGCGAACGCGGCAAAGCTGATCCCGCGCGCCTGATCGGTCTGGTACAGCTCGGCGAGCTGCGCATCGGCATAATCGGCTTCGTAAGGCACATCGGGTGCCAGCCGCCGCCACACATTGCCGACAGCGGTCCGCACGGCCTCTGGATCGGGCGAGTCGTAGCGAACGATCAGCGCTCCGTAGATGCCCATATCGTGGAAGATCATCGGCTCTGGCGGCTCGCGCAGCGAGCGGAAGCGCGAGTCCTCGACGACGCCGACGATCGTCACCGGCAGCAGGCCAAACTCGTCCGGCAGCTGGTTAACCCGGAAGGTCTTGCCGATCGCCTGCGCCGGATCGGCGAAGCCCAGTTGCTTGGCCGCCAAGCGATTGACGACGACGTTGGCACCGCGCGTCGCCAGCTGGCGATACATGGCATCCGCCGCCGGGCCGGACTCGAACGTGTAAGGAATTCGATCCTTGGCATAGGCGTGCGACAGCGTGCGGCCGGCGAGACGTTTCACGCCCAATGTCGAGAAGAATTCGGGCGACACGCTGTACCAGCCGATCGTCATCGGCTTGGCGCGGCCTGGAACCTGAACGTTGATAGTGAGATCAGTGCCGCTGGCAACGTAGATGCCGCCGACCGCCGCATCGCGTACGCCCGGCAGGCGCTTCACTTCACGCACCAGCGTTTCGGTTACCGGCAGCATGGCGCTGCGGTTGAGATTGCCGACCTGCAGCAGCCCTTCGCGCCGGTACCCGGCGTCAGTGGTCTGCACGAAGCGGGTCTGCGCATAGATGACAAGCGTGCAGACGATGAGGCCGATTGAAACCGCGAACTGCGCGACGACCAGCAGGCTGCGCAGGCGTCCTGTACCGGCGGGCTCAGCGGACGATCGGTTGGCCTTGAGCACGGCACCGGGCTGGTAGCGTGATAGATAGAGGGCCGGATAAAGACCGCCGGCCACGCCGACCACCAGCCACAGCAGCAGCACCGGCCCGAGCACGCCGTTTGTGCCCAAGTAATCAAGCTGGAGATCCGCGTTCAGGAAATGGGACAGCCTCGGCAGCATCAGCTCAGCCAGTGCCATAGCGATCAGCAGCCCGACACCCGTCAGCAGCAACGACTCGCCGAGGAACTGCACCACGAGCTGGCCTCGGTTGGCGCCGAGCACCTTGCGGAGTGCCACCTCGCGGGCGCGCTGGCCCGCACGCGCCGTCGCCAAGTTGACGAAGTTCGCAGACGCGATGCCGAGGATCAGCAGCGCGATCACCGCGAAGGTGGTGACGGTGCCGACGTCACTGCCGGGTTTCTCATCGGAACCTTCGGCGCCGCTCAGATGCACGTCGCGGACATTGACGAGCCGCCAGTCGAAGTTGTCGCCCTCGCTGACCTTGGCGCCGCCGACGTCGATGGGCGGGATGTTGCGCTTCTCCCACGCCGGCAGTCCGCGCTCGATCTCGGCCGGCGAGGCGCCGGGCCGCAGCTTGAGGTAGACATAGCCGTTGACGCAGCCCCAGCTGCAGTCGGCCGCCTCCTGCGGGCTGATCCGGGCGACGTTCCTGAAGCTCATGTGGCTGTTCTTCGGCAGGTCCTCGAACACGCCGGTCACGCGTAGCTCTCGCTTCTCGCCCCGGCTGATCCGGGTGACCGGGCGGCCGAGTACGTCGATCGTGCCGAACTGCTTCACCGCCTCGGTGCGGCTCATGACGAGGCCGTCGGCACCATCTAGTGCGGTATGTGGGTCGCCGCGCAGGAACGGAACTTCCAGAATCCGGAAGAACGGCTCGTCCGCGAGCAGTACGTTCGCGAACGCCGGCTCGCCGTCGCGGCGGAGGAAAACAAGCTGCTCGTCATCGGCCCGCGCGATCGCCTCGATCTGCGGGAAGTCCTTGGCAAGCGGTTGAGCGACCGCGCCGTGTGTGCCCTGCTGGGTCGTCACATAGCCGGTTTCGGGATCGGTGTAGATCGACTGCACCTGATAGACGCGGTCCGCGTCCTTCAGCCAGGCATCATAGGAGGTCTCGTAACGCACGTAGAGCAGCAGCACGATGCTTGCGGCCAGTCCCAAAGCAAGGCCCGCGATGTTGATGAAGCTGTACATGCGATTCTTGGCGAGCGCGCGCAGCGTCACCGTCAGATAGTTGCGCCACATGATCCGGCCTCCTCCCGCAGTTCGAGCGGAGAGAGTCATGCAACTCGCGCGCCAGCGCCTAACTCATTGAGAAATATGAAGGCACGTGGCGGCGGCGGTGACCGACTGTCCGCAACCGCACATCCGACTGTCCGCTCGCGCACATCGACTGGTAGCCGCCTCACCCCCGTCCGAGGCTGGTGCGCGCAGCGACGATACGCCATCCCCGGCTAATCTCGGCGCACAGCTCGTGCCGCGCAGTGAAAAGGGCGACGAGCCAGAGCAGCACGCCCGCCGCCACCGCGCCGAGGACCTGGCCGGCCGGGACCGCCTCCGACCAGCCGTGCCATGCCATCAGCCCGAGCGCCGGCGCGATCGCGGCGAGCGTGACGGCCAGGCTGGTACCGTAGCAGCGGTAGAGCGCCGCATAGCTCGTGCCCGCGGCGTCGCGGAGGCGGCCGACATAGACGCCATGCTGCGTCAGCGCCTCGCCGACGCGCGCGGCGGCAGCCGGCACCAGCCCGTAGGAAGCGCCGATCGTGAACAGCGCCAGCCCGACGCTGCCCCGCAGCGCCTCGAGCCTGGGCAGTTCGCGCTCGCGGCCCATCGCGATCAGCACTTCCTGCCGGCTCGTCACCGAAAGGTGGATGATCGCCGCGACACACAGCAGCGACAACACCGGCGCGGCCGGCGCCCAGCGTTCGCCGTAGATCAGCACGATCACCGGTCCAGCGAGGACGGCCAGCCCGGCATAGGCCGGCCAGAACAGCCCGGTCGCCGCACGCAGCGTCCGCAGATAGACCTCGTCTATCCGCCCCAGCCGGTCGCGGCTGTCGACCAGCGCCTTCAGCACCACCCGCTGCACGGGGTAGAGCACGCCTGCCTCGAAGGTGTCGACGACGCCCGAGGCGCGGCTGTAAAGCCCGACCGTCGCCATGCCCGACAGGCGGCCGAGCACGATGTCGGGCAGCCGCTCGAAGATGTTGACCAGCGACATGGTGGCCAAAATCCGCGCGCCGTAGCCCCATACCTCCCGCCAGCGCGCCAGCGTCGGCCGGCCGCGCAGCTCCGCCCCGGTCAGCGCGAGCGCGGCAATGGCGGTAAGCGCCTGCGCGCCCGATGCGCCCCACGACAGGCTCGCGTAGGAATGGCCGGCGAACGCGAGGCTCACCGCGATGCCGGCGGCGCTCGCCACGCGAACGAACGCCAGCAGCGTCGTCAGGTCGAACCGCCCGCGCCGCTGCAGCAACCCGCCCGCGACCGTCTCGACCGGCGACAGCAGCGCGAACAGGCAGAGGATGCGTAACGCATGCGTGACGCGTGGTTCGTCGAGGAAAGCGGCGAGCAGCGGCGCCCCGAGGTAGAGCAGCGCCGCCAGCGCCGCCCCCTGCGCCATCGCCATGGTGACGACGGTGCCGCGCGTCGCCGGCTCGAGCCGCTCCTCGCGCACGAGGAAGCTCTGGAAACCGAGGTTCTGGAACGACGTCAGCAGCATCAGCGCCGACAGCGAGACGGCATAGACGCCCATCTCGGCCGGCGTCAGCAGCCGCGCGACGATCACCGAGGCGGCGAACTGGATGACGAAGAAACCGACGCTTCCGGTCAGCGACCACGCCATCGACTTTCGCACGGACATGCGGCGCGAAACTCCTCGGGACCGGGCGTTGTTGCCCCCCGGACCCGATTAGCCCCGCGCCGACGGGCCGACAAGCGCTAGCCGCCGACGGGCGTTCCGCCGTTGGGGCTGAGGATCTGGCCGGAGAAGTAGCTGCCGTCCTCGCAGGCGAGGAACAGGTAGCTCGGCGCCACCTCCCAAGGCTGGCCGGGGCGCCCCATCGGCGTCGACTTGCCGAAATTCTTGAGCTTTTCCGGGCTCGCGCCGCCGAAGGGGTTGAGCGGCGTCCAGATCGGCCCTGGGGCCACGCCGTTCACACGGATGCCCTTCTTGACGAGGTTCTGCGCGAGCGCGCGGGTGAACGAGGTGATCGCCCCCTTGGTCGCGGAATAATCCAGCAGCTCCTCCGACCCCTCGAAGCTCGTCACCGAGGTGGTGTTGATGATCGTGCTGCCGTCCTTCAGGTGCGGCATCGCCGCCTGCACCATGTGGAAATAGCCGAAGATATTGGTCTGGAAGGTTCGGCGCAGCTGCTCCTCGGTGATGTCGGTGATCTCCTTGTCGGCATGCTGCTCGGCGGCGTTGTTCACTAGGATGTCGAGCCCGCCGAAGGCTTCGACCGTGCGGCGCACCGCCTCCTCGCAGAACGCCTTGTCGCCGACGTCGCCGCGGATCGCGAGGCAGCGCCGCCCTTCGTTCTCGACATGGCGGCAGGTCTCGGCCGCGTCGTCATTCTCCTCGAGATGCACGATCGCGACGTTGGCGCCCTCGCGCGCGAACAGTACGGCGACCGCGCGG
Source organism: Pseudomonadota bacterium (assembly GCA_023413015.1). Taxonomy (GTDB): domain Bacteria; phylum Pseudomonadota; class Alphaproteobacteria; order Sphingomonadales; family Sphingomonadaceae; genus Sphingoaurantiacus. Next base: position 22,051 of record JAEZQR010000221.1, read on the forward strand.
CCGATCCCGCTGTCGCCGCCCGTGATGATCGCGGTCTTGCCGGCCAGCCGGTCCGAACCTTCGTAGCACGGCATGAAATCGGGCTTGGGTTCGAGCTGGCTCTCATGACCGGGGAGCCTGTCCTCGTGCAGCTTCGGCTGTTCGACCGCCATCGCACCTCTCCTTGTGAAAAAGACAAGGCCCGCAACGAGCGGGCCTGGGATCGGTTGCGGCGTTGAGAGCGCTCAGCCGATCGGCCGTGCCTCGGCGTAGGTGCTCTTCGTCGACTTCAGGCAGTTGGCCATGATCACCGGATAGGCGAGGTCCGTCAGCTTCTCGAGCACGGCGGGCGTGGCGGCGCGGCAGTCGGCGACGGTCGTATAGGCGGTTTCGACCTTGCGCACGGTCTCGCACTGGCTGGCATCGTCGCCGCAGCCGAGAATCGCCATGATGATAAGGGCTTCCTTCATACGCCACCCCCAAGGACTGGTCATGGAGTCAACAGGCGAAGCGTAAGCAGGTTCCACTTATCCACAGCGTTGCGGCGATCCGTTTAGAACCTATCTATCGGCGATGCAGTCATCCCCCTCGTTCAATTCGCTGCGGCGCTTCCTTCCCTACCTCTGGCCCGCCGGCGAACCGGGGCTTCGCGCCCGCGTCGTGATCGCGTTCGGGCTGGTGCTGGTCGCCAAGGCGACGACGCTGGTGATGCCGTTCGCCTACGCCGCCGCGATCGACGCGATGTCGGCGCGCACGGGGGAGGCGGCGGCGCTCGCGATCGGGCTGGTGCTCGCCTATGCCACCGCCCGCTTCGGCGGCGTGCTGTTCGACAATGTCCGCAACGCCATCTTCGAGCGCGTGGGCCAGAACGGCACGCGCACCTTGGCGGTGAGCGTGTTCCGACACATCCACGCCCTGTCGCTGCGCTACCACCTGGAGCGCCGCACCGGCGAGCTGACCCGCGTGATGGAGCGGGCCAGCAAGAGCGTCGACGAGATGCTCTACTTCCTGTTCTTCAACATCGCCCCGACCGCGATCGAGATCGTCGTCGTCAGCGCGATCTTCTGGGTGAAGCTCGGCCCCGGCATGGTGGCGGCGCTGCTCGCGATGGTGGTCGCCTACATCGGCTTCACCTGGCGGGTGACCCAGTGGCGCAACCAGGTGCGACGCGAGGCGATCGACGCCGACAACAAGGCCACGCAGCGCGCGGTCGACTCGCTCCTCAACTACGAGACGGTGAAATATTTCAACGCCGAGGAGGTCGAGGCCGAGCGCTACACCCGCAGCTACCGCCGCTTCTCCGAGGCGAACGTCAGGAACGAGACTTCGCTCGCCTGGCTCAACGTGGGCCAGTCGCTTATCACCAACCTGATGATGGGCGCCGCCATGGCCTATACGGTGTGGGGCTGGAGCCAAGGCCGGCTCAGCGTCGGCGACGTGGTGCTCGTCAATACGCTGCTCGCCCAGTTTTTCCGTCCGCTCGACGTGCTCGGCTGGGTGTATCGTACGATCGTGCAGGGCCTCATTGACGTCGAGGCGATGTTCAAGCTGCTCGACACAGAGGCCGAGGTGAAGGACCGGCCGGACGCCAGGCCGCTCGAGGTGCGCGGCGGGCATGTGCGGTTCGAGGGCGTCGAGTTCGCCTACGAACCGAGGCGGCAGATTCTGCACGGCGTCAGCTTCGACGTGCCGCCCGGCCGGAAGCTCGCGATCGTCGGCCATTCGGGCGCGGGCAAATCGACGATCAGCCGCATCCTCTACCGCTTCTACGACATCGCCGGCGGGCGCGTGACGATCGACGGGCAGGATGTCCGCGACGTGACGCAAGCGTCTCTACGTGCTGCGATTGGCATCGTCCCGCAGGACACCGTGCTGTTCAACGACACGGTCGCCTACAACATCGGCTACGGCAAGGCCGGCGCGAGCCAGGCCGAGATCGAGGACGCCGCGCGCCGCGCGCAGATCCATGACTTCATCACATCGCTGCCCGACGGCTACCAGACGGTGGTCGGCGAGCGCGGCCTGAAGCTATCGGGCGGCGAGAAGCAGCGCGTGGCGATCGCGCGCACCATCCTCAAGGACCCGACGATCCTCATCCTCGACGAGGCGACGAGCGCGCTCGATTCGGCGACCGAGGCCGAGATCCAGTCGGCGCTCCGCGACGTGTCCGAGCACCGCACGACGCTCGTCATCGCGCACCGCCTGTCGACCGTGATCGACGCCGACGAGATCATCGCGATGGAGGCCGGGCGCATCGTCGAGCGCGGCACGCACGCCGAGCTGCTGGCGCGCGGCGGCCTTTATGCCGAAATGTGGACCCGCCAGCAGGCCGAAGCCGAGGAGGCCATCGCGGAGATGCAAGCGGCGGAGTAAGGCTCCGCCGCCCGCTAGAGCGCCCGCAGCAGCTCGCGCACGATCATCGTGCCGAGCGCCACCCACGACAGGATGAACAGCAGGAAGCGCGGCACCACGCGGTTGACCGTCGCCTGCACCAGCGAGTGGAGCACGCGCAGGGCCAGATAGGCCCAGGCGCAGGCGGCGTGCACCGGATCGGCGTTGCCGATCACCACGACGTAGAGCGCCATCGCGTAGAACAGCGTCGGCGTCTCGAACAGATGGTTGTAGTTGTCAGCGACGCGCCGCACCTCGCTCGGCAGCACGTCGAGCAGGCCCGGATGCGCCACCGACTGCGGATCGATCCGGCCGCGGTTCATCGCCGGGATGCGCGTCGCATACATCCACACGCACATGACGAGCGACAGCACGCCCATGCCGAGCATGGCGTGCAGGATCGACAGCACGTCGGCTGAAAGGTTCATGATATCCCCCGTTCGTTACGGGGGCGGATGCTGGACCGCTCCCGCCGCCAAGGCAAGCGGGAGCGGCCTAGACCTCAGAGATTGCGCAGCGCGTAGTCGCGGTTGCGGTTGTATTCGTCCTGACTGATGTTCCCATCGTTGTTGGTATCCATCAGCCGCCGCAGATCGCGCTCAGCGAGCTGGCCCTCGCTGCGGTCGAGCTCGTTGTTCCGATTGGTGTCGTAGCGCGACATGATCCGGTCTTGGAGCGCGGCGTCGTAGCGGATCGTTTCGTCGATCTCGTTCCAGCCCGCTCCCCGGTAGTTCGAGCTCGTGCGGCCGCTATCGCGGTTTTTGTCGAGCGCGCCGGCCACCGCGCCCACCGCCGCACCGATCGCGGCGCCTTCACCCGCAGAGACGCCTGGCACCACCGCGCCGACCGCGGCACCGCCAGCGGCACCGATCGCGGCGCCGCGTACGGTCCTGTTGTCCAGGATATCACGATTGTCGGTCGCGCACGCCGCGACCGAAGCCCCCGCAAGCAGAACGATCATCAGCCGTTTCATCCAACGGTCCCTTCATGTCTGTTGCGTACCGGAGCTTGAACACCCGCCCCCCTGAATGGTTCAATGAGCGGGCAGAAGGGAGCGGGGCCGGCGCATGCGTGAGAAGGAGCTTCGGCTGGCGCTGGTCTGCTACGGCGGCGTCAGCCTCGCCGTTTACATGCACGGCATCGTCAAGGAGGCCTGGAAGCTGCTGCGCGCGAGCCGCGCGTTCCACGACGCCGGACAGGACAGGACACTCAAGGACAGCGAAAACACCTATTACGAACTGCTGCAGGCGCTCGCGCCGCACGTCCGGCTGCGCGTGCTGGTCGATATCGTCGCCGGCGCCTCGGCCGGCGGCATCAACGGCGTCATGCTCGCGCACGCCATCGCCGGCGGCCACGACATGGAGCCGCTGCGCGACCTCTGGCTCGAGAATGCCGACATCGAGAAGCTGCTCGATCCCGAGGCGGCGCCGACCTCGCGCCTGAGCAAGATCTACGCCCGGCCGTTGGTCTGGCTCGCCGGCCGCGACAAGGGCGGCGACGACATCGACCGCATCGCCGACCCGGCCGCCCGCGCCGAGGTGCGCGCCAAGCTCTCGCGCTTCATCCGCTCGCGCTGGTTCGAGCCGCCCTTCTCCGGCCCCGGTTTCACCCGCATGCTCTACGAGGCGCTCGAAGCGATGGAGGAAGGCGAGCGCACCGCGCCGCTGCTCCCGCCCGGCCAGCCGCTCGACCTGTTCGTCACCACCACCGACTTTCACGGCTATCCCGAGCCGCTCGCGCTCAACTCGCCGGCGCAGGTGGTCGAGACCGAGCATCGGCTGGTCATCGGCTTCCGCGACGACGGCCGCCCGATCGCGGGTCCCCGCGACGATGGTGGCGGTGCCGGCCTGCGCCGCAGGATCGGCGATCGCGCCGCGCTCACCTTCGCCGCGCGCGCCACCGCCTCCTTCCCCGGTGCCTTCCCGCCATTCCGGTTGGGCGAGCTGGACGAGGTGCTCGAGGAGGTCGGCGAGGCCTGGCCGGGACGCGAGGCCTTCCTTGCGCGCGTGTTCGCCCGCCGCATCGCCGCCGGGCTCGATCCGGCCGAGGTGTCGCTGATCGACGGCAGCGTGCTCGCCAACGCGCCGTTCCGCCCGGCGATCGAGGCGTTGCGCAACCGCCCGGCCCACCGCGAGGTCGACCGGCGCTTCGTCTACATCGATCCGAAACCCGACGGGCATCTCGTCGCGATGCCCGACGGCAGCGGACGCGGCCCGCCGGGCTTCTTCACCACGATCCTGCACGCGCTGTCGAACATCCCGCGCGAGCAGCCGATCCGCGACAACCTCGACGCGATCTCCGGCCTGTCGCGCCGTGTCCGCCGGCTCCGCTACATCGTCGCCGGCATGCGCGACGAGGTCGATGCCGCGATCGAGGCCGCGCTCGGCCGGACGCTGCGCTTCTACCGCCCGACGCCCAGCCGCCTAGCCAGCTGGCGCAGCCGTGTCCAGACCGCCGCCGCCACGCAGGCGAGCTATACCCATGCCGCCTATGGTCAGCTCAAGCTGAGCCACATCGTCGAGCATCTGGCGGAGACGCTGGCGGCGGTCGGCGGCCAGCGGATCGTCGGCCATGCCGAGCGCGTGCGCGGCGCGCTGTGGCGCTGGGTGCGCGCCCGCGACCTCGACCGGATCGAGACCCAGCCCGGCTGGCGAGGCACGCCGAGCCCCTACGTCGCCTTCCTGCGCCGCTATGACCTGCCCTATCGCATCCGCCGTCTGCGCTTCCTGATCCGGCGGCTGACCGAAGTGGCCGCCGACCTGCCGGCCGGGCAGGACCCGCGCGCGCTCGACCAGCTGAAGGAGCAGCTCTACGGGCTTCTCGCGCCACTGCTCGAACGCCGCGACCCGGCCTTCTTCGCGCCCATCACGCCTATCGCCGCCGCGATCGACGGCGATCCGACCGCCGCGATCGAGGCACTGGGCGACGCGCTCAACCTGACCGCGCTCGACGCCGTCACCGACGCCCGCCTCGTCGATCTTCTGAATGCGCCCGGCATCCACGCCACCGTGCGGCGCACGCTCATCCTCGCCTATCTGGGCTTCCCCTTCTACGACATCGCGACGCTGCCGCTGCTCCAGGGCGAAGGCCTCGACGAGTTCGACGAGATCAAGGTCGACCGGATCTCGCCCGACGACGCCACCACGATCCGCGCGGGCGGAGCCGCCGCTACGCTGAAGGGCATTCAGTTCAATGCCTTCGGCGCCTTCTTCTCGCGGGCCTGGCGTGAGAACGACTATCTCTGGGGCCGCCTCCATGCCGCCGAGCGGCTGATCGACATCGTGCTCAGCACGGTGCCCAAGGGCGCCGCGCTCCCCAAGGGCCTGGCCGACGATCTCAAGCGCCGCGCCTTCCGTGCCATCATCGCAGTCGAACGCCAGCACCTCACCCACGTCTCCGATCTCTGCGACCGTCTGGAGCGCGAGATCGGCTGAGACTTATCCACAGTCGATCCACAGCACTGCCCACGGCTATCTTTTTGCTGGCGCCTCGACCGTTACGGCGCTGCATGCGATTATCGGCGCATGGCCATCAGTCACCTGCGTCCCGTCCAGACCGAAACCGCCGAACAGGCTCAGCTTCCGCAGAACATCGAGGCGGAGCAGGCGCTGCTCGGGGCACTGATGATCGACAACCGGCTCGTCGAGGACGTGCAGCTCAAGCTGCGCCCCGACCATTTCTTCGATCCCTTCCACGGCCGGATTTACGAGGCGATCCAGCGGATCGTCGACCGCAACATGGTGGCGAACCCCGTCACGCTGCGGCCGCTGTTCGATGCCGACCCGGACCTCGCGGCGCATGGCGGTCCCGGCTACCTTGCCGAGCTGACGCAGAACTCGGCGGCGATGATCGCCACGACCGACTTCGCGCAGCAGATCTACGACCTCGCGCTGCTGCGCGAGCTCATCCGCGTCGGCCGCGAGATGGTGACGTCGGCCACCGACATCAGCCAGTTCGTCGACCCTGAATCGAAGATCCAGGAAGCCGAAATGGCGCTGTACAAGGTCGCCGAGCAGGGCGAGGTCGCGGGCTCGGTCAAGGACTTCCACCAATCGGCGACGCTGGCCGTCCAGATGGCCGAGCGCGCGCTGAAGTCGGGCGGCCATCTGTCGGGCATCACCACCGGCCTCGAATCGCTCAACGCCAAGCTCGGCGGCCTGCACCGCTCCGACCTCGTGATCCTCGCCGGCCGTCCCGCCATGGGCAAGACCGCGCTTGCCACCAACATCGCGTTCAACGCGGCGCAGCGGCTGATGCGCGACAAGGACTTCGGCACCTCGGCGACCGAGTCGAGCGGAGCGGGCGTCGCCTTCTTCAGCCTCGAAATGTCGGCCGACCAGCTGGCCACGCGTATCCTCGCCGAGCAGTCGGGCGTCAGCGGCGAGAATCTCCGCATGGGCAAGATCAGCCAGCAGGAGTTCCGGAACCTCGCGCGCGCCGCTGCCGAGCTTCAGGACCTGCCGCTCTACATCGACGACACGCCGGGCCTGACCATCGCCGCGCTGCGCACCCGCGCGCGGCGCCTCAAGCGCCAGAAGGGCATCGGCTTCATCGTCGTCGACTATCTCCAGCTCCTCCAGGGCTCGAAGACGCAGGGCGGCGACAGCCGCGTGCAGGAGATCTCGGAGATCACCCGCGGCCTCAAGACGCTCGCCAAGGAACTCAACGTGCCGGTGCTGGCGCTGTCGCAGCTCAGCCGCGCCGTCGAGCAGCGCGAGGACAAGCGCCCGCAGCTCGCCGACCTTCGCGAATCCGGCACCATCGAGCAGGACTCCGACATCGTGCTCTTCGTGTTCCGCGAAGAATATTATCACATGCAGAAGAAGCCCGAGGACGGCTCGGAGAAGTTCCAGGCCTGGCTCGAGAAGGCGCAGCGCATCGACGGCCGCGCCGAGGTAATCGTCGCCAAGCAGCGCCACGGCGCCACCGGCATCGTGCCGCTCGCCTTCCACAAGATGATCACCAAGTTCGCCGACCTCGCCGACGACGCCTATCTGCCGGAGCAGTACGAGTAGGAGATCATGACCAGCCCTGATGTCGCTGCCTACATCGCCGCGCTCGCCGGTGAGCGCCGCGCCAAGCTGGAAACTCTTCGCGCGGCAATCCATGCGGCCTTCGAGGACGTGACCGAAAGCATCGAATGGAAGATGCCGGTCTTTCGGCGCGGCGAGCGCTGGTTCGCCACCGCTAGTCAGCGCTCCTATCTGTCGCTGTATTTCGGTGGAGAGCCGATCGCCGCGTCGGTCGCAGCGGCCGATCCGCGGCTCAAATACGGAAAAGCCTGCGTCAACGTTCGTGACGGTGTCCCGCTGCCGATGGCGGCTATCGAGGCGGGCATCGCCCAGACCTTGGGCTAGCCGCACCCAGGGGCGCGACGATCCGGAGTTTGCACCAGTCATCGCACCCCGCTACTCCACGCGCGATGCGTCCCCCGCCCCCCCTCCGCCTGACGATCGACCTCGACGCGCTCGCGCATAACTGGCGCTGGTTCGCGGCCCGCTCGGCGCCCGCGGCCTGCGGCGCGGCGGTGAAGGCGGACGGTTACGGCGTCGGCGCGCGGCAGGTCGTCGAGCGGCTGGCGCGCGAGGGCTGCCGCGACTTCTTCGTCGCCACCTGGGCCGAGGCCGCCGAACTGCTGCCGCTCCCCGACGGCGTCAGCTTGCGCGTCCTCCACGGCGTGCTGCCCGATGACCTGCCCTTCGCGCTCAAGGCGCAGGCGGTGCCGGTACTGGTCAGCGCCGAGCAGGTCGCGCGCTGGCGCGCCGCCACCGACCGGCCGGCCGATGTCATGATCGACACCGGCATGAACCGCCTCGGCCTGCGGGCGGACGAGACCGGCGCGCTCGCCGGCCTCGCGATCGATACGCTGCACAGCCATCTCGCCTGCGCCGACGAGGCCGACCATCCGATGAACCGGCGCCAGCTCGACGCCTTCCGCGCGCTCGGGATTCCGGCGCGGCGGCGCGCGCTCGCCAACTCGGCCGGCATCTGCCAGGGCGCCGACTATCATTTCGATCTCACCCGGCCCGGTCTCGGCCTCTACGGCGGGGTGCCGCACCCGGCGGCGGTCGGGCAGCTGCGCCAGGTCGTGCGCGCCGAGGCGCAGGTCGTCCAGACGCGTATCCTGAAGGCCGGCGACAGCATCGGCTACAACGCCACCTATGTCGCCGATCGCGACACGCCGGTCGCCGTCCTTAACCTGGGCTATGCCGACGGGTACCTCCGCGCCTTTTCTGGCGTCGGCCGGGTGATCGTCGGCGGCGAGGCCCGGCCCGTTCTCGGCCGCGTCTCGATGGACCTCACCGCGATCGACGCGACCGGCACCGCCTTGCGAGAAGGCGACTGGGTCGAGGTCGATCTCGACCTGCCGCGCGCCTCCGCCGTTTCGGGCCTGTCGCAATATGAGTTGCTGACCTGTCTCGGCGCCCGCTATCACCGCCGCTATCTATGATTCAGGTCCTATCCGAAAATCTGTTCATGCTGCTGGTGCGCATCGGCGCGTTCGTGGTGGGCAGCCTCGGCTCGATCGGGCGGCTGGCACGCTTCACCGCGCGGGCGCTGGGCCGCGCCTTCCTGCCGCCCTATTACCCGTCGCGCCTGGTCGAGCAGATGCTGACCATCGGCTATTTCTCGCTGCCGGTCGTCGGCCTGACCGCGCTGTTCACGGGTGCGGCGCTCGCGCAGCAGATCTTCGTCGGCGGCAGCCGCTTCAACGCCGAAAGCACCGTGCCCGCCGTCACCGTGATCGCGATCGTGCGTGAGCTCGGCCCCGTGCTCGGCGGCTTGATGGTCGCCGGCCGCGTCTCCTCGGCGATGGCGGCCGAGCTCGGCACGATGCGCGTCACCGAGCAGATCGACGCGCTGGTGACGCTGCGCACCGATCCGTTCCAGTATCTCATCGCGCCGCGCCTCGTCGCAGCGGTGATCGTGCTGCCGATCCTCGTGCTCGTCGCCAACATCATCGGCGTGATGGGCGGCTATCTCCTCGCCACCGAGCGGCTGGGCTTCAACAGCGCCAACTATCTGTCGATCACCAGCCGCTACCTCGAGTCGGACGACGTCATGTCCTCGCTCGTGAAGGCGGCGGTATTCGGCTTCATCATCGCGCTCATGGGCTGCTACCACGGCTTCCATTCGAACGGCGGTGCCGCCGGCGTCGGACGCGCGACGACGAACGCGGTCGTGTCGGCGTTCATCCTGATCCTGCTCGCCAACCTCATCATCACCGTGCTGGTGTTCGGCTCATGACGCCCAAGATCGAGCTGCGCGGCGTTACCAAGCGCTTCGGCCGCAAGGTCGTGCTGGACGGGGTGAACCTGTCGGTCGCGCCTGGCGAGTCGCTCGTGATCATCGGCGGCTCGGGCACCGGCAAGTCGGTGACGCTCAAATGCATCCTCGGCCTGCTCGAACCGGATGGAGGACAGATCCTCGTCGACGGGCAGGACGTCACCCACCTGCGCGGCCGCGCGCGCGCCGCGCACCAGGCGCGCTTCGGCATGCTGTTCCAGGGCGGCGCGCTGTTCGACTCGCTGCCCGTGTGGCGCAACGTCGTGTTCGGCCTCACCAACGGACGCGCCAACCGCAAGCTCAAGGGTCTCGCGGTCGAGACGCTGGCGCGCGTCGGGCTTGGCGCCGACGTCGCCGACCTGCGCCCCGCCGAACTGTCGGGCGGCATGCAGAAGCGCGTCGCGCTCGCCCGTGCGATCGCCGCCAAGCCGGAGATCATCTTCTTCGACGAGCCGACCACTGGCCTCGATCCGATCCGCGCCGACGTGATCAATGACCTGATCGCCAGCCAGGTGCACGACCTTGGCGCGACCGCGCTCACCATCACGCACGACATGGCCTCGGCCCGCAAGATCGCGCACCGCATTGCCATGCTCCACGAGGGCCGGATCATCTGGGAAGGCCCGCGCGACCAGATCGACGCGAGCGGCAATCCTTACGTCGACCAGTTCGTCCACGGCCGCGCCGAAGGACCGATCACGACCGGGGTGTTGAATCGCTGACGAGCCGCCGACCGGCCAAGAAACATGGGGGAGGTTTCATCATGAGAATATCGGCTTTGATCTGTTCGGCGGCGACCCTCGCGCTGGCTATGCCGACCGCGCCTGCCTTGGCGCAGGCGCAGACGGAAACACGGGCGACCTCGGCGGACGCCCGGCTCCGCGCGCTCTACGAGGCCGACTGGGCCTGGAACATGCGCGAGGAAGCCTCGATCGACGACGGCGAAGGCGGCATCACCCGGGACGATCATCTCCCCCGCGTCGATGCCGCGACGCAGATGCGCCGCGTGGCGCACTGGCGCGAGATGCTCGGGGCTCTCGACAAGATCCCGCTCGACCAGCTGTCGGACGACGAGCGCGTCAACGCCGCCGTGTTCCGCACGAACCTCGAGATCGCGCTGGCGGACGCCAAGTTCCGCGAATGGGAGATGCCGTTCAACAGCGACTCCTCCTTCTGGACCTATCTCGACACCAGCCGCGGCCTGAAGAACGCGGACGACTACCGCCGCTACATCGGCCGCATGCGCGACATCCCGCGCTACTTCGGCGAGCATGTCGAGAACATGCGCGCCGGGCTGAAGCGCGGCTTCACCGTGCCGCGCGCAACGCTCGACGGGCGCGATTCGTCGATCGCCACCTATGCGGTGACGGACATCGAGAAGAACCCCTTCTACGCCGCCTTCAAGACGATGCCGGGCACGATCCCGGCGGCCGAGCAGGCGGCGCTGCGCGAGGAAGCCCGCGCCGCGATCCGCGACGCGGTCGTCCCGGCCTATGGCAAGCTGCTCGATTTCTTCCGTACCGAATATCTGCCGAAGGCACGCAAGACGCTCGCGGCGACCGTCCTGCCCGACGGCAAGGCCTTCTATGCGGCGCAGATCAAGGAATATACGACGCTCGACCTGACCGCCGAGCAGATCCACGAGATCGGGCTGAAGGAGGTCGCGCGGATTGAAGCCGAGATGCGGCAGACCATGGTCGACAGCGGCTTCAAGGGCAGCTTCGAGGAATTCCTGAAGTTCCTGCGCACCGACCCGCAGTTCTATGCCAAGACGCCGGACGAGTTGATGGGCGTGTCCGCCTATGTCGCCAAGCGCGTTGACGGCAAGATCGCCGACACCATCGGTACGCTGCCGCGCAAGCCGTTCACGATCATCCCGGTGCCGGAAGCGCTCGCCCCCTTCTACACGGCGGGGCGCGGCGGCCTCGGCAGCTGCCAGATGAACACCTACAATCTGCCCAGCCGGCCGCTCTATCAAATCCCGGCGCTGACGCTGCACGAGTGCGCGCCCGGCCACAGCTTCCAGGCCGCGCTCGCCAAGGAGCGCCAGCAGGGCCCGGCATTCCGCCGCCACACCTATTTCTCCGGCTACGGTGAAGGCTGGGGCCTCTATACCGAATGGCTCGGCATCGGCATGGGCATCTACCGCACGCCCTACGAGCATTTCGGCCGCCTGTCCTACGAGATGTGGCGCGCCGTCCGCCTCGTGGTCGACACCGGCGTCCATTCGAAAGGCTGGTCGCGCCAACAGGCGATCGACTATCTCGCCGGCCACACGGCGCTGTCGCAGCACGAGGTCGAGACCGAGGTCGACCGCTACATCAGCTGGCCGGGCCAGGCGCTCGCCTACAAGCTCGGCGAGATGACGATCCGGCGGCTGCGTGGCGAGGCCGAACAGAAGCTCGGGCCGAAGTTCGACCAGCGCCGGTTCCACGACGCGATCCTCGCGCTCGGCTCGGTCCCGCTCCCGGTACTCGAACGGCGGATCGCCCGCTTCATCGAGGACGAGGGCAAGGCGCCAGCCCCGGCCGTCAGCGCAAACTAAAGGAAACGCCGTCCGGATGCCGCCTGAGAGCGGCATCCGGCAGTCGCGGGAAACCCGTAATGGGAGATACCGCTAGCGCTCGAATGCGAGCCCGGCGTGCCCTTGTCTCGCCCACCGGACGACGACCGGCACCGCTCCCCAGCCCTCGACGGTGAGGAGGAAGCGCTCATTCACCACGAGCGGAAGCGTGGTGGCGATCATGGCGCCGCCATCGGAGAGGTTCACCACCGATACCTCGTCGGCGCAGCCGTGGCCGGACAGCACGCCCGGCAGTGCCACGGTGACCCGGCGACCGGCACGCCGGTCGGCCGCCTGCGAAGACTTGCCTCCGGCAAGGCCGAAGAATCGCTGCAACATACCCATGACGCCTCCCTGCACGAGGAGGTGTTGGGCAAGGATTAAGCAAAAGGGTGAAGTTACCTGCAACCATCCCGATTTGACGTGGAGCGGGGGCGGGCGCCCGAAGCTCGAATGCGCTTCAGGCGCAGGAAGGCATTTCAGAAGCGGTAGCCGAGCGACAACTGCACCACCGGATGGAAGCGATAGTCGTCGATGTCGTTCTCGATCGTCATCCGCTCCGCCTCTAAGTCGGCCGCGAACGCCGGATCATCCGACAGCGTGCCGCCGATCGAGCGCAGGCGGCGGATCTTCGGCGCGCCCTGGAATATCGCGCCCGCCTCGAAGCCCAGCGCCAGCTGCGGCGCGAGGTCGGTGACGTAGCCGACCATCACCGCCGGCGCCCAGTCGCGGACGCGGTAGCGCGCGCGCAGCTTGCCGACCTGCGCCGGCGTCACGGTGCGCAAGCCGATGGTGACGTCGCTCGTCGGCGTCGCCTCCAGCCACGCCCGCTCGCCCGTGACCCGGATGCCGACCGACAGTCGGAAGCCGTTGCCGGTCGGATAATAGTCCAGCATCGCGCCGCCCGAGTGCCGCCGCTTCACGCTGGTGTCGAAGTCGATGTCGTCGCTCTTCGCGTCAACCTCGAAGAGGTGGGTGTCGATCAGTGTCGCGTTGGCACGGAGCACCAGTTTGTCGTCGAAGCGGTAACTGATCTCTGGCCCCACCCCCAGCGTGCCGGCGGTCAGCCCGATGCCGAATGGCTGCTCCTGAGCCACGCTGGGCCCGGCGGCCAGCACCAAGACTGCCACCAGAAACATTCCACGCAACATCCGCAACCCTGTTTTGTACGCAACGAACTGCTCCGCTCAACCCGAAGGCGCGCGCTTCGTTCCCGAAACGGCCGCAGCACGAGCCCGCGTCAAACGGGCCGAATGACGTTGCGAAACACCAGCCAAAACCCTATGTTCCCTGTCTGTTCAGGCGGGGTTCGAAAGACGGAAATGGCAAAGGTCGCAACGCGTTACGTCTGCCAGTCGTGCGGCGCCGTCCACTCGAAATGGGCCGGCCAGTGCGCCGACTGCCAGGAGTGGAACACCATCCAGCAGGAGGCGTCCGCCACCGTAACGCCGTTCGCCGCCAAGCAGAGCCTCGCCACCGGCGGCCGCGTCATGGAGATGGCGAAGCTCGACAGCGACATCGAACTGCCGCGCCGCCTCACCACCGGCATCGCCGAGCTCGACCGTGCGCTCGGCGGCGGGCTCGTGCCGGCGTCGGCAGTGCTGATCGGCGGCGATCCGGGCATCGGCAAGTCGACCCTGCTCCTCCAGGCGGCCGGCCGAATGGCGAAAGCTGGCCTGGCCATCGCCTACATCACCGGCGAGGAATCGGCCGACCAGGTGCGGCTGCGCGCCAAGCGGCTCGGCCTCGACAAGGCGCCCGTCGCGCTCGCCAGTGCCACCTCGGTGCGCGACATCCTGACGACGCTGTCGGCACGCCCGGCGCCCGCGCTGCTCATCATCGACTCGATCCAGACGATGCATTCGGACACGCTCGAAGGCGCACCGGGCACGGTGAGCCAGGTCCGCGCTGCAGCCCAAGAGTTGATCCGCTTCGCCAAGACGAGCGGATGCGCGCTCATCCTCGTCGGCCATGTCACCAAGGATGGCCAGATCGCCGGCCCGCGCGTGCTCGAGCACATGGTCGATACCGTGCTCTATTTCGAGGGCGAGCGCAGCCACCAGTACCGCATCCTGCGCGCGGTCAAGAACCGCTTCGGCGGCACTGACGAGATCGGCGTGTTTGCCATGGGGCAGGAGGGCCTCGAGGAGGTCGCCAACCCCTCCTCGCTGTTCCTGACCGAGCGCGACCGGCCGGTCTCGGGCTCGGTGGTGTTCACCGCGCTCGAAGGCACGCGCCCCGTCATGGTCGAGATCCAGGCGCTCGTCGTCCGCGTCGCCACCGGCGCCACGCCGCGCCGCGCGGTGGTCGGCTGGGACTCGTCGCGTCTCGCGATGATCCTCGCGGTGCTCGAGGCGCGCTGCGGCCTCAGCTTCTCGACCGCCGAGGTATATCTAAACGTCGCCGGCGGCCTGAAGGTGAACGACCCGGCCGCCGACTTGGCGGTCGCTGCCGCGCTCATCTCGGCGCTGACCGAAATCCCCTTCCCCACCGATACGGTCGCAATGGGCGAGATCGCGCTGTCGGGCGAGGTGCGCGCGGCCAGCCACAGCGCGCTTCGCCTCAAGGAAGCCGCCAAGCTCGGCTTCCAGGAGGCACTGATCCCGGCGAGCAGCAACGGCGTGCCCAAGGGCATGAAGGCTGCGACATTCCGTTCACTCGGACAGCTCGTTGACCACCTGACCGGCCGTGCTTAAGCCGTGACCGCAATGACCGCTCTCGACATCATCGTCCTGCTGATGATCGGCCTTGCTGCGCTGTTCGGCGTGATGCGCGGCTTCGTCACCGAAATCCTGTCGCTGATCGCCTGGGTGGCCGGCGTCGCCGCGCTTCGCCTGTTCTACGAGCCCGGCGCCGAGATCGCGGCCGGCTGGACCGGCACCGAGACCGGCGGCGCGATCCTCGCCTTCGTGCTGATCTTCCTCGTCACCTTCATCGGCTTCCGCTTCGTCGCCCGGAGCTTGGGCGAACGCACCAAGAAGTCGGTGGTCGGCCCGATCGACCGCGTGCTGGGGCTGGGCTTCGGCGCGATCAAGGGCCTGATCGGCGCCTCGCTTCTCTTCCTGCTGGTCAACCTCTTCTTCGACGTCACCTGGGGCGCCGACGAGCCCAAGCCCGAATGGCTGCGCTCGTCGAAGACCTACCCCCTCCTCAAGCTATCGAGCCAGGCGGTCGTCGACTGGGTCGAGGAACGCCGCGCCGACACCGGCCCGGCCGCCCCTGTGGGCACCAGCGGCACCGGCTACGACGCCGACCAGCGCGGCGGGCTGGAGGAACTGCTGAAGGACACCGCCGGCAAGCGCTGAGGTCCGGCGGCCGATTTCTGTACGCGCCGGATTAAGAAGGCACGCCGGCACCCGTTCTACCCTTCTATGCGAGTCCTATTCTATCTGCCGGTCGTAACGCCCTGGTGGTTCGAAAACATCGTCGCACCTCTCATCCGAGTCACGGCGTCGGAGGCCGAGGTACATGTGCTTGTGCCCACCTTCTGGAACAGCATCGGCATCGGCCCCACCCAACTGGCGCCCTACACGGACCTACCCCATGTGCATTGGCACCTGATGCCCGGAGAGGAGAATGCCGCCCTCCGCGTATCGGCAGCCGACTGCCCCGAGTTGCTCGACTTCGTGCATCAAATCCGTGCGGACTACACCATCTGCCGCAGCGCCGACTTCGAAACGCCAGCCAAGTTCCCCGGCAAGGTGCGCTATCTCATGGAAGGAGGAGTGCCGCCATTTCCGACCGAGAACCACTGGGCGGTGCTGACATCGCAGCCATTCGACAACGGTTGCCTGCCGGCTCTGCCAGCCGCGGACCGCGAGCGACTGGCTACCGCCATCGCTCCGGCTTGGAAGCATATGCACGAGCGCTTCGCGGCAGAAGATCCTTCGCGTGAAGCCGGCCTCGCGGCGCTTGGCCTGCCCACCGACAAGCGCATCATCGCGCTCCCGCTCGAATATGAGCACCACGAAAATCTGTTCGGAGTGCATCGCTCGTACCAGTCGAATAGAGACGTCGTGCTCGGCATTGCCGCCCACCTCGGACCCGACGAACTCCTTGCGGTTACTGACCATCCGCTGAATCAACTGCATGTCGACACGACCGAGATGCGTCGCGCTGTCGCTTCGCTTGGCGATCGTGCCGTGCTCATGCCGAACGTCAGCAAGGATAGCGACGATATTGTCGCGCAGCGCATCAATACAACCGCACGGCTCATTGGCTGCTGCGATGGCGTTTTCGTCGAGCTTTCGAAGTCATTTTCCGTTGCCGGTTTCTTCGGCACGCCGATGATGCGCAACACACCCTTCCGCACCGGCGGCTGGCTCCGCAGCTTCAGTAACTTCGATGACTTCCTGAAATCGCTGCGCGCGGGCAAGCGACGGGAGCCAGCCCCTGATGATGCGCGCGTTTGGTTCGGCTTCCACCTGCTGAACGATGTCATCGACACCCAGCACCTCGACCTTGGGGCGGCGGATATTATCGGACATTTTGAACAGCCGGTGGATCCCCGCCGCTGGGATGCCGCTCTGGAGCGCTACTGTGAATATGTGCCGGAGCTCTTCGCTTGAGCGCCGCGGCCGCCCTGAAGCGCACCCCGGCACGACCGGTCAAACCTGCCGACGAGACCAATGGCTGGTTTCTCGACGTAGTACGGGCGGAACGCGACGCACTGGATGCCTTCATCGCGTCGGTCCCAGCCGGCATTGACGCCATCGTACGACTGATCGCCAGCCAGATGCGCCCCATCGTCTGCCTCGGCATGGGCAAGTCCGGGTTGGTCGCCGCCAAGCTTGCTGCCACCTTCTCCAGCCTCGGCACGCCCGCTTTCTTTCTGAACGCCGCCGAGGCCGCGCACGGCGATCTTGGGGCCATACAGACCGGCAACCTCGTCATCCTGTTCTCGAACAGCGGCACGACCGACGAAATCCTGCGCATCCTGCCGCTGCTGAAGGCGCGCGACTGCACGCTCGTCGGCGTTGTCGGCCGTTCCCCATCACCGCTCGCAGGGGCCGTGGATCATCTGATACTGGCAAATGTCACGGCCGAGGCCGACCACATCGGCATGGCCCCGACCGCCAGCACGACGCTGCAGATGGCGATCGGCGATGCGCTCGCAGTGGCCGCGAGCCGGGCGCGCAACTTCACCCGCGCGGATTTCCTGCGCCACCATCCGGCTGGACTACTCGGGCGCCAGTCGATCCCGATCCGCCACCTGATGCGCACTGGCGATGATCTGCCCGTTGTATACCCTCACACATCGGCGGCCGAACTGCTCGCTGTCGTATCGGCCAAACGATTAGGGGCTGCCTGCGTCATCGATTGGGAGAATCGGCTTCTCGGCCTCATCGTTGATGGTGACATCCGCCGCTTGGTCCAGGCGCGGCAGGATCTCTACGCCGCCACGGCCCGCGATCTCATGCAGCCCCACCCCACCGTCATTGTCGATACCGCCACCGTCGGCGACGTACTGGTGCTGCTCGAAGCCCAAGGCGGCCCCCTGGCCGTGCTCCCGGTCGTCGACACCAACGGCAGTCTTCAGGGCATGCTCCACACGTACGACGTCGCTCAGGCCAAGGGATAATTGTCGTCATGAAGATCGTGGCCTTCGTGCCAGCCAAGGGTACAAGCGAGCGCATCGCCAACAAGAACCTGCAACTTCTCGACGGCGAGCATCTGTTCAAGCGCAAGCTGCGCCAACTACTCGACTGCGAGCTCATCGACGAAATCTATCTCGATACTGAGACGGATGATCTGGCCGCTTACGCCGACGACCTGCCGATCAAGCGCCTGCGCCGCCCCACGAGCCTCGCGACCAATGCGACCGACGGGCACGAGATGTTCGCCTATGAGTGCGGCGAGGTTCCCGACGCCGACATCTATGTCCAGTGCCTGTGCACTGCTCCCTTCGTCACTGCCGACACCGTAACTCGCGCCCTGCGGCGCCTGCTCGACGACCCGGACGCGGACAGCTTGGTCGGTGTGCACCGCGCCAAACATTATCAGTGGGATAACGGGACGCCTCTCTATGGCACCGGCCGCATCCCGAACAGCGTCGACCTGCCGGCCTCGATCATTGAGGCGATGAGCCTCTATATCGTCCGCCGCGCCGGTGACGCTCCGCCGACCCGGCGCTTCGGCGCCCGCCCGATCCTGTTCGACCTCGACCCGCTCGAACAGATCGACGTCAACACACCGGCCGACCTGCAGCTCGCCGAAACCGTCTGCGCCGGTCAACGCGCTGCCGCGAACGATCGGATGCGCGCGATGCGGGCGCACCTCTCCTCCTCGATGTTGGCCGATATCTGTAAGGATATGGGGCTGAATGCGGTGCTGCCATCGCGCCTGCGCCCGACCAGCCCCGGCAAAATCTTCGGTCGCGCCAAGACGCTCGCGCTCGCTGCGCTCGACAACGAGGCGCGCCGCACCGATGCCTGGAAAGGCATCTACGGCGCGCTCGAGTCCTACCGCTTCGTCCGTCCCGGCGATGTTATCATGGTATCGACCGAGGCACCCGAGCGTGCCTACTTCGGCGACCTGAACGCCAACCTCGCGATCCGGTCGGGGGCGGTCGGCGCCGTGATCGACGGCTTCACCCGCGACACGGCCGACGTGCGTGCGCTCGGCCTGCCGGTCTATGCGCATGGCGCGCGCTGCGACGACATCAAGTACGAAGGCACGCTCGCCGACATGAACCGTCCGATCGAGATCGGCGGCGTGGCGATTCGCAATGACGACTATGTCTTCGCCGACGAGGATGGTGTCATCGTCGTGCCGCGCGAACGGTGGCCTGCAGTCGAGGCCGAAGCGTGGAAGGTCATGGCGAACGAGGCGCGCATCCGCCTCTATGCAGCGCAAGGCCGGGACGTCGGTGAAATTCTCGCCGAATGTGGTGCATTTTGATGGAGGCAACGGCCATGCATGCTGTCGAAGTAGGCCCACTCACCATCGCCAACGATCGGCCGCTGGTGCTTATCGCCGGCCCCTGCGCCATGGAGAGCCGAGATCACGCCATCGAGACGGCCGCCGCGCTTTCCGAGATGTGCGGCGCGCTTGGCCTCGGGCTGATCTACAAATCCTCCTTCGACAAGGCGAACCGCACGTCGATTAACGCACCGCGCGGAATCGGCATGGCAAAGGCCCTTGAGGTGTTTGCCGAGGTACGCGAACGCTTTGGCTGTCCAATTGTCACTGATGTTCATGAAGCGACGCAGTGTGCGCCAGTCGCCGAAGCCGTCGACATGCTGCAGATCCCGGCCTTTCTGTGCCGCCAGACCGATCTGCTCGTCGCCGCCGCGCAAACCGGTCGCGCCGTTAACGTGAAGAAGGGCCAGTTTCTCGCACCGTGGGACATGGCGAATGTCGCCGCCAAGCTGAAAGCCGCCGGTAACGATCGCATTTTGCTCTGCGAGCGTGGGGCGAGTTTCGGCTATAACACGCTCATCAGCGATATGCGCGCGCTGCCGATCCTGGCGCAGACCGGTTTCCCGGTGGTGTTCGACGCGACCCATTCGGTGCAGCAGCCAGGTGGCCAAGGCGATCGCTCGGGCGGGCAGCGCGAGTTCGTGCCCGTTCTGGCCCGCGCTGCCGTCGCGGTCGGGGTAGCCGCGCTGTTCATTGAGACGCATCAGAACCCCGATACCGCACCGAGCGATGGCCCGAACATGGTGCCGCTGCACGAGATGCCAGCGCTCCTCGCCCGACTCCAGCAGTTTGATCGGCTCGCGAAGGCTTAAGCCAGCAGTCGCTCTTGCACCTTCGCCCAAATGTCGGGGTTGCGTGCGATAAGCATCCCCTCGCCGTCCTCGCTTGGCCGATAGGGTGAACCGTCCCAGCGCGCGACCTTGCCGCCCGCCTCGGTCAGGAACAGCGCTCCCGGCGCGTGATCCCATGCCAGCGTCCGGCGATAGATCGCGAAATGTGGTCCGCTGGTCGCCACCAGCGGGTATTCCGCTCCCGCACAGCCCAAGCTCGGCGTCAATTCGGCAAGGCCATCGCTCCGGCCATGGATCGCCTCGCTTACGGCCTGCGACATGAACTTGCCGACGGCTCCGTGAAGTACCATCGGCACGTCAACCGAAGTGCGAACCCGCTCGCCGGCGATCCAGGCACCGCTGCCCGCCTCGGCTACCGCCAGCCGACCGGTCACCGGGTCCAGCAGCCAGCCCGCTACCGTCTGTCCGCGCTCCAGCAACGCCACCATTACCGCAAATGTTGATCGGCCCGCTGCGAAATTCGCCGTGCCGTCGAGCGGATCGACAAGCCACACCCGCTTATTGCTTATGCGTGACAGACAATGGGGATTGGCTGCGCAGGCCTCTTCACCGATTACCAGCGACCCGGGCAACAGGGCCGTCAGCCCGTTCGTGATGATCGCTTCGGCTTCGCGATCCGCCACCGTGACCAGTTCGCCGGGCGATTTCTCGATAATCTGGTCTGCCGCGAGCGCTCGAAACCTCGGCAGGATCGCCGCCGCTGCGGCCTCACGCAGCAGGTCGCCGACCTTATCGATCAGTTTGACGACCGTCATGCCTGAAGCCTCTCATCACTCACGATGGCGGCGACTCGTGGAAGCATGGCGGAACCCTGCCTGATCTATTCTGCGGCAATTAGCTCGGGGAGCGCAGTCTCTACGGGAACGTGCAAACGTTCCTTGATAGGCCGGAAGGCAACGCTCAGTACGGTTTCTTCGGTCGTCCATGGTGGCGGAACGAGCATAAATCCATGCTTTTCGACACAGCGGTAGAGGCCGTCAGCTACCACCTCGATTCCCTCGAAATAACACTCGGCATTCTGCCGGACTGCCCCGTCCTCGGCGGCATCCTGGGTCAGATCGTGTCCGGCAACGAACCAGGCACCTTCAACTTGTACCCACTCATAGAGTGCGCCAAACTTGATGCCGATAGCGTAACGGCCGGCGCCGACCGGAATATTCACGACGAAGTAGCCGTCATGCGTCCGATGCGCCTGCACTTCGGCGTCGATCATGGAACCGCCCTCGGCGACGATAATCGGCAAGGTCAGTTTGCGGTCATTGAAGTCCGACTGTTGAATGTCGAGCCCAAAGCGCCGAGCTGCCATCGATGTCAGGCTGATCGGCAGCCCCTGTCCGCGCAACTCGGCCGGCAGGTACATGCGGTCGACCCCGTGCACATAGAATATGCCACGCCGCCGCAGTTCCTGTGCCGCATTTTCAGGATCGAACAGACGCACCGAATGACCGGTGCCGAGATTCACATCATGCTCGAACTGCGACAGTGCAGCGAGTTCACTATCGGTCGGCAGATACATGAGCCGCGTCAACGCCGCCATTGCAGCATGACGCCACGACTCCGCCTCCGATGTCGGGCGACGGTAGAACGCTTGGTCAGCCTCGCGCGTGAACCGTACACAAGCATCTTGTATCATCGAGCGGACCACGCTCTGACCGCCCTTGAGGACATCGTCGGCGTGCTCAGGCGTTCCGTCCTCACCATAGCCGATCACCGAGCCCAAAGGGATCGTGCTGAGCTGCTCGAGGACCGCCACATTGCGGCACAGCGCGTGCATCGCCCGGGTATCATAGTGCTGATCGTCGATCAGGCCCCGCTTGTCACTTGTCCGCACATCATGCCGGCGCAGTACCAAGTAGCGGCCGGCCACGGTGACGCCCATCTCGCGGCGGAGCAGCGGCTCGATATAATCCTGCACTGTACCGGCGTAACCCAGGTCCACCAAGACTAGGACGTCGCCGCGTTCGGCACCCGTCTGCGCCTTTACATGTGCGACCAGCCGGTCCGCCATCTGGCGGGAGCGTGCCAAAATCGTGCGTATCGTCTGTGGTTTCTGCACGAGTTCAGCAAACTTGGCTTTGCGGCGCTGGCCGATCGGAAGCAACCCGATGATATGCCTGATCTCACGCTCGTTGAGTAGGAGCCGCTTCGCGACCACCTCCACCGGCGTATAGTCTAACGTCCGTGCGAGGAAGTCACGGACGCTATCTTTATCGACAAACGAAGTTGCAGCTGAGGTGAAGCGGCTGATCTGAACCGTCGTTGTGGGATGCTCCGTGCCCAACGCATCGAGCACCAGCTTCGGCAGATGGCCGTCGCGTAGCAGGAATACCAAATGCGTCCGACCCGTCGTCGTCGCGGCGATCGCTTCAGCCTCCGCCTCCAGCCAGCGCGCGAAGCCGTAGAACACCGGCCCCAGCGCTGCGTAGCCGAGCGCCTCGGCCGGTTCTGCCAGTCGTGGCTGCGCGACCGCCAAAGCCGCACGGTGCGGCTGAAAGGCCGGCTGCACGACACGCACCCCGGGATCGAACATCACGCCTGCTACCGTCTCCAGGCGTAACCGTTCGCGCGTTACCTCGTCGAACTGGACGAGATGGAGAGCTGTCACGCCCATATCCGTGGGTGCCGCAAAGTCGGCCCTCGGGTTATCGCCGATGTGTAGGACGCGGTTCGGTGCAACCTCAAGCTTGCGCAGCACCGGCTCGAATAGGCCGCCTGACTTGGACGTGCCGAATTCGGACGAGCAGAATATCTGATCGATAAGCTCGATCACCTCGTCTCCCGCAACTGTGCGGATCAGCTCGGTCAGTTGCGTCTCGCTCAGGTACGTGTCGCTGACGATGACTACCTTCAGCCCACGCCGCTTGGCGCTGCGCATCAGCTCGACCGCCGGTCGGAAAGCGTAGCAATGCCGCCTCTCAGCCGCCAGCTCGGCCGCTACACCCGCGCTTCTGACCGCCTCATCGGCATCTGGCATAAGGTCACGATAGATTTCCTCGATCGTCACCTCGTTACTACTGCGTAAAACCCGGGAGTAGGTGCGCGCAATAAGCTCGGCGAATGTACGCTGGTGGGGATCCACGCCCGGCAGCCCCAGATCGGCGAACACGTCCTTAGGGGCGTTCACGTTGCGCCAGATCAGCGTGTCGAAGCAGTCCAGCGACAGAACGTCGACGTCGAAGCTCCTGTCCTCGAGAAGGGTCGCGAGCTCATGCGGGTAAACGGCGTCGGTCACGGGCGGGCCTTCGGCTAGCGCTGCAGGATGGCCCGGCCATGCGTTCGCGCATCCGCCGTGCCACTCCCCTGAGTTAACGGAGGCGCCCGCCGATGCTTAAGGCGCCCGGCCTAGCGCCCGCCCCTCCCGGGCGCTAAGGGGCGCGCATGGACCTTCACCTGCACAATACGCTGACGCGCGCGAAAGAGCGCTTCGTTCCCGCCGATCCGAGCCGGGTGACGATGTATGTGTGCGGTCCCACCGTTTACAATCGCGCGCACATCGGCAATGCGCGGCCCGCCGTCGTCTTCGACGTGCTCGCCCGCCTGCTCCGCCACGTCTACGGCGAGGGCCACGTCGTCTATGCGCGCAACATCACCGACATCGAGGACAAGATCATCGCCGCCGCTGCCAGCGAAGGCGTGCCGATCGAGACGATCACCTCCCGCTTCGAGCGGCATTATCTCGACGACATGGGGGCGCTCGGCGTCATCCCGCCCGACATCGCGCCGCACGCCACTGCCCATGTGCCGCAGATGATCGCGATGATCGAGCGACTGATCGCGGCCGGCCACGCCTACGAGGCCGAAGGCCATGTGCTGTTCGATGTGCCGAGCTGGCCCGAGTATGGCCGTCTGTCGAAGCGCCCGATGGACGAGATGATCGCCGGCGCCCGCGTCGAAGTCGCGCCGTACAAGAAGAGCCCCGCCGACTTCGTCCTGTGGAAGCCGAGCACCGGCGACCAGCCTGGTTGGGACTCGCCTTGGGGCCGCGGCCGCCCCGGCTGGCACATCGAATGCTCGGCGATGATCGAGGCGCATCTCGGGCAGACGATCGACATCCACGCCGGCGGCATCGACCTCCAGTTCCCACACCACGAGAACGAGGGCGCGCAGTCCGCCTGCTCGCACGGCGGCGCGGCGCTCGCGCGCTACTGGCTTCACAACGGCTTCCTGTCGATGGACTCGACCAAGATGTCGAAGTCGCTCGGCAACGTCGTCACCGTCGACCAGCTGCTGGCGCAAGGCCACAAGGGCGAGGTCCTCCGCCTCGCGCTGCTCTCCGCCCACTACCGCCAGCCGCTCGACTGGACCGAGGCGCTGATCGAGCAGTCGAAGGCGACGCTCGACCGCTGGTACGACCTGCTCCGCAACGTGCCGGCCGGCGACGCCGAGGCTGCCCCGAAGGTGCTGGCCGCGCTGGCCGACGACCTCAACACGCCGCGCGCGCTCGCTGCCCTGTCGGCGCTGCACGGCGCCAAGGATGCCGCGCGCCTCAAGGCGTCGGCCGCGCTGCTCGGCCTGCTGCAGGACGATCCCAACGCCTGGTTCACCGCCGGCACCGATGTCGACCCCGCCTGGATCGAGGCGCAGATCGCCGCCCGCCGCGAGGCGCGCGCCGCGAAGAACTTCGCCGAAGCCGACCGCATCCGTCAGGAACTCACCGACGCCGGCATCGTGCTGGAGGACGGCCCCACTGGTACGACCTGGAAGCGCGCCTAGATGTCTTTCCGCCGCGGGGGGTGACGCACCGGGTTGGGCCTGCCCGTTCGGAGTGCTAGATCAGCAAACGTGTCCGACACCCTCTACAACACGCACATCCTGCGCCTCGCGGCTTCGATCCCACACCAGGCGCGGCTGGAGGCCCCGCAGGCGAGCGTGCAGCGCGTGAGCCCGATCTGCGGCAGCCGGGTGACGGTCGATCTCGACCTTGATGCGGCCGGTCGCGTCGCCCGCTTCGGGCAGGAGGTGCGCGCCTGCGCGCTCGGCCAGGCCTCCGCCGCCATCCTCGGCGCGCAGGTGATCGGCCGGACCCCGCTTGAGCTCGCCCAGGCCCGCGACGCGCTTGCCGCCTTCCTGAAGGGTGAGGCGGAAACGCCCGGCGGCTGGCCCGGGCTCGACGTGCTCGCGCCGGCGCGGCCGCACAAGGGCCGCCACGGCTCGATCCTGCTCGCCTTCCAGGCGGCCGCCGACGCCGCGGCAGCGGCGGCGAGCGACGTGGCGGCCGCCTCCTAGATGACCGCCGCGCACGAGCCGACGCTGCTCCGGGACGCGGTGGTCTATCTCGCCGCCGCGGTGGTCGCCGTGCCGCTCTTCTACCGCCTCAAGCTCGGCGCGGTGCTCGGCTATCTCGCCGCCGGCATCGCGATCGGACCGCACCTCCTCGGCCTCGTCGCCAACCCGGAGTCGACGCTCGCCTTCGCCGAGTTCGGCATCGTGCTCCTGCTGTTCGTGATCGGGCTCGAGCTGCGGCCTGCGCGCCTCTGGCAACTGCGCGGCGACATCTTCGGCCTGGGGTTCCTGCAGGTCATGACCTGCGGCCTGGCGCTGACCGGCGTCGTGCTCGCGCTCACCAACTTCACCTGGCAGGCCGCGCTCGTCGTCGGCCTGCCGCTCGCGCTGTCCTCGACCGCGCTCGTCATCCAGCTCCTCGAGGAGCGCGGCGAGCTCAGCACGCCGATGGGCGAGCGCAGCTTCTCGATGCTGCTGTTCCAGGACCTCGCAATCGTACCGCTGCTGACGATCGTCGCGGCCCTGAGCCGCGTGCCCGATCCGAATGCCGCTCCCGGCTGGCTGCAGGTGCTCTACACGGTCGGTGCCATCACCGGCCTCGCGCTCGCCGGCCGTTATCTCCTGAACCCGCTGTTCCGCATCATCGGCGAGCTGGGCGCGCGCGAGGCGTTCGTCATCGCGGCGCTGTTCACGGTGCTCGGCGCCGCCTTCGTCATGGCGAGCCTCGGCCTGTCGATGGCGCTCGGCGCCTTCGTCGCGGGCGTGATGCTCGCCGATTCGAACTACCGGCATGAACTCGAAGCGGACATCGAGCCGTTCCGCGGCCTGCTCCTCGGCCTGTTCTTCATCTCGGTCGGCATGACGCTCGACCTCGGCGTGCTTCTGGACCGAGCCGAGCTCATCCTCGGCCTCGCGATCGCCGTGATGGCGACGAAGACCGCGCTCATCGCGCTTCTCGCCCGCCTGTTCGGCTCGCCGCTCAGAAGCGCGCTGCCGATGGGGCTGCTGCTGGCCCAGGGCGGCGAGTTCGGTTTCGTGCTGTTCGGCGCCGCCGAGCGCGGCCTCCTCATCTCGCCCGCCGCCGCCAGCCTGTTCAGCGCGGTGGTCACCATATCGATGGCGCTCACGCCGATTCTCGTCCGGCTCGCGAGTGTCCTGCCGGTCAGCGAGCGCGAGGTGACGCTCGACGGTCCGCGCGGCACGGACGCTGCGCGCAACGCGATCATCGTCGGCTACGGCCGCTTCGGCCAGGCGGTCGGCCAGATGCTGACGGGCCGCGGCATCGGCGTCACGCTGATCGACGTGAAGCCCGCGCAGATCGAGCTGACGGGCCGCTTCGGCGCCAAGGTCTATTATGGCGACGGCCGCCGCGTCGACGTGCTGCGCGCCGCCGGCGCCGAGCACGCCGACATCATCGTCTTCGCCGCCGATGGCGGCTGGCTCGTTGCCGACACGCTCGAGCCGATCCGTGCCGCCTTCCCCCAGGCGAAGATCCTCGCCCGCGCCTATGATCGCCGCCACTGGCTCGAGCTTACCCGGGCGGATGTCGAGGTGGTGGTGCGCGAGGTCTTCGATTCGGCGGTGCGCATGGGGCGCGAGGCGCTGCGCGCGCTGGGCACCGACGAAGAGACGATCGACGCGATCGAAGAAGAGTATCGCCGTCTCGATGCCGAACGGCTATCGGTCCAGCTTTGCAGCGGCGACTTGATGGCGGGCCGCGATCTCGTCTACCCGCCGCGCCGGACCATCAACGACGCGGTCGGTGAAATTCCGTTCGCCGACAATGAGAGCGAGGTACCTTCCAGTGCGTGACATCCAGCATTTCATCGCCGGCAAGGCACAGGCTTCGTCCTCGGGACGCTTCGGCGACGTATTCGATCCCAATACGGGCCGCGTGCAGGCCCGCGTCGGCCTCGGCACCGCGGACGAGCTGAACAGCGCGGTCGAGATCGCCGCCGCCGCGCAGCCCGCCTGGGCCGCGGTCAACCCGCAGCGCCGCGCCCGCGTGATGTTCGAGTTCAAACGCCTGCTCGAAGCCAATATGGACGAGCTCGCGCACCTGCTCTCCTCCGAGCATGGCAAGGTGATCGCCGATGCGCGCGGCGATGTGCAGCGCGGCCTCGAGGTGATCGAGTTCGCCTGCGGCGTCCCGCATCTGCTGAAAGGCGAGTACACGCAGGGCGCGGGCCCCGGCATCGACGTCTATTCGATGCGCCAGCCCTTGGGCGTCGTCGCCGGCATCACGCCGTTCAACTTCCCGGCGATGATCCCGATGTGGATGTTCGGCGTGGCGATCGCCTGCGGCAACGCCTTCATCCTGAAGCCGTCGGAGCGCGACCCGTCGGTGCCGGTGCGCCTCGCCGAGCTGATGCTCGAGGCCGGCCTGCCGGAAGGCGTCCTCAACGTCGTCCAGGGCGACAAGGAAGTCGTCGACGCCATCCTCGACAATCCGACGATCAAGGCGGTGAGCTTCGTCGGCTCGTCCGACATCGCCCACTATGTCTACCAGCGCGGCGTCGCCGCGGGTAAGCGCGTCCAGGCGATGGGCGGCGCCAAGAACCACGGCATCGTGCTGCCCGACGCCGATCTCGACCAGACGGTCGCCGACCTCGTCGGTGCCGCCTTCGGCTCGGCCGGCGAGCGCTGCATGGCGCTTCCCGTCGTCGTGCCGGTCGGCGACAAGACCGCGCAGGCGCTCAAGGACCGCTTGCTCCCCGAGATCGAGAAGCTTCGCGTCGGCGTCTCGACCGACAAGGACGCGCACTACGGCCCGGTCGTCACCGCCGCGCACAAGGCGCGGATCGAGAGCTACATCGAGATGGGCGTGCGCGAAGGCGCCGAGCTCGTCGTCGACGGCCGCGGCTTCAAGCTCCAGGGCCATGAGGAAGGCTTCTTCGTCGGCCCGACGCTGTTCGACCATGTGAAGCCGACGATGCAGTCCTACCAGGAAGAGATCTTCGGTCCCGTCCTTCAGATGGTACGCGCCGACAACTTCGAGGACGCACTCGCGCTGCCGACGAAGCACCAGTACGGCAACGGCGTCGCGATCTTCACGCGCAACGGCGCGGCCGCCCGCGAGTTCGCCGCGAACGTCGAGGTCGGAATGGTCGGCATCAACGTGCCGATCCCGGTGCCCGTCGCCTATCATACCTTCGGCGGCTGGAAGCGCTCGGCGTTCGGCGACACCAACCAGCACGGCGAGGAAGGCATCCGCTTCTTCACGAAGATCAAGACGGTGACGCAGCGCTGGCCCGCTGGCGGCCCGGTGACCGACAGCGCCTTCGTCATCCCGACGATGAAATAGCATGGCCGAAGGCTTCGTCCGTCACCGCCAGCCCTGGACCGCCGACGAGCTCGACAAGCTCCGGCGGTTCGCCGCCAAGGGGATGGCGCTGAAGGCCATCGCCAAGGCGCTGACCCGCAGCGAGGAATCGGTGAAGGACCGCGCCAAGCTTGACGGCCTGAAGATCAGCAAATTGCGGTAGCGAAACCGCCCGAAGAGGACCGAATGACCGACACACCTCCCGATCGCCTGTCCACCAATCCCAAGAACCCGCACTGCGATCCCGCGCTGCTCGAGCGCGGCGTCGGCATCCGCTTCAACGGGGTCGAGAAGACCAACGTCGAGGAATATTGCGTCAGCGAGGGCTGGATCCGCGTGGCGGCCGGCGCCAGCCGTGACCGCTTCGGCAACCCGATGACGATCAAGCTCAAGGGCAAGGTCGAACCCTATTTCCGCGACACCGCCGCGGAAGCCGAGGCCGGCGAATAATCCGGGCTCAGGGCCGCCATCCGGCGGCCCGGCTTGCTTCCAGAACCGCCCGTGGAGCCGTTTGGCGACGCGGGCGGTTTATCGTTGTGTGACGAAAACATGACAACGAGAGGTGAGCCTTGTTCAAGACCCTCGGCTATCTGACCTCCACGATCAGCGTGCTGCTTCTGGCGATCGTATCCTGGGACTCGGCCAAGACCGACGATCTGCTGCGCAACTGCCTGATCGTCGGCGCCGCCGCCTCGGTGCTCGGCATGTTCTTCCGCTGGCTCTCGTTCCGCCTCGACGAGAAGCCCCACTCAGATCGAGCGGCGGACGTCCGCCATGCGCGCGTCGATCCGCGCGGCTGATCGCTCGAACTCGTCGTAGCGCCGATTGGCGAGGCGGGCGTTGTCGGTCCGCGCCAGCTTGTTTCGCAGCCTCCGCAAGTCCAGCAGATCGTCGTGGAGGCGCATCGAGGCATCGTAGGCGCGCTCCTTGGCCGCCTGGCTCAGGCGCCGGCTACCGTAGCTGCGGCTGACCGCCGAACGCAGGCGGTCATAGTCGCCGAACAGGTCCCGCAACCGCCGGTCCGCCCGCGCCAGCAACATGCGCGGCGTCGCCCCTTCCAGGCCCGGCGCTGGTTCCTCGATCGGCCGCGCCGATGGTTGCCGCTCGACCTCGGCGGTCCCGACCGGCGCAGGCGGCGGTGCCTTCGCCGCTGGCTTGGTAGCTGACGACTTCGAGACCGTCGGCTTCACCGCCGGTGCGGGGGCCGGCGCCACGGCAATCCCTTCCGGGATCGACGGCTTGCTTGCGGTTGGCGGTTCAACGGTCGTGGGTGTCGGCTGCGCCGGCAGAACCTCCGGGCGCGATGCCTCTGGGGCCAGCGGGGCCGGTATCTTGGCGACAGGCACGGATGCAGGCGCCGGTGGTGGCGCGGGCCGCTCGGCGAGCAGCGCGATCCCGCCCGCCAGGGCTACGCCCGCTGCGACGGCCGCATAGCGCCCCCACCGACGGGTGGGTGCCACCGGCGGCGCGACCGCGACGGCAACCGGGGCCGGCGGGGGCGCTGCTTTAGGCGGTGCTGCTTCGGGCTCGGGCGCGTCAGTCCGCTCGACGACCGGCAGGTCGTAGGCGGCGACGCCGTCGACCGTGGCGATGGTGAACAGCGGCCCGCGCCGGATTTCGGGCCGGGCCGGCACGTAGAACTGCGCCTCGAGGTGGAGCGGGAAGGAAGGGGCGGCCGCCGGTGCCGACAGGCGTGATACCGTGGCACCCGGCGGTGCCGGGAACATCGCCAGCCACGCCGCGAGCGTCTGCGGCCGGCGCTGCGGCGCGATCGTCATCGCCGCATCGACCGCGCGCAGGAAATCCGGATCGAAACCCGCTGGTGCCAACGCCTCGAGCGTCGCGTCGCCCTTCCGCAACAGCACCTCGGCCGGCGGCGCGCCGGTCACCGCATGCCACAGCACCGCGCCCAGCGAATAGACGTCGGTCCATGGCCCCTGGGGATGCACCGGCACGTAGAGCTCGACCGGGGCATAGGGCTTCTCGCGCACCGGATCGGGCGTCGTATCGCGCCCGAAGCCGGCCAGGCTCACCTCGCCCGCCGCATCGAACAGAATGTCGGCCGGCGTGATCGTGCCGTGGATCCGTCCCCGGCGGTGAGCCTCGTCCAGTTCCTCGATCAGCTGCCGCAGCAGGTTCACGAGCTGCGCCTGTCCGAACCGCTCGCCGCCCTCCAGCCGCGACAGCAGGCTCTCTGGCGCCGCAGCGTCCCTGACCAGCGCTCGTCCCATGCGCGCAACCCCTAGCCCAATGCCGGACGCTTCCCGCACACCCGGCCCTTCGTCTATACGCGCGGCATGACCATCCAGTTCGACCTCACCGACGACCAGCGCGCGATCCAGGAAATGGCGCAGCGCTTCACCGCCGACGCGATCACCCCGCATGCCGCCGAATGGGACGAGAAGCACATCTTCCCGCGCGACACGATCAAGGCCGCCGCCGAGCTCGGCTTCGGTTCGATCTACGTGTCGGAAGCCTCCGGCGGCATCGGCCTCGGGCGCCTCGAGTCGGCGCTCATCATGGAGGCGATGGCCTACGGCTGCCCGTCGACTAGCGCCTTCATCTCGATCCACAACATGGCGAGCTGGATGATCGACTGCTTCGGGGGCGAGACGGTCAAGGCGAAGTATCTGCCGAGCCTCGTCACGATGGATAAGATCGCCAGCTACTGCCTCACCGAGCCCGGCTCGGGCTCGGACGCAGCGGCGCTCAAGACCCGCGCGGTGCGCGACGGCGACCATTATGTCGTCTCGGGCTCCAAGGCGTTCATCTCGGGCGGCGGCGCGAACGAGGTCTACGTCACCATGGTCCGCACCGGCGCGGAAGGTCCCAAGGGCATCTCTTGCCTCGTCATCGAGAAGGACATGCCCGGCGTCAGCTTCGGCGCGCAGGAGAAGAAGATGGGCTGGCACTCGCAGCCCACCGCACAGGTCAACTTCGACGAGGTGCGCGTGCCGGTCGAGAACCTCGTCGGCAACGAGGGCGACGGCTTCAAGATCGCGATGGCCGGCCTCGACGGCGGCCGCCTCAACATCGGCGCCTGCAGCTTGGGCGGCGCACAGCGCGCGCTCGACGAGGCGATTTCCTACACGCGGGGCCGCACCCAGTTCGGCAAGGCCATCGTCGATTTCCAGAATACGCAGTTCAAGCTCGCCGACATGGAGACCGAGCTTCAGGCCGCGCGCATCCTGCTCTACACCGCCGCCGCCAAGGTGACGGCGGGCGCGCCCGACAAGACCAAGTTCTCGGCGATGGCGAAGCGGCTGGCGACCGACACCGGCATGAGCGTGGTCGACCGCGCGCTCCAGATGTTCGGCGGCTACGGCTATCTGCAGGATTATCCGGTCGAGAAGCTGTACCGCGACCTGCGCGTCCACCAGATCCTCGAGGGCACCAACGAGATCATGCGCGTCGTGATCGCGCGCGAGATGCTGAGGGCGGCCAACTGAGCCCGCTCCTTGCCCTCGCTGCCCTGAACGGCCTGCTCGCCGTCGCGATCGGCGCGTTCGGCGCGCACGCGATCGCCGATCCGCAGGCCAAGGCCTGGATCAGCACGGGTGCGACTTACGGCTTGGCCCATGCCGCCGCTGCGCTGGCCGTCGTCGACCGCTCGCCGACTGCGGCCTGGGCCATGACGCTCGGCGCGCTGATCTTCGCCGCCTCGCTCTACCTGATCGCGCTCACCGGCCAGCGCTGGCTCGGTGCGGTCGCGCCGGTGGGCGGCGTGCTGATGATCGCCGGCTGGGCTGTCCTACTCTGGACCGCGTTCAGGTCCTAGTCGCGGTAGCTCGGATCGATCCGGTCGAGCTTGCGGAGCAGCGCCGGCCACGCGAGCATACGGCTGACCAACTGCATGCCCTGCCCTGACGACTGGTCCTTCACCTTCTCGGGCGTGCCCTGCGGCGGGTTGTTGAGATGCTCGCGGCCCGCCGCCAGCATGTATACCTGCGCCTCGCACGCACGCTCGAGGAAATAGAGGCGCACGAACGCATCGGCCACCGTCTCGCCGACGGTCAGCGTGCCGTGGTTCCTGAGGATCATCGCGTTCTTGCTGCCCAGGTCCTGCACCAGCCGCTCGCGCTCCTCGAGGTCGGTCGCGATGCCCTCATAGTCGTGATAGGCGACGTCGTGGCTCGCGATCATCGCGGTCTGCGTGTGCGGCAGCAGCCCGAACTCCATCGCGCTCACCGCCTGCCCGTGCGGCGTGTGCAGGTGCATCACCGCATGCGCGTCGTCGCGCGCCATGTGGATCGCCGAATGGATGGTGAAGCCCGCCGGGTTGGTCAGATACGGCGTCTCCATCACCGGGTTCCCATTGATGTCGATCTTCACCAGCGATGACGCAGTAATCTCCTCGAACATCAAATTGTACGGGTTGATCAGGAAGTGGTGCTCGGGGCCCGGCACGCGTACTGACAAGTGCGTGAAGATCAGATCGTCCCAGCCGTAATGCGCGACCAGCCGGTAGGCAGCAGCGAGGTCGACGCGGAGCTTCCACTCCTCTTCCGATACGGTCTCGCGAACGTTCGACGTGCTCTTGAGGGCGGTGGCCATGACGAAACTCCCAGGCTTTGATCCTTGCCCGCAATCTGCCTGACCGCCGCCCCCTTTGAAACTCTTCTTTCGGCAAGCGTCCGAGACGTTGGGCGGGTGCGTCGATAGCAGATGCAGGCGGAGTTTTACCCAGTTGCTGTGATTTGGCGTGCGATGATCGCCTGAGCCCATTCGCGTCCTGCGTCACCACCCCAAAGGAGCCAGGCGATGTTTGCGGGGCTGCGTTCGTTGGCAAGACGAGCATTGCGCTCACGCTCGCCATCGTGCCGTGCGAAGAACGCCTTCATCCGCTTGAGGTCGGTAAGCGTCACCTCCTCACCAGCCGACAGCTGCTCGCCCCGCGCGACGCCCGACGAGATGCCCTGCTTCCTCGCCTGCTCGCGGTCGAGGCCGCCCCGGCCGGTGATCCCGCGGAGCTCGAGCCCGCGGCGAGCCGCCTCGCGAACCGCGGCCGGTGGCGTGAATCGAGGCTCAGCCGCCTCATCGACAAGCGGAAGGCCCAATTCCTTCAAGACCGTGTTGATGCTCAAGGCCGCCTCATATCGCGCCGACGCTCTGGACATCGTCGACCGCCTGCGGCGCGACCTCTAGCATGCAACCGGACGCCGTTTCCACGCAGGACGAGCGCACGGTGCCGTACCGTCTCGGATCGACATCCGCCGGCTGCGGCAGGCCTTATTCTGCGGTGGTGGGGTCGATCGTGGCCCGCACCCGGGCGATGCTGTTGGCCGGGAAGCCCGCGGTCTCGGCGTGCTGCCGGATCAGCTCCTCGCTCGGCGCGCGGTAGATGCAGTAGATCTTGTCGTCGGTGACGTAGCTGTGGACCCACTGGATCTCGGGTCCCAGATCGCGCAGCACGCTGCAAGAACCCTGACTCGCACCCTTGAGATCTTCGGCCCCGAGGCCGCCGACACCGGGCATGTTACGTTCGATCACGAATTGCGGCATGTGCCCTCTCCCTCATCAGCACCCCGCGCCGGCATCCTAGCAGAAATGCTACGCGCCGGTAACGAGCAAATCAGGCTGCACCGCTTTCCGACTTCCGGAGCGAACATGAGCCGGATGGCGAAGGCGCGGCACTGCCTGGGCGAGCGAGGCGCCCCTCGCATGCCCCGCCACCAACCCGCTAGCGCTCTGCCAAGACCTCGCCGAGGAAGGCTTCGACGCGGTCGAGGCCGACCTCCTTCGTGACGAAGGCCTGCCCGATGCCGCGCGCCAGGATCAACGCCAGACGACCGCCCTGCATCTTCTTGTCCTGGCCCATGTGCCCGACGAGCGTGGCCGCATCGGTTCCGAGATCGATTTGATTGGGGTGCGCCGGCAAGCCGGCGCGCCGCATGTGCGCCATGACCCGTTCCGCGTCGTCCTGAGGGCATAGTCCCAGCTCGGCCGAGAAGCGGTAGGCGAGCGCCATGCCGATCGCCACCGCCTCGCCGTGTAGCAGCTTGTCGGAGAAGCCGGCCTGTGCTTCGAGCGCGTGGCCGAAGGTATGGCCGAGATTGAGGAGCGCGCGCGCGCCGCTCGTCTCGCGCTCGTCGGCAGCCACGACGGCGGCCTTGACGCGCACTGCGGTCTCGATCGCCTGCTCGAGGACGGCAGGTTCGCGCGCCAGCACCTTGTCGACATGGCTGTCGCACCAGTCGAAGAAGCCGGCATCGCCGATCAGGCCGATCTTGACCACCTCGGCATAGCCGGCGCGCAGCTCCCGCTCGGCCAGCGTCTCAAGCACCTGTGGATCGACCAGCACCATCGCTGGTTGATGGAACGCGCCGACGAGATTCTTGCCGGCGCGCGCATCGATCGCCGTCTTGCCGCCGACCGAGGAGTCGACCTGGGACAGAAGCGTCGTCGGCACCTGCACGAAACCGCAACCACGGCGCAGGATCGCAGCGGCAAAGCCGGTCAGGTCACCGATCACGCCGCCGCCCAGGGCCACGACATGGTCACCGCGCTCGACGCCCAGCTCGAGCAGGCGTTCGGTGACGAACTCCAGGTAACGCCACGACTTGGTCGCCTCGCCCGGCGGCAGAACGACCGCTTCCACCCGCCGTCCCGCGGCCTCGAGCGAGGCCTGGAGACGCGGCAGGTGCAGTTTCGCCACCGTCTCGTCGCTCACCACGGCGATCGTCTCGCGACCGCCGAGCGGGGCGATCAACGCGCCGGCGCGTTCGAGCGCGCCGCTTTCGATATGAATTGGATAGCTCCGCTCGGCGAGCTCGACGGTCAGTTGCATACCGGGCTCATATTCGGCTGAGCGAGCGCAGCCAAGATCGCCCGTACCGTTGCCTCGTGCGGCGCGGGCCGGCTCTCGATGTGGATCGGCGCCTGCGCGTAGATCGGGTTGCGCTTGGCAGCGAGTTCGGTCAGCACGTCGCGCGGGTTGCGGTCGCGCAGCAGCGGGCGATGACTGCGCCGCCCCGTCCGCTCGACGAGCGTATCGATGTCGGCATCCAGCCACACCGCGATGGCGCGTGCGAGGATGAGTTCGCGCGTCTCGTCGTTGATGAAGGCGCCGCCGCCGGTAGCGATCACCTTCGGCGATCCATCGATCAGCCGCGCGATCACCCGCCGTTCGCCGTCGCGGAAATAGGGCTCGCCATAACGTGAGAAGATTTCCGCGATGCTCAACCCCGCCGCCCGTTCGATCTCGGTATCGGCATCGACGAACGGCAGGTCGAGGCGCTGAGCGAGACGGCGGCCGACGGTGGACTTGCCCACGCCCATCAGCCCGACCAGCACTAGCGGCCGGTCGATCTTAGGCATGCGGCCATCTTTGACATCGCGCTCCATCGAACCACCCGCTATACACCGCCGGGGCGCCCGGCCAAATCGGGTGTGTTCGCGTAAAAGGTGGGGGTCAATGGGACGACTGCTGCTCTGGGTTTTTCTGCTCGCACTCATCGTCGTCGTGGGCGGTTCGATCTACCTCATGTTCGCCGAACCGAAGGTCGAGACGCAGCGTATCGAGAAGGCCGTGCCGAATGAGAAGCTGGGCGTCTAGAACCGCGCTTGCGGTCGCCCTTGCTGCCGTCGTCGCGCTCCCGGTCATCGGCCAAGAAGCGCCGAAATCGATCCTGCCCGAAGGCTTCGGCGACGAACCGCCTCCCGTGGTGGCGCCCGCCGCACCGCTCCCCGGCGCCGATGTGACGCCGGCTACGCCCGCCGCACCGGCGGCCGACGGCCAGATCATCCAGCCCGGGACCAGCGGCATCCCGGCCCCGGTCGTTGCGGTCGATCCGCTGCTCACGGCCCCTAAGTCGCGCAACATCGACTTCGTCGGCTGGCTGTCGCCACAGGCGGGCGGCTATGGACCGAACACGTTCAACGGTTCGAACGGCCAGTTCCTGCAGGCTCTGCTGCGCCGCATCGACGCTCCGCTCGCCTCGCGCTGGGCGCATATCGTGCTGCGCCGCGCGCTGCTTTCCGAAGTGCCGACGCCGAACGGCGCCCGCCCGGCCGACTGGGTGGCCGAGCGCGCCTGGATGCTCGTGCGAATGGGCGAGGTCGATGGCGCCAAGCAGTTGGTCCGTGCCGTGCCGCTCGACCGCTACACGCCGCGCCTCTACGCCGTCGCCGCGCAAGTCCATCTGGCGGCAGGCGACGCACTCGGGCTCTGCGCACTGGGGCCCACAGCCGTCACGCTCTCGCGCGAGCCCTTGTGGCGGTTGGTCAACGGCCTGTGCGCCGCGCTCGAAGGCGACGACCTGACCTCGACCTCCACCTTCGATGCACTGCGCGATCGCGAGGCGGCCGACCCCTTCGACATCGGGCTGGCAGAGCGCATCGCCACCGCCGCCTCCGGAACGGGGCGCGCTGCCAACGTCGAATGGGGCGACATCGAGCGGCTGACCACCTACCGCTTCGGAATGGCAAGCGCCGGCGGCGTGTCGATCCCCGAGAATCTGATCGAGCGAGCGCGCCCGGTAATGCGCGCTTGGGTGCTGCGCAGCCCGAACTCGACGCTCGAAAAGCGACTGAACGCCGTTCCCACCGCCGCCGCCCTCGGCGTCGCCTCGGCCGCGGAGATGGGACGCATTCATTCGGCCTACGCCGCCGAGATGGACCCGTTCGCGTTCGATGCCTCGCCGAGTGGGCGGTTGCGCGCAGCCTTCGTCGCCCGCGATGCCGACGATCGGCTGGCTGCGATGCGCACGCTGTGGCGGCGCGGCGCCGACGAGCGCGAACGCTATGCCGCGAAGATTCTCACCGCGCCCGCGGCGGCTCGCCTGCGCGCGGACGGCGACTATGTCGAGGCCGCGCCCGATCTCGTCGCGAGTGCGCTGACCGCCGGCTATGTGAGCGCCGCGATGCGTTGGTGGCCCCTGGCGCAGGAGGAAGGCGGCGAGGTCCGCGACCGGGTCTGGTCGCTGCTGGTGCTCGCCGACGGCCGGGTGCCGGCGTCCGGCGATCTTTTCGACGACTGGTATGAGGGCGAGCAGAAGCGCGTCGGCCCCGAGCGTGCCAAGCGCCGCGCGCAACTCATGGCCGCCGCGCTGGCCGGTCTCGGCCGCGCCGGTGACTGGAACGACGTCCTCGACGATCTGGATGTCGGGCCGCTCGACAACGCCTGGTCGCGTCAACTCGGTGCCGCCGCAAATGCTGGGCGGGTGGGCGAGGTCGCCGCGCTGGCGGCGACAGGTCTCCAGGCGCCGTCCTGGGGCGGCGTGCCGCCGCAGCATCTGGCGAAAATCCTTGCCGCCTACCGCCGCGTCGGACGGGCGAACGAGGCGCGCATGATGGCAGTCGAGGCGCTGACGCGCAGCTGATGGC
>JAEZQR010000252.1 GCA_023413015.1 Pseudomonadota bacterium
GAAGCCATGGAGCTTGCGTACGCGCTCGAAGGTGGCGACCACCTTCTCGAAACGTGCCGCGTCCTCGCCGAAGATATCCTGCGTGCCCCGCACGCGTTGCGCTTTGTCCGCCATTGGCGCGCGTTTAAAGGAACCCGCCTGCCTATGCTAGTGAGCGGCACTGCCGAGAAGTCGCAGCCCCACGATGCAGCCGACCAGGCCTGCGATCAGCGCCAAGCGGATGGCGCTCGCAGGCTCGTCGTAGAAGGCGATGCCGACGATCACCG
Organism: Pseudomonadota bacterium; assembly: GCA_023413015.1. Classification (GTDB taxonomy): domain Bacteria; phylum Pseudomonadota; class Alphaproteobacteria; order Sphingomonadales; family Sphingomonadaceae; genus Sphingoaurantiacus. Next base: position 267 of record JAEZQR010000252.1, read on the forward strand.
TACCCACCGCGCCGATTCCGGCCCATACCGCATAGGCGGTTCCCATCGGGATCGACCGCGAGGCGAGCTCGAGCAGGCCCATGCTCAGGGCAACGCTGATGAGGAAGCCGATCGTCCACGGCACGTTCCGAAATCCGTCGGCGTACCGGAGGCAGGTGGTGAACCCCACCTCGCACAGCCCACCGATCACCAACCACACCCAAGCCATTTCCCGCCCTTTCCCCTTGCGCCGGCGCTGCCTCAGCCTCTACACGCCCGCGCCATGAACATCGACCGTATCCCCATCGGCGTTAATCCGCCGCACGACCTCAACGTCATCATCGAGATCCCCTCGGGCACCGAGCCCGTAAAGTACGAGATCGACAAGGACTCGGGCGCGCTGTTCGTCGACCGCATCATGCACACCTCGATGCGCTACCCGGCGAACTACGGCTTCATCCCGCACACGCTGTCGGACGACGGCGACCCGCTCGATGCGCTCGTCGTCTCGGGCGTGCCGTTCGTGTCGGGCTGCGTCGTGCGCGCCCGCGCCGTCGGCGTGCTCGTCACCGAGGACCAGAAGGGCGGCGACGAGAAGCTGCTGATGGTGCCGGTCGACGACCTCCATCCCTATTACCGGGGCGTGAATTCCTATGCCGAGCTGCCCTCGATCGTGATCGAGCAGGTCGAGCATTTCTTCGCCCACTACAAGGATCTAGAGCCCGGCAAGTGGGTGAAGGTCCACGGCTGGGAAGGCCCCGAGACCGCCGAACGCCTCGTCCTCGAAGGCATCGAGCGGGCGAAGTCGCAGAAGTAATCGGGGGTCAGCCGGCGGCGAGCTTTTCCAGCGCGTCGCCGGTCATCCGCTGCACGGTCCATTCGTCCATCGGCACCGCGCCGAGCGACCGGTAGAAACGGATCGCCGGCTCGTTCCAGTCGAGCACCGACCATTCGAAGCGCGCGCAGCCGCGCTCGACCGCGATTTGCGCCAGCCGGGTCAGCAACGCCCGGCCGACGCCTTTGCCCCGTGCCTCCGGTGTGACGTACAGGTCCTCGAGGTAAATCCCGAGCTTCCCTTCCCACGTCGAGAAATTGTGGAAGAACAGCGCGAAGCCGAGCGCATCGCCGCCCTCCTCCGCGATCAGCGCCTCGACACGCGCATGCGCGCCGAACACCGCCGCGACCAGATCGGCCTCGGTCGCCTTCACCCCATCAGGCTCGCGCTCGTAGGTCGCGAGTTCCTTCACGAACCGAAGGATGGTCGGCACGTCGGCGGGCGTCGCGCCCCTTATCGTCAGGCTCATTCGGCGGCTTCGCGCAGCGCGTTTGCGGCTTCGATCTCGGCCGCCTTTGCCTCGACGAGCTTCACGATATGATCGACCATCTGCGCATCGTCGATATGATGGTCTGTGACGCCCGACAGGTAGACCATGTGCTTGCCGGCGCCACCGCCGGTAATGCCGATGTCGGTCTCGCGTGCCTCGCCCGGACCATTCACCACGCAGCCCAATACCGAGAGCGACAGCGGCGTGCGGATGTGCGCCAGTCGCTTCTCGAGCTTCTCGACGGTGCGGATCACGTCGAAGCCCTGCCGTGCGCATGATGGGCAGGACACGACGCGCACGCCGCGGTGGCGCAGGCCGAGCGCCTTCAGGATCTCGAAGCCGACGCGCACCTCCTCCTCGGGCTCGGCGGACAGCGAGACGCGCAGGGTGTCGCCGATGCCGAACCACAGCAGCGAGCCGATGCCGATCGAGGATTTCACCGTGCCGCCGATCAGGCCGCCGGCCTCGGTGATGCCGAGGTGGAGCGGACAGTCGACCGCGTCGGCGAGCTGCTGATAGGCCGCGACCGCGAGGAACACGTCGGAGGCTTTGACCGCCACCTTGTATTCGCGGAAGTCATGCTCCTCGAGCAGCCGGATGTGATCGAGCGCGCTTTCGACCAGCGCCTCGGGGCACGGCTCGCCATACTTCTCGAGCAGGTCCTTCTCGAGGCTGCCGGCGTTGACGCCGATGCGGATCGCGCAGCCGTTGGCCTTGGCGGCGTTCACCACCTCGCGGACACGGGCTTCCGAGCCGATGTTGCCGGGATTGATGCGCAGGCACGCAGCGCCGGCATCGGCGGCTTCGAGCGCCCGCTTATAGTGGAAGTGGATGTCCGCAACGATCGGCACGCGCGCTGCGCGCACGATCTCCTTCAGCGCCGTCGTCGATTCGACATCGGGGCAGGACACGCGGATGATGTCCGCGCCCGCGTCCTCGCAGCGGCGGATCTGGTCGATCGTCGCCTTGGCATCGGCGGTGACCGTGTTGGTCATCGTCTGCACCGTGATCGGCGCATCGCCGCCCACGGCCACCTTGCCGACCATGATCTGCCGGGATTTGCGGCGGGTGATGTCCCGCCAAGGGCGCACGCTCATCGTCTGCCTCGTACCACTGTTGGTCGCGGCTATACGCGAGACGCGCGCCCTCCGGTAGACGTCAGCTCGCCGCGCCGCCCGAGATGACGGTCACGCCACGACGGTTCTGCGCATAGGACTCCTCGTCCGAGCCCTGAACCTCCGGCCGCTCCTTGCCGTAGGAGATGGTGTTGATCCGGCCCGCCGCAACGCCCTGCGCCGCAAGGAAGTTCTTCACCGCGGTCGCGCGGCGGTCGCCGAGCGCCAGGTTGTACTCGCGCGTGCCGCGCTCGTCGGCGTGCCCCTCGATGGTGACGCGGACGTTCGGGTACTTCTGCAGCCACTGCGCCTGCCGGCTGAGGGTGCCGCGCGCCGCCTCGTCGAGCTCATAGCTGTCATAGGCGAAATAGACGCGGTCCGAACCGGCCTGCTGCGCGAAGTCGGCCGCCGAGCCGGGCACCGCGCCGGTCGTGACCGCGCCAGTGTTGGCGCCGGTGCCGGTCTCGGCCGGGGCCTGGCCAGTGTTCGCCGGCGGTGGCGGAGGCGGCAGTTCCTCCTTCTTCTTCGAGCAGGCCGCCGTCACGACCAGCCCGGCGATCACCAACGCCTGCAAGGGAAGCGAGCGCATTATCCGTCTCCTCTTGAATTCGATCGATTGTCTAGAATCACTCTACGTACCGTCAACGCAACAACGGCGACCACGCCGGGTCCGATCCATCGAGTGGCGTACGAATCCGCCGCTCGTTGAGACCGGTGAGATCGACTGACCACAGGTCGGCGTTTCCGCCCTGCGATCGGGACGACTGCCCGGTGCGGAAGAACATGATCACGCGGCCGTTAGGCGACCAGGTCGGCCCTTCGTCCTGCCAGGAATTGGTCAGCAGCCGCTCGCCACCGCCGTCGGGCCGCATCACCCCGATCTGGAACTTGCCACTGCCCATCTTGGTGAAGGCGATCAGGTCGCCGCGCGGGCTCCACACCGGGGTCGCATAGCGTCCGTCGCCAAAGCTGATGCGCTGCTGGCCCGAACCGTCGGCGTTCATCACGTAGAGCTGCTGACCGCCGCCGCGATCGGACTCGAACACGATCTTCGACCCGTCGGGCGAATAGCTCGCCGCCGTGTCGATACCCGGCGACTCGGTCAGCCGCGTCAGCCGCCGCGAGCCGATGTCGAGGCGATAGATGTCGGTATTCCCGTTCTGCGCCATCGACAGCACGATGCTCTGCCCGTCCGGCGAGAAGCGCGGCGCGAAGGTCATGTTCGGGAAGTCGCCGACCAGCTGCTGCCGGCCCGAGCCAATGTCGTAGACGTACACGCGCGGTCGGTTCTGCGTGTAGCTCATGTAGGTGATCGTCTGCTGGCTCGGCGCGAAGCGCGGCGTCAGCACGAGGCTCTGGCCGTTGGTCAGGAAGCGATGGTTGGCGCCGTCCTGGTCCATGATCGCCAGACGCTTGATCCGGTTGGTCTTCGGCCCGGTCTCCGAGACGTAGACAATGCGGCTGTCGAAATAGCCCTGCTCGCCGGTCAGCCGCGAATAGACCATGTCGGCGCATTTGTGCGCCAGCCGCCGCCAAGCCGGAACGCTGGCCGTGAAGGTCTGCGCCTCGAGCCGCTCCTCCGAGAACACGTCGTAGAGGTAGCAGCCGACGGTCACCGTCCCGTCCGGATTGGCCTGCACCGAGCCGGTGACGAGCGCCGACGCGGCGATCGTGCGCCAGCTCGGGAACTGCGGCGCCGCCACATCGGGAAAGCTCACCTGCGTCGTGAAAGCGGCCGGATTGAGCGGCTTGAACAGGCCCGAGCTTTCAAGGTCGGCCGAGATCACCTGCGCGACCTGCCCACCCAGCTGCGCGGTCGAACCGGCGGCGGTCGGCGCCACGGCCGGCGTCGCAAAACCCGGCACCGCGATCGGCATCGGCTGCTGGATGCCCGAATTGATGTCCACGCGCAGCACCGCATGGGCGGGCGCGGCGATCACCGTCAGCAGCGCGAACAGGGCAGGGAAAAAGCGCATCATCGCTCCTCAGGTCATCAACGACGGATCGAAATTGAGTTCGAACAGCTTCCACGCATCATAATATTCGGCGGGCAACTGCAAGGGCGCGCAGCGTAGCACAGCCCGGCGCGCGCTATCGGCGAAGGCGCGGGCATACGCCTGATTGCCCGGCGTGACGCCGGTCTGGCTCACGACCTCGGGCGTGCCGACGACGCGGCCGGTCTTGTCGAGCTGGATGCTCAGCACGACGGTCATCTTGCGCGCATCCTCGCCGCCGATCGGCGGATTCCAGCACGGCGCCACCTGCGCGCGAATCGCCTGCTCAAGCGTCGCAGTCGCGCGCGCATCGAGCTTGGCGCCCTTCGGCAGCGCCTTCTCGATCGAGCTGGCCAGATCGGAGGTATCGAGCGGCTTGCGCTTCGCCTTAGGCAGGCTCTTGTCGATCAGTGTCGACAGTTCTTGTGCGTCGAGCTTCTCGGGCGCCTTCTTCTTGGCGGCCGCGGCGGCCTCGGGCTTGGGCTTGGCCGGTTCGGTCTTGGGCTTCGGCTCGGCCTTGGGTGGCTCCGGCTTCGGTTTCGGCTCGACCTTGGCGGGCGCTTCGGCAGCCGGGGACACCTCGGCCGGTTTGGGCGCGGGCGTCGGTGCCGGCTTCACCGGCTCGGGCGGCGGAGCCGTTTCTTCCGGTGCGATCTCGGGCGCGGCCGCCTCGACCGTCTCCTGCGGTGCTGCGGCCATGGACGGCTTCGGCGGCTCGGTGATGCGCGGCACGTCGCTGATGTCGACGATCTCGACGGGCACGGCTTCCTGGAAGCTCGGCAGCGGCGACTGGTGCATCGCCCAGGTGAGCGACAGCCCGGCGAGCAGCGCGAGATGCGCCACGCCCGCTATCAGGATCGCCCGCCCTTCGGTCACTCCGTCGTCGCCTCCGTCTTCGGCCCTGCGCCGGCCGCCTCGCTCACCAGCGCCACCTTGCGAAACCCGGCGGCGTTCACCTCGCCGACCACGCGCATGACGCGGCCGTAATCGAGGCTGCGGTCGGCGCGGACGTAGACCCGTGGCTCGTCCTCGCCGCCCTGACGCACTCCGTGGATCGCGGCGAGCTTGGCGGCCAGACCATCGTCGGGGATAGCTTGCTCGTCGATGAACACCTGCCCCTGCGCATCGAGCGATACCTGAATCGGCGTATTGTCCTGCTTTAACGCGCCCGCCCTGCTGTCGGGCAGGTCGACCGGCACGCCGGCGACCAGCAGCGGCGCGGTCACCATGAAGATGATGAGCAGCACCAGCATGACGTCGACGAGCGGCGTCACGTTGATCTCGGCCATCGGCGCCCGCCGCCCGCCGCGTCCGCTGCCCAGGTTCATCGCCATCGGATCAGCGCCCTTCTTCCATGCCGTCGAGCTGCCGCGACAGCAGGCCGTGGAACTCCTCGGCGAAGTGGCTGAGCCGTGCCTCGACCCGGCCGATGCCGTGGAGCAGGCGGTTGTAGCCGATCACGGCCGGGATCGCCGCGAACAGGCCGATCGCCGTGGCGAACAGCGCCTCGGCAATGCCCGGCGCCACGACCGCAAGCGTCGTGTTCTGCGTCGCCGCGATCGAGGTGAAGCTGCGCATGATGCCCCACACCGTGCCGAACAGCCCGACGAACGGCGCGACCGATCCGATCGTGGCGAGGACGTTCAGGCGGTCCGACAGCTCGTCGATCTCGCGGCCGATCGCGACGTTCATGATGCTCATCAGGCGCGCGCGCACGCCCTCGCGGTCGACCTTGCCCTTCGACAGCGACCGCCGCCACTCGCCCATGCCCGCGGCGAACACCTGCGCCGACGGATGCTTTGACTTCGCCGCCTTGTCGTAGAGGTTGTCGATCGATTCGGACTGCCAGAAATGATCCTCGAAGCGCCCGGCCTCGCGGTTGATTGCCTTCAGCTTGCGCGCGCGGTCGATGATGATCGCCCACGACCAGATGCTGGCCAACAGCAGCCCGAGCATCACCGCCTTCACGACGATGTCCGCCTGCATGAATAGCGCCCAGGGCGACAGGTCCGCCGCGCCGGCCAATCCTACGGTTGCCTGATCCATCTACTCCCCCGCCACGGCGAGACGCTCGAACGCCTCGCGCCATTCCTTCGGCTGCCGTTTCGGCCGCCCATCGGTTCCCAGGAACGCCGCCGTCACGCGCCCCTCGGTCAGTATCTCGTCGCCGCGCCGGATGACCTGCTCGATCTCGCAGGCCGCGGCACGCACGTTCAGCACCCGGCTTTGCACCACGAGCGCATCGTCGAGCTTTGCCGGTCGCCGATAAGTGATTGCCAGATCATGAACGGCGTAATAACCGCCGCCGCTTTCCATCGCCTGGCGCTGGTCGATGCCGACGCAGCGCAGCATGTCGGACCGCGCCCGCTCCATGAAGCGCAAGTAGTTGGCATGGTAGACGATGCCCGAAAGATCGGTGTCCTCGAAGTAGACGCGCACGGCGAAGCAATGCACGTTGCCGACGAAGGCACCGGCATAGGGCTCGCTCAGCTGCTGGGCCGCGATATTCATCCGGGCGCCTGATAGAAGGTTAACGCCGTCAACGGAAGTTATGCGATTTTTATGCCGCGGCCTTACGCCTCGTCGAGCAGCGGCAACGCCGAGGGCGGCGCCTCCGCCGGCGGCGTCAGCCCGAGATGCTTCCACGCCGGCCCGTTGAGCATGCGCCCCCGCGCGGTCCGCGCGATCAGCCCCTGCTGGATGAGGTAAGGCTCGAGCACGTCCTCGATCGTGTCGCGCGCCTCGGACAGGCCGGCGGCGATGGTCTCCACGCCGACGGGGCCGCCGCGATAGACGTCGGCGATCATCATCAGGTAGCGCCGGTCCATCGCATCGAGCCCGAGCTTGTCGACCTCGAGCCGGTTGAGCGCCGCGTCGGCGAGCTTGGCGTCCACCACTTCGGCCCCGGCCACCGTGGCGAAGTCGCGCACGCGGCGCAGCAGCCGGCCAGCGATGCGCGGCGTACCGCGCGACCGCGCCGCAATCTCGCGCGCACCGTCGTCAGTCAGATTGAGCCCCAGAAGCTGCGAGCCTCGCCGCACGACCAGCAGCAACTCGTCGACCGTGTAGAATTGCAGCCGCACCGGAATGCCGAAGCGGTCGCGCAACGGCGTCGTCACGAGGCCGGCGCGCGTGGTGGCGCCCACCAACGTGAACGGCGGCAGATCGATGCGCACCGAGCGCGCAGACGGCCCCTCGCCAATCATCAGGTCGAGCGCGCGGTCCTCCATTGCCGGGTACAGCACTTCCTCGACCGCCGGATTGAGGCGATGGATCTCGTCGATGAACAGCACGTCGCGCGGCTCGAGGTTGGTGAGTAGCGCGGCGAGGTCGCCTGCCTTGGCGATCACCGGTCCTGAGGTGGCGCGGAAGCCGACCCCCAGCTCGCGCGCCATGATCTGCGCGAGCGTCGTCTTGCCCAGGCCCGGCGGTCCGTGGAACAGCACATGGTCGAGCGCGTCGCCACGGCCCTTCGCCGCCTCGATGAACACGCGCAGATTCTCGCGCGCGGCCTTCTGCCCGACGAACTCGTCGAGCGTCTTCGGGCGCAGCGCGGCGTCGATATCCTCGGGGCGGCGCGTGCCGCTCACCATCCGGTCCTGATCGTCGGCCATCAGTGGGCGCTCTTCTTAAGGGCCACGCGCACGAGGTCGCCGAAGGCCGCGCCCTCGCCGAGCTCCGCCTGCGCTTCGGCCACGGCCCGGCTCGCCTCGGCCGGACGGAAGCCCAGGTTGGCGAGCGCCGACAATGCATCGCGCGCCGCACCGTCAGCGGCCGAAGCGGCGGCCGCGAACACCGGCACCGCCGCCACGCCGCCGGACAGCGCGATCGTCCCGGCCTTGTCCTTCAGCTCGTTGACGATGCGCGCCGCCAGCTTCGGCCCGACGCCGTTCGCCCGCGCCACGCTCGCGGTATCCTTCATCGCGATCGCCGCCTGCAGGTCGGCCGGCTGCAGCACCGACAGGATGGCGAGTGCCACGCGCCCGCCCACACCCTGCACCGTCAGCAGCAACCGGAACCAGTCGCGTTCGTCCTCGCTGACGAAGCCGAACAGCTGGATCGCGGCCTCGCGTACCTGCGTCTCGATGTGCAGCACCACGGGCGACCCGATCGGCCCGATCGCCGACAGCGTGCGCGCCGATGCCGACACCAGATATCCCACGCCGTTCACGTCGATCACGGCGGCATCCACGCCCGCCGAGACCAGCACCCCCGATAGCCGTGCGATCACAGCCTAACCTTCTCTAAAGCCTTGGTAGTGCTCAGGATATGGGCATGAGCGATGGCAATTGCGAGGGCATCGGCCGCATCCGGCCCCGCGACAATTGCGCCCGGCAGCAGCCGCTTCACCATCGCATGGATCTGGTCCTTGTCGGCGCTGCCGACGCCCACGATCGCCTTCTTGATGCTGGCCGGCGGATATTCGCCGACGACGATGCCGGAGCGCGCCGCCGCGAGCAGCGCCACGCCGCGCGCCTGACCGAGCTTGAGCGTCGAGCGCGGGTTCTGGTTGACGAAGGTTTCCTCGACCGCCGCCGCGTCGGGGCGGTGCTGCGCGATGATCGCTTCCAAGGCCTCGTAGATCTGCGTCAGCCGCTGGCCGAGCG
>JAEZQR010000327.1 GCA_023413015.1 Pseudomonadota bacterium
CGCGGCGAGCGCGGCACCGGCGCGCAAGGCCTGGCTTGCCGGGCGGCTGACCGCGAAGGGGCGGCTGCATGTCGATGCCGGTGCGGCGACGGCGCTGCGCGCGGGCAAGAGCCTGCTCGGCGCCGGCGTGTTGGGCGTCGAAGGCCGGTTCGACCGCGGCGACGTGGTCGAGGTGCTGGATGATGGCGGTCCGATCGCGCGCGGCCTCATCGCCTATGCCGCCGAGGACGCGGCGAAGATCGCCGGCACGCGCAACGAGGCGCAGGGCACGATCCTCGGCTATGCGCCACGCTCAGCGATGATCCATCGCGACCATATGGTATTGCTGTGAGTTCCGAGCCTGAGGCGCTGGTCGCCCGCTTGGGGGCTGATGCGCGCACGGCCGCCGCGGTGCTCGCCGGCGCCACCACCGAAGCCAAGTCTCGCGCCTTGCAAGCGGCCGCTGCGGCGATCCGTGCGCGGCTGGACGATATCTTGGCGGCCAACGCCATCGATATGGCGAACGGCGAGCGCGCGGGGCTCATCCCGGCAATGCTCGACCGACTGCGGCTCGATGCCGGCCGTGTGGAGGCTATCGCGGTGGCGGTCGAGACGGTCGCGGCGCTGCCCGACCCGGTCGGCGAGGTCATCGCGCGCTGGCAGCGGCCCAATGGGCTGCAGTTCGAGCGCGTGCGCGTGCCATTGGGCGTCGTCGGCATCGTCTACGAAAGCCGCCCGAACGTGACCGCCGACGCCGGCGCGCTGTGCCTGATGGCCGGCAACGCCTGCATCCTCCGCGGCGGATCGGAGGCGATCGAGAGCAGCCGTGCGCTTCACGCCGCGCTCGTCGAAGGCCTGCGCACCGCAGGCCTGCCCGAAGCCGCGATCCAACTGGTGCCGACCACCGACCGTGCCGCGGTCGGCGCGATGCTGCGTGCGAACGGCCTGATCGACATCCTGATCCCGCGCGGCGGCAAGAGCCTCGTCGCGCGCGTGCAGGAAGAGGCCCGCGTGCCGGTGCTCGCGCACCTGGACGGCATCTGCCACGTCTATATCGACAGGGCCGCCGACCCGGCGAAGGCGCGTGCGATCGCGCTTAACGCCAAGATGCGCCGCACGGGCGTCTGCGGCGCGATGGAGACGCTGCTGGTCGATCGAGCCGCGCCCCCTGCCCTGATCACCACGCTGCTTGCCGACCTTATTGAGGTGGGCTGTGAGCTGCGGGTGACACCCGACCTCCTTCCCCTGGACGCGCGTCTGCAAGCGGCAACGTCGGCGGACTGGGACACCGAATATCTCGACGCGATCCTGTCGGTCGCCACGGTTGAGGGCGTGGAAGGCGCGATCGCGCATATCGAGCGTCACGGGTCGCACCACACCGACTCGATCGTGACGGAGGATGCAGCCGCGGCCGACCGTTTCCTGGCGCGGGTCGACAGCGCCATCGTCCTGCACAACGCCTCGACCCAGTTCGCCGACGGCGGCGAATTCGGTTTCGGGGCGGAAATCGGCATCTCGACCGGGCGGCTTCACGCGCGCGGTCCCGTCGCGCTCGAGGGGCTTACCACCTACAAGACGGTGGTCCGGGGTAGCGGGCAGATCCGGCCCGCATGAGGCGCTTTCGGCCCCTTAGCTTTCATCGACTTCGTGCCGTTAATGGCTATGCTGGATGGAGCCGGTAGTCGGGGGATCGATGGGCGCGAGGCGGGTTTCGATATGATTGACGCCATCGGGCAGCGGAACGGCGTCGTTCGCGTGGTCGACGATGACGAAGGCGTCCGCGAATCGAGCCGAGCCTATCTGACGGCCGTTGGCTGCGAAGTCGAAACCTATGCCTCCGGCGATGAGCTGTTCGCCCGCGCCGACCTCGGGCATGGCGGCTGCGTACTGCTCGACCTGCAGATGCCGGGCCTGAGCGGTCTGCAGGTGCTCGAACGCCTCCGGCTGGAATATCCGCAGGTGGCAGTGGTGATGGTCACCGGGCATGGCGACATCACGACGGCGGTCACGGCGATGAAGGCCGGCGCTACCGATTTCCTCGAGAAACCCTATGCCGCCAAAGCGCTTCTGGCCGCCATCAATCGTGCGCTGGTAGCTGCGGCCGATCACCTGCCGGAGGTGCGTGCGCGCAACGCCAAGGCGCGCCTCGCGACGCTGTCGCCGCGCGAATGCCAGGTCCTGTCCGCACTGGTCGCCGGAAGTTCGGGCGAGACGATCGGCTGCGCCCCCGGCCTCAGCCCGCGCACGGTGGAGATGCACCGGGCGAATATGATGGATAAGCTCGGCGTCCGCAGCCTCTCCGAGGCGCTGCGCATCGCCTATGATGCGGGCATCGCCGCTCCCGCCAGCGCTTCCTAGCCCGGCATCGGGAGTGAAGGTCGCAACGCGCATCGGGCTGCTCGGCGGGTCGTTCAACCCGGCGCATGAAGGCCACCGCCATATCAGCCTCGAAGCCATGCGTCGTCTCGGCCTCGACGAGATGTGGTGGCTGGTCAGTCCGCAGAACCCGCTCAAGGAAGCCGCCGGCATGGCTCCGCTCGACGCGCGGCTCGCGTCAGCCAAGGCAGCCGCCCGCCACCCACGCATCAAGCCGATGGCGATCGAGGCGCGGCTCGGCACCGTCTATACAGTCGATACGCTGGCGAAACTGCAACGGCTCCATCCCGACAAGCGTTTCATCTGGGTGATGGGTGCGGACAATCTCGCGCAATTCCATCGCTGGCGGTCCTGGCGGCGGCTGGCGAAGGTGGTGCCGATTGCGGTGATGGCCCGCCCGCACTACATTGGGGCCAGCCTGTTCGCTCCGGCGATGACCTGGCTCCGGCGGTTCCGCCACCGGAGCACGGACGCGAAGAATTGGACGAGGTGGAAGCTGCCGGCGATTGTGATCCTCAACATCAGGCTGTCGCCCCAGTCCGCTACCGCGATCCGAGCGCGCGATCCCCGATGGGCGGATAGGTTCAACCGGCAACGATGAAAGGATAACTCGCTTGCCAGCCCCCCAAGTCGCCGTCTCCCGCGGCGCGACCGATGAAGATCCGGCTGTTACGGCGCTTCACGAACTCATTCTCCGCTCGCTCGACGACGATCAGGCGATCGATGTCACCAGCATCCCCCTCAAGGGCAAGACCGCCATCGCGGACCATATGGTGATCGCGAGCGGCCGCTCGACGCGGCAGGTCGCATCGATGGCTGAGAAGCTGGCACAGCGCGCCAAGGAAGAGCTGGGCCGTACGGTCAAGATCGAGGGACTGCCCACTGCCGACTGGGTGCTCATCGACGCGCAGGACGTGATCGTCCATCTGTTCCGCCCCGAGGTGCGCAGCTTCTACAATCTCGAGAAGATGTGGGCTTTCGACGGCGACGGTGCGCCGATCCGCCCGGGCGCCGCGACCGCGCACTAACCCTTGCGCCTTCACATCGTGGCCCGGGGCCCCCGTGGCGGCCGCCCCCCGGGCG
>JAEZQR010000329.1 GCA_023413015.1 Pseudomonadota bacterium
AACCTGTTCCTGACGCCGCCCTCGCTCGCGCAGCACGCCGGGCTCGTAGCCTTCGACTGCCGCGATGAGCTTGAGGGGCACATCCGCACCTACGCGCGGAACCGCGAACTCCTGCTCGAAGCGCTTCCAACGATGGGCCTGCAGCGCATCGCACCGCCGGACGGGGCCTTCTACATCTATGCCGATGTCGGCCACCTGACCGACGACAGTCTCGCCTTCTGTACTCGCCTGCTCGAGGCAACGGGGGTCGCCACCGCACCCGGCATCGACTTCGACCCCATCGACGGCCGGCGCTTCATGCGCTTCAGCTTTGCGGTTTCGACGGACCGGATCGAGCGCGCCATTGAGGTCATGACGCCGTGGTTCAAGGCCATGCCGCCGATGGCCTGAGTGTCCAGCGCGAGGTTCCTGCGGCGTGTCACCTGTTCGTTCGAAAAAGCCCGCTACCGCTGTTTCTTGAACGATGCGTGTGCTCAGCGCAGCGCGACATCAGCAACTCCGAGCCGGTACCGTCCAATAGGGCACGGACGTAGCTAGCGACGTCCGTGCCCGGGATGTCAGAACTGGCCGGTCCCTAGGACGGTTGCTCAGCCGAGCGCCTGCTCGAGGTCGGCGATGATGTCGTCGACGTGCTCGAGGCCGATCGACAGGCGGACGACATCGGGGCCGGCGCCGGCCAGCCGCTGCGCTCCCTCCTCGAGCTGGCGGTGGGTGGTTGACGCCGGGTGGATGATGAGGCTGCGCGTGTCGCCGAGGTTCGCCAGATGCGAGAACAGCTTGACCCGGCTCACCAGCTCGACGCCGGCCTCGTAGCCGCCCTTAAGCCCGAAGGTGAACACCGCACCCGCCCCTTTGGGCACATAGCGCTGGGCCAGCGCATGGTAGCGATCATCTTCCAGCCCGGCGTAGGACACCCAGGCCACCTTCGGGTGGGCCTTGAGCCAGCGCGCGACCGCCCGTGCATTGGCGCAGTGCCGCTCCATGCGCAGCGGCAAGGTCTCGATGCCGGTCAGGACCATGAAGGCGTTGAACGGCGACAAGGCGGGCCCGAGATCGCGCAGGCCCAGCGCGCGGCAGGCGACGATGAAGGCCTGGTTGCCGAAGGCTTCGGTAAATACCTTACCGTGGTAGCTGGGGTTGGGCTGCGACAGGTAGCCGAACTTGTCCGAGGCCGCCCAATCGAACCGGCCAGCATCGACGATGATGCCGCCGAGCGAGTTGCCGTGCCCGCCCAGGAACTTGGTGAGCGAGTGGACGACGATGTCGGCGCCGTGCTCGACCGGGCGGCAGAGATAGGGGGTGGCGAGCGTTGAATCGACGACGAGCGGCACGCCGGCGGCATGCGCCACTTCGGCAATGCCGGCGATGTCCGAGATCACCCCGCCCGGGTTGGCGATCGACTCGATGAACACCGCGCGCGTGTCGCTATCGATCGCCGCGGCAAAGGCGGCCGGATCATCCGAATCGATGAAGCGCGTCTGCCAGCCCATGCGGGCAAAGCTGGCGCCCAGCTGGTTGATTGAGCCGCCGTAGAGCTTGCGCGAAGCAACGATGTTGCGCCCCGGCTCCAGGAGCGTGTGGAATACCAGGAACTGGGCGGCGTGGCCGCTGGCGACGCCGAGCGCGCCCACCCCGCCCTCAAGGGCGGCGAGGCGCGCCTCGAGCACGCTCGTCGTCGGGTTCATGAGCCGGGTGTAGATGTTGCCGGGCGCCTCGAGGTTGAAGAGGGCGGCCGCATGCGCGCTGTCATCGAAGGTAAAGCTGGTGGTCTGGTAGATGGGCGTCACGCGCGCGCCGGTCGTCGGATCGGGCGCGGCGCCGGCGTGGATCGACAACGTCTCGAAGTGCGGCGGGCGGTCGGTCATCATTCACTCCCTCTTCTGGCGGCGTCAGATAGCCGGGCCGCTTCCAAGGCGACCAGCGAGGATTGGTAAAGGGTGCGAAACTTCTGCTTGCCCGCCGACGAAGGGAGCAGGCAATCCGCGAGCGGCCCAGCCATGGGACGACGATCGAAACCTTGAGCTGCCCTCAAGGGGCTAGCCGTCCGGTGCTACAATCGCCTGATGGCGGCGTTACCGCTGGGCTGACTGCTTGTGATACGGCACGAACTCGCCCAAGCCAACGAAGCCGGTCGGCATGCGCACGTTGGAGTCGTAGAGCCGGACGATGTCGATGCTGCAAAGCTGCGGCGAATGCGTGTCGGTGACCAGCACGTCCCACTTGTCGAGCGTGTTCGCGCCCGAGCGCGGACGGTTCACGTAGATCGTGCCGCTGTTCGTCTCATAGAGGATGGCGGTGCGGTCGATGATCCGGCTCGATCGGATGTCGCGCAGGTACAGGCAGTCGACCGGCTTGCCGGCCACGCGCCCTTGCAGTGCGCGATCGAGTTCGGCGGCCGCCCGCGCCTGGCGCTCCGCGGCCTGGGCGGGTGCAAGGGCGAGGAGCAGGGCTCCGGCAACCATCACGAGGCTTGGACGCATGTTCTTGCCTTTCTGGCGAAGCGACCTGTCACCTATCGGGCAGTGTAAAATGAATATAGGTACCCCGTGCCCTGCCGGCAGGGGTGAGCCGCTGCCGCCGGTGAATAAGTCCGGGCCGGTTCGCCCGGGCTTGCGTCTCATCCGGACCGAGGTTGACCGCTGCGCCTCCTCGCCTACCCAGAGCGCACCTGTCCCTGCCGCCCTGTTGCGGGCACCCCGTGCTCGAAAAGGAGCGGTGCCGGCAGAGCGATGCTTGAGGGCAGCCTGGAAGTCGTTACGGACTCAAACCGACTGGGTGCGACGGGGCGGCTTATGCTGTCGATCCGTTGTGGCGGCCTAGTTCACGCGCGATAGGGTCAATGGAGCGATGTTCCCGGCGTCGGCCGCTCCTGGCGCATCTGGGCGATCTTGTCGGCCACCGCGCGCCAGACGATCAGCTGGGCGGTGTCGTTCGCGGCCAGCGCCGTGTTGATCTTCTCGTTCACCACCGCTTCGGCATCCGCCCCATGCGCGCTGATCATCATGTTGGCGACCGACCAGATCTCCCAAGGCGCGACGGTCATGCGGCCGCTCCCGCAACACGGCCCTCGGCAGAGATTGGTGGTGCCTGTATCATCAGGCCCATCTTGTCGGCGTTGCTCCTGTTGGGGAAGACCGTTTGAAGATCCTCGCGCTTGCCCTGGCGGCCCTGACCATCGCTGCTGTCCCCGCCGGCGCGGCACCGGCACAGTTCAGCTGTCCCGCGACCTTCCTCGCTGGCCAGCCGCCACTCCTCACCAACGCCAAGCTCGCGGCCCAGGCGCGCCCGCTGTGCTTTACCGCCTATGCGGTGCTGCATTCAGGCGTCACACGCACCCCGCTGTGGTCGGCCGAGCATCTGACGCGCGCCAGCGTGACATCAGCGGTCGCAATGGAGGGGCGCTCGAACCGCTTCCATGCCGAGCCCCGGCTGCCGGCATCCGAGCGCGCCGAGCTCGCCGACTATGTGCGCTCGGGGTTTGACCGCGGGCATATGGCGCCCTCGGGCGACATGCCGAGCCGCGCGGCCGACGTCGAAAGCTTCAGTCTGGCGAACATGGTGCCGCAGGCCCGGCGCCTCAATCAGGGCAGCTGGGCCAAGCTCGAGGGGATGATACGTGACATGGCGCTGACGAGTGGCGAGGCGTACGTCGTCACCGGCCCTTTGTTCGAGGGGCAGACGATCGCCTCGCTTAAACGCCGCGTGTTGGTGCCGACCTCGACCTGGAAGGCGGTCTATGTGCCGGGTCAGGGCGCGGCCGCCTACATCGCGTCCAACCAGAACAAACCAGTGTGGACGCTGGTCCCGGTTGTCGAGCTGACGCGACGCGCCGGCCTCGATCCGTTCCCGGCGCTTGATGCCGCAACCAAGGCGCGCGTAGCGGCGTTCCCGCTGCCGACCGCCACACGCCAGAGGAGCCACCGATGAGACCCTTTGCGGACGACGAGGCCTCGCAGGCGATCGGCGAACTGACGGTCGAGAACGGCACCAGCCGCATCGCGATCTACGGCCAGCTCGCGGTGACCCGCGACAAGGCCGGGCTGAAGCGCGCCAAGCAGCTCAAGACGATCCTCGATGGCATCGTCGAGGTGCTTGAGGCCGACAAGGACCTGCCTGCCAAGGTCCCTGACACCACCGAAGCGCCGGTTGCGGTGAAGAACCCGTTCGCCTGAGCGGGACGAAACCTCAGTTGCGGTCACCCGCGCGAAAGCGCCTCACGTCCTCGGGCGTCGCGTCGTCGGGAACGCACTTCGGCGCATAGCCGCCGGTGCGGTTCCATACCGAGCGCTTGCTGCAGCGGCTGCCGTTCGCGGCCGTGTTGTAAAGGCTCGGGCAGGTGACGGGATAGCTGGCGAGCAACTGTCGGATCGTCGCGCTCTTCCCTCCCGCTCGCGTCGAACAATACAGCACCGGCCCGCGCTCCATCCCCTAACAGCGCGGACCGCTTCCCTTGGGCTGTAATGGTCGATGACGGACAGCTTGGCCGTAATCAGGCGGGCATACGGTCCGGCTGGCGCAGCCGACTTTCGAGCGCGGCTACGGCCGCCTCGACGTGGAGGACGGCCACGCCAGCAGGGGTGGCGGCCAACTCGTCGAAGATGCCGCGCAGCCGTACCAGCGCTGCCTCGATCGTGTCCCGCTCGCTCCCGCTAATTTCGACCGTACCCATGCCCCAATCCGCTCCTGGTTAGTTTGGAGCGCCCGGGTCCGCAGGGGTGTGCGACCGGCCGCCCCGCGCGCAACAGGGCGGCCGAACAGTGAATGGCGGGTGAACCGTTACGCTGCCGTACGCCGGCCTGAGCATTGCGACGGGACAAGGCGAGCCGCTTCGGCGCAGGCCGAGACCCATCTGGCGCGAGCGCCGTTGCTACTGCGTCGGCCACCGTGCCACCGCGCCAGCGAACCCGTCCTGGTGCAGGACGGGTGAGTGAGTGGGGGTTGCGTATCTATGATGGACATGAGGATGGGCGCGCATGTGCGCGCGCTGACAACGGCGCAGGCGCGGGCGCTGGGGGTCATGCGGCCGCACGGCGTGTTCGACGCTTGGGCGCTGTCGAAGCGGATCACGACGCTGTACGAGTTGGAGGCGCTGGGGCTCGTTGCCCGCGGCCGACGCGGCTGGACCGACGCCGTGCTCACGCCCGCCGGGCGCACCCTGCGCGAGGCGGTGCTTCAACCCGTCGCGTACGCTGAGGCAGCCGAGTAGCGCCCCGAGCCGGCGGCCGAAGGCCCCCTGTGTGGCTCATCGGCCGTTCATCGGGGCCGGCTCATCCTCATCGGCGAGCGGGGGTTCCCTCGGGTCGCAGGTTGGGCGGCCTCCGCTCACCTAACGCCGCCGCCAAGTGAGCGCGCTCAGCGAGAGCGCGCCGCCGGCGATCAGGGCGAGCAGCGCCAGCTGCGGGCCATGGGCCAGAAAGCCGCCGGCCGCAATGTCAGCGAGCGCCGTCATCGTCGCGGTCACGCTCAGTCCAAGGTAAAGCACCGGCCGGTCGGACATCATCGGCTCCCGCTTGAGTGTGGGCCCTGCGCCCCAAACCGATGGCAGCGGTTTGTGCTTCATACCCGGCGACTACGTGGCCAGATGTCGACGGCAGTGGCGAGTGTTGCCAGATTTTACATCCGCGGCTGGCCCCTTGGCGCGCCCGTGACCGAATTGGCCGGAAATCGGCCATTCATGCTGCTTGGCATGGGGCCTGCATCACCGTTCGCGACCCCGGTCTGTTCGACTGCCGGGGGCGAGGCGGGTCGGGCCACCACCATCCAACCCACGCCCAGGCGCGACCCGCCACGTTAGGGCTCCCAGCGGATGGGGGCCAGTGTGTTGCTGATGCGAACGAGTACGAGTTGCGTAGGCGTATGAACTGGCGGCGCAGCGACACGAAGCGAGCAGCGAAGCAGCGGATGGGAACAAGGGCGCGACCGCTTGGAGTAAACTGCGCCGAAGACACCCGTCCGTTACATCTGCGACGATAGCGAGCGACGCGAAGCGAGCCGCTTGCCAGGCTTGAGAGACAGGTAGCATTGGCAAAGCTGTTCACGCGCTTTCCAAACCTGCGGATCGCTGATCCAGACGCCACGCCCGCGTGGCGCATGCTGCCGTTCTTTCGTGGCCTGGAGCGGCTAGTGGTGGTTGCGGAATAGGGAAGTCGCTGCGTGATATCGCGTACGACGGCCTGTCGGGTGCCGGTAGCTCTGTGCCTTGCAAGCGGGATTTCGGCTATGGCTGACGAAGCTGGTCGCCGACGTGCCTCGATCGTGTCTGTTCACCAGCCAACCGCGACCAAGGCGAGGCAACACCGGATGGCTGAGGCGCGGTCAGCGCACGGGCTGGCTGACACAATCGATACACGGCGGCGGTTGGCACAACGCACTTGTGAAGCGGAACTCCGGTAGACGACCCGCCACCGGCCCAAGTGGGGTCGGTGGCACAGGGAGCAGGCACAATGCGACAGCTTTGGGGAACGGCCGCGGCCGCCGCGGTCACCGCAACACTCCTGTCAGCGACCGCCGATGCGCAGGTCCGCCAGGTGGTGACCGGCCCGGTCTCGACCTACTGGATGACAGCGGAAACCATCTCGGGCCTGGGCGCCATGTCGGCTCGCCGTGGCATGGCCGCGGGCAGCGCGATGATGGCCGGCGGCGCGGCGACCGCGCACAACCTCCACCTCCAGCTTGGCTCATCGCGCAAGGCGTCCGGCGAACCGACGGCCGAGCACCTGCCGCCGGCCGCGCTCAAGGCCGGCGCCAGCCTGCCGCTCGTCACCCCGCGTGCCGAGCGCGCGAGTGGACCAGTCGAGAACAGCTGGAACGCCCCAACCGCGCGCCCCAAGGGCAAGATGCTGATCTACTGGGGCTGTGGCGAGAAGGCCCGGCCCGGCCAGCCGGTGGTGATCGACTTTGCCAAGCTCGCGGCCGGTCAGACGCCGCCGGCGCTCGCCGGCGTGACCGTCAAGGCCATGACCCCGCCGTCGCCCGATCGCCATGCCACCTACGGCGAGTGGCCGAACCCGCGCTCGCACACTAGCGTGCCCGCCAGTGGCTCGCTTATCGGCGAGCATGTAGTGCGCGGCAGCTACACGCCCGGGATCCGCTTTGCGCTGACATCGGTCAATGACTTCTTGGCCCCGATCGCGCCGATGAATGCGACGCTGCCGTCCGGCGCTGTGCGCGTGACCTGGCGGCCAGTCACCAACGCCCAGGCCTATTTTGCTGGCGTGGCAGGCTCTGCGGCTGATGGCACCTTCGTCATGTGGAGCTCGAGCGAGCGGCAGCTCCCCGGGATGAGCCTGCCCGATTTCATGGCGCCCGATGACATCGCGCGCCTGACCCAGCAGAAGGTGCTGATGAGCGCCCAGACCAGCGAGTGCGCGGTGCCAGCCGAGGTGGCGAGCGCGGTCCAGGGCGCGATGCTCCAGATGACGGCTTATGGGCCGGAGGCGAACCTGTCCTACCCGCCGCGTCCCCGCGACCCCAAGCAGCCTTGGAACATCGAGTGGACAGCCAAGGTGCGGTCCAAGTCGGCGCACATGGGCATGCTCGGCATGGACATGCCTGCCATGGCAGGACGGGATGATGGCGAGCAAACCGAAAGCGTGCCTCCGCCCGAAGCGCCTGCGCCCAAGCAGAAGCGCTCGCTCCTTAAAGGACTGGGCGGGATCATCGGTACCATCGCCAACTGATAAGCAGCGCCCTGCGCCGCCCCTGCGAAGGCGTGGGGCGGCGGTTAGGTTAGCCACACGCCAGGAGGGGAGATCGCTATGGCAACGTCTCGCAACGTCGAGCGCATCCTCGACAAGGCCACCGATGTGCTCGGCTCGGCTGAGTGGGCGCACGAGATTGGATCGACAAGCGCTGCGGCACGCTCGGAGGCATTCCGCGCGAGCTCGCCACTACCGACCAAGGCACCCGGCAGGTTCTCCTCCACCTCGCGCGCCTCTCGCATTCTTCGCTCAGCTAAGTGGATCTCGGCAGACCGGGCATCCTCCTAAATTGGATCGATGGCGTAACGATGTGCTATGCAGAGGCTTCGGCAGGCGGGGGGCTGAGCCATGTCCGGCCAAGCGGAAGGGGCATCGACGCGCGAGATCGTCGTGCTCGAGGCGGTGTCCGACGGCGTCTTTGCCTTGGATACGACCTGGCGCGTCACGCTCTTCAACCGCGCCGCCGAAGCCTATTTCGGCGTAACCCGGGTCGACGTGCTGGGACGCACCATGGCCGATGCCTTCCCGACTTCGGTGGGAAGCATCTACGAGGAGTGCATCGGCCGGGTAATGAGTACCGGTGAGGGGCTCACCTTCGTTGCCCCGTCCGTGGCGGTGCCGAACCGCACCATCGAGATGCGGGTCGCCCCCACGAACGACGGCGTGGTCGTCTCCTTCTCGGACGTCACCGAGCGAAAGCGCGCCGAGGACCTGCTACGCCGCAGCGAGGAGCAGCTGCGGCTGGTCACCGACAGCGTCCCGGCGTTGATCGGCTTTGTCGACCGGGAAGAGCGCTACCGCTTCGTCAACCGCGGCTATGCCGATGCCTTTGGCCAGTCACGCGGCGCGATCCTGGGCCGGTCGATCCGCGAGATGATCGGCGAGCCGGCTTACGCCCGCACCCGTCCCTACATTCAGGCCGCGCTGCTCGGCACCCGGGTTAGCTTCGACTACGTCATCCCGGCCGACAAGTCCTCGGATGGCATTCCGCGCGATCTCGACGCGACCTATATTCCGCAGGTCGCTGGCGACGGGTCGGTCGAGGGCTTCTACACGCTCCTCATCGATGTCAGCGAGCGCAAGAAGGCGGCCGCCGCTCAGGCGATGCTGATCGGCGAGCTCCAGCACCGTACCCGCAACCTGCTGGGGATCGTGCGCGCGGTCTCGACGCAGATCCGCCGCACGAGCGGCTCGCTCGAGGAGTACGCGGCTCGGTTCGACGGTCGCCTCAGCGCACTTGGGCGTGCCCAGAGCCTGC
>JAEZQR010000036.1 GCA_023413015.1 Pseudomonadota bacterium
GGTCTCCGGCGTTGCAGCTTCCGCCGCGGGCGCTTCGGTCACCGGTTCGGCGACATCGATCGCGGCGACCGCTTCAGCGGCCTCGACAGCGTCGGACGCCTCTGGGGAGGCTTCAGGCGCCTCGGCAGCTTCGGTAGCTGGGTGCTCGCCGTTACGACCGCGACGACGGCCGCCCCTGCGGCCACGGCGACGGCGACGTTGCTGCTCTTCCTCGCCCTCTTCACCGGCTGCGGCCGGCGTCTCGGCGGGCTGAGCGGCCTCGTCCGTATCCGTCGGTTCCGTCACGGCCTCATCCGCGGCCTCGGCGGCGTGCGGCGCGGCTTCCTCGCCGTCCTCGCGGCGACCGCCGCGACGACGCCGGCGTCGGCGACGGCGGCCTCGATCTTCTCGATCTTCGCGCACATCGCCACCCTCGCGCCGTTCGGAGCGGCGGTCGGTTTCGGTCTCGGCTTCAGCCTCGGTCGGCTCCTCGACTTCCTCCTCCGGCTCCTCCTCGGCAGCGACCGGGGCGGGAAGGGGGGCAGAGGTCGGGATGGCCTTGGCGGGCGGTCCGCCGGCAGCCTCGATCGCGAAGTGCGGTGACGAGAGCTCGGTGTCGGGCACCACCTCGATAGCGACGCCGTAGCGGTCCTCGAGCTCGGCGAGGTCGCCGCGCTTCTTGTTGAGGATGTAGATCGCGACTTCCTCGCCGGCGCGCAGCGTGAACTGGCTGCACTTGCCCTTGACCATCTCGGCCTCGAGCCCGCGCAGCGCGCCGAGTGCGGCCGACGACACGGTGCGGACGATGCCGGCGCCATCGCACATCGGGCAGGTGTGCGAGGAGGCTTCGAGCACGCCGGTGCGCAGGCGCTGGCGGCTCATCTCCATCAGGCCGAACGACGAGATGCGACCGACCTGGATTCGCGCGCGGTCGTTGGCGAGCGCGGCCTTCATCGCCTTCTCGACCTTCCGCGTGTTGGAGTGGCTCTCCATGTCGATGAAGTCGATGACGACGAGGCCGGCCATGTCGCGCAGGCGCAGCTGGCGCGCGATCTCGTCGGCGGCTTCAAGGTTGGTCTTGAGCGCCGTGCCCTCGATGTCGTGCTCGCGCGTCGAGCGGCCGGAGTTGATGTCGATCGAGACCAGCGCCTCGGTCGGATTGATGACGATGTAGCCGCCCGACTTGAGCTGGACGACCGGCTGGTACATCGCGGCGAGTTGGCCTTCGACGCCGAAGCGCTGGAACAGCGGTACCGGGTCCGAATATTGCTGAACCTTCTTGGCGTGGCTCGGCATCAAGAGCTTCATGAAGTTCTTGGCGGCCTTGTAGCCTTCGTCGCCGTCGACCAGCACCTGGTCGATCTCTCGCGAGTAGATGTCGCGGATCGCGCGCTTGATGAGGTCCGAGTCCTGATGGATCAGCGCCGGCGCGCTCGACTTCAGCGTCAGCTCGCGGATGTCGTCCCACAGGCGGGTCAGATAGTCGAAGTCGCGCTTGATCTCGGTCTTGGTGCGCTTGGTGCCGGCGGTGCGAATGATGCACGCCATGCCGGACGGCAGCTTGAGGTCAGCGATGAGCGTCTTGAGCTTCTTGCGCTCGGCCTGATTCGAGATCTTGCGGCTGATGCCGCCGCCGTTGTGCGTGTTGGGCATCAGCACGCTGTAGCGGCCGGCAAGGCTCAGGTAGGTGGTGAGCGCCGCGCCCTTGTTGCCGCGCTCTTCCTTCACGACCTGGACGAGCAGCACCTGACGGCGGTGGATGACCTCCTGGATCTTGTAGCGGCGGCGCAGCGCCATGCGCTTGCGGCGCAGCGCCTCGGACGTCGATTCCTCGCCGGCGCCAGCCTCTTCGGGCGGCGTGGCGGGAGCATCCTCGTCGCCATCGCCATGCTCGTGCTCGGCGTCGTCGGCTTCGTCCGCGTCGTGCTCCTCGTGGTGCCGCTCGAGCGCCTGCGCGGCCTCGCGCTCCTCGCGCAGCAGCGCCTCGCGATCCTCCTTCGGGATTTGATAATAGTCGGGATGGATTTCCGAGAAGGGCAGGAAGCCGTGCCGGTTGCCGCCATACTCGACGAAGGCAGCCTGCAGCGACGGTTCGACCCGCGTGACCTTGGCTAGATAGATGTTGCCCTTCAGCTGCTTCCTGGCAGCTGCTTCGAAGTCAAACTCCTCGATACGATTCCCGTTGACGACGGCGACCCGGGTCTCTTCCGGGTGGCGCGCATCGATCAGCATGCGCATTGACATTGAATATTCTCCAGGCGCTCAGCGCTCCCGCGGCCAGGCCGTCGGGAAGCTGCGCCTTCGACAGGTTGATGTGGTGAACTCGGGCCGCGAAACCGGGACGTGCCGTGATCGAGCCCTTGCGGGACCTCAGATCAGCGATGCGACGTGCCAACGTCATGCGACCAAACCTCGGCTACCTTCGGTACGCGCCGGCAAAAGCCCTTTGGCGCCCGCGAAGGCGGAACAGCTGTGTAATACGAAGCCTGCAAGCATCGGCGCGTCTGAACGAGAAGCAGGCGACGCGGCCTCGTATTTCGATGCGAGCCACGCGGAAGTGCGTGGCTAACGAAAACTTAGGTAGCATCGAAGCGTGTCATGAACAACACAAAGCGTCGCCTAAATTTGCACCGCTGCTTGAGTCGCCGAGTCGTTAACGATAGGATTCCCTTAAGTTTCGCGGGATAATCGCGCGAGGGGGCACATGGGCAAGATGGAGCGGCTCTGCGCGGCGTCGGCCGTCGCACTACTCGCGGCGTCGGCGGACGCGGCCGCACTCAAGTCGGTGACGTTCGAGCCGACCGGCGACGACGTGCGCGTGGTGATCGGGTTCGACGACGACTTCGAGGCGCCGTCGGCCTTCGCGCTCGACGGGCCGCAGCGGCTCGTCATCGATCTTCCCGGCAACAGGACCGATACCAGGAGCTACGACGGGCAGGGGCTGGCCTCGCGCGCACGCACGGCGCAGTTCAGCGCCGAGAAGGCGCGCGTCGTGATCGACCTTTCGGCGCCGGCGGCACTGGGCGAGGTGGCGGCCGCGGACAACAAGCTGACGCTGACGCTGCGCCGCAGCGACGCCGCCGCGTTCGGCAAGCTGGTCGCCAAGGGGCGCGCCAAGCTGCCGGGGATCGCGGCGCCGGTCGAGGTCGCAAAGGCAGAACCGGCGAAGGCGGAAGCCAAGCCGGCCCCGGCACGGGAGGCCGGCAGCCAGGTCGCTGCCAAGGCGCCGGAAGCTGACAAGCCGGTCGTCAAGCCCGAGCCGAAGGTGCAGCAGGCGGCCGCCGTTCCGGCCAAGCCGACGACGCCGGTTCGCACGGCGGCGCGATCGGGCTTCCGGCCGTTGGTGGTGATCGACGCCGGACATGGCGGGCATGACGTCGGCGCGATCAGCGTGCTCGAGCAGAAGCGCGAGAAGGACGCGACGCTCGCCATCGCCCTTGCGGTCCGCCGCGAACTCGAGGCTTCGGGCCGGTTCCGCGTGATGATGACTCGCTCGGACGACCGATTCCTGCCGCTGCCTCAGCGCGTCGCGATCGCGCAGAAGGCGAAGGCGAACCTGTTCATCTCGATCCACGCCGACGCGGCTCCGGTTCCCGAGGCGCGGGGTGCGACGGTCTATACGCTGTCCGAGGTCGCCTCCGACCGCGAGGCGGCGCGGCTCGCGGCGAAGGAGAACAAATCCGACATCCTGGCCGGCTTCAACGTACCGCTCGACAATATCGACGTCGCCGACATCCTCATCGACCTTGCGCAGCGCGAGACGATGAACGTGTCGGCGAGCTTCGCGGCGACGCTCCAGCGCGAGATGAGCCCGGACGTCTATTTCAAGAGCAACGCCCACCGTTTCGCGGGCTTCCGCGTGCTCAAGGCGCCCGACGTGCCGTCGGTGCTGCTGGAGACCGGCTACGTCTCGAACGACACGGACGCCAAGTTCCTGTTCTCCAGCGCCGGCCAGAAGGCCATCGCCCAAGGCGTGCGCAAGGCGGTCGAGGCGCATTTCTCGCGGCATATGGCGCAACGCTAGGCCATGAACTCGTAAGTCCAGCACTGCTCGATCCATAGCCGCCTTGGGTCGAAAGCGGACGTTCAGCGCCGGGTGAGGCCCGTTTCGGTTGCCGCAAGCTCCGCGCTTAGGGGCGCGTCGGCCACGACGACCCAAGCTTCGCTGCCTCGTTACGCCACAAATGGCGAATGCCATTGCTAATCACCCGCGGCACCGCGGTATAATGATCTTCGCCACTGTAGATTTCGGTCTTGAGCGTAAGTCCGTCGTAGTTGCGCAGGTGCAGCTGCTCGGCGAAGCGAGTGGTCGAACTGACGATTCCCGAAACCGCGAGAAACCACTCGTCTATCTCTCTGTCGCCGGCACCGATGAACAATTCGACCGGTAGCCGCTTGCTGGACGAAGCAAAGCGTTCCTCCGCCTTAAAGACCGCTGCATCGACCCCGTTCAGATAGGGGCTACCTAGAATAACCTTTTGGAATGCCCCTGGCCTGACGAAAAGCGAATAAGCGGCAAGCATGCCGCCGGCGGAGTGGCTATAGAGCGCATGCTCGCCGGAGAAGCGATATCGCGCTGCCATCGCTGGTCGCACTTCGTCGATCAGAACAGCGAGGAAGTCGTCGGCCCGATGCGGGAAATCGGGAATTGGGGCGACTGTGGTCCAGGCTTCCCCACCCAAGCCGGGCGGCGCATAGCCTTTCCCCGTCGGTGAGAACTCGACGATTCGTTTGCCGACGCCCGAGAGCCCTTCTTTTGCCGGACTGCCGATGCCGATGACGATCATCTCTGGCGCGTAATTGCCGATCACCAGAGTATCGAGAATCCCGACGACGGCTCGCGTCATCAGAGGACCGTCGAGAACCCAAAGGACTGGATAGCGACGTTGTGGTTGAGCTTCGTAGCTGGCGGGAAGTGCGATCGTCAGCTCATGCGCATAGTCGAACCGCTTCGACTGGAAGCGCTCGACCGGACGAAGATCCATATTCGCCCGCGCCCCTGGAATTGCAGCCAGCTGCGGGTTGGCGACAGCTGCCGAAGGCGCGACCAGGGCAAGCATGCACAAACCGATCGCTGCATCGCGGGGCTTGGATCGACGCATATGCTCCCCGATCTACTCCGGAGAAATGCTGTATTATATCTGCAATACAGTCAAGTGATTTTGCAGGCCAGACCTTCGTATACTCCTCTCACCTAGGGCGTGCGGAAGGCGGTCGAAACGCATTCTCACGGCGTATGGCGCAGCGGTGAGGACCGCCGGACCGAAGATTTCGGCTGGAACCGCGACTATCCTGCGCTTGAGAGCCTATCAGCGCCTGCTATACCGCTGAACCATGGGTAACGGGGTTTCGAGCGGACCGATCCGCCTTCGCCGGATGGGCCGCCTGCATGCGCGCATCGATGCGCTGCCGCTGTGGCTGCGGCGGACCGGCATCGTGCTGCTGAGTCTGGTCGGGATCGGCGTCTTCGCGGCGCTGGGATTGACGTTCGCCCTGTCGCGCGGGCTGCCGAGCGTGTCCGACCTCGAGAATTACGAGCCGCCATTGCCGACGCACGTGCGCGCCATCGACGGATCGGCGATCAACACCTTCGCACGCGAACGGCGCGTGTTCGTGCCCTACGAGGAACTGCCCCGCCAGCTCGTCCAGGCGTTCATCTCGGCCGAGGACAAGACTTTCTTCACGCACGGCGGCATCGACTATGCCGGCATCCTGAACGCGATCTGGCACAACGTTACCAACACCGGCCGCCCGATCGGCGCCTCGACGATCACGCAGCAGGTCGCGAAGAACCTGCTGTTGACCAACGAGGTCTCCTACCTCCGCAAGGCGCGCGAGGCGATCCTGGCGAAGCGCATCGAGGATGCGTTCACCAAGGGCGAGATCATCGAGCTCTACCTCAACCAGATCTTCCTCGGCCGGAACGCCTACGGTGTCGAGGCCGCGTCGCAGGCCTATTTCAACAAGTCGGTCGACGAGCTGACGCTTCCCGAGGCCGCCTACCTCGCCGTGCTGCCGAAGGCGCCGTCGAACTACAATCCGGTCACGCAGCATGATCGCGCGCTGGCGCGGCGCAACTGGGTGCTGGGTCAGATGCGCTCGAACGGCTTCATCACCGAGGCGCAGATGCGCGAGGCGCAGGCGACGCCGCTGGTCACCATCCGCCAGCATGAGGTGAAGCGCGACCGGCTGGGCAGCTACTTCCTCGAGGACGTGCGCCGCGAGCTCATCGCTCGCTACGGCGAGACCGCCGAGAGCGGACCGAACAGCGTCTATGCCGGTGGCCTGTGGGTGCGCACCACCATGGACCCGATGATGCAGCGCGCCGCCGAGCAGGCGCTGCGCGACGGGCTGGTGAAATATGATGTGGTGCGAGGCTGGCGCGGGGCGCACGACAAGATCGAGCTCGGCGAGGGCTGGGCCGGACGGCTGCGCGCGCTCAACCTGCCGGTCGGCTACGATGACTGGCGTGCGGCGGTGATCCTGTCGAACGACGGGCACGTCGCCGAGCTGGGCTTCGAGGACGGCACGACGGGGCGCCTGCCGCGCGCGAACGCGCCGCAGGTGCTGCGCGGCGTCGGTACGCCGGCGCTGAACGTGCTGAAGCGCGGCGACGTGGTGCCGGTCAAGGTGCTGGGCGGCGGCGCCTATGCGCTGCGGCAGATCCCGGAAGTCGGCGGCGGTATGGTGGTGATGGACCCGCACACGGGCCGCGTGCTGGCGATGGTCGGCGGCTTCGACAGCCGGCGTTCGCAGTTCAACCGCGCGAGCCAGGCGCTGCGCCAGCCAGGTTCGACCTTCAAGCCGTTCGTCTACGCCACCGCGCTCGACAACGGCTACACGCCGGCCTCGATCATCAACGATGCGCCCTTCTGCGTCTTCCAGACCAAGCTCTTGGGGCAGAAGTGCTTCCGCAACTTCACCGGCGGCTATGCCGGTCCGCAGACGATGCGCTGGGGGCTCGAGCAGTCGCGCAACCTGATGACGGTCCGCACCGCTGCGAACGTCGGCATGGACAAGATCGTCAAGAACGCGCGCGACTGGGGCATCGGCAGCTACGACCCCGTCCTGTCGATCGCGCTCGGCGCCGGCGACACGACGGTGCTCAAGATGACCAACGCCTTCTCGATGATCGCGAACGGCGGCAAGCGCATCCAGCCGATCCTGATCGACCTGATCCAGGACCGCCACGGCAAGACGATCTACCGCGCCGACCCGCGCCCCTGCGAAGGCTGCAATGCCGACGACTGGCTCGGCGAGGCGATGCCGCACCCGGCCGATGCCCGCAAGCAGGCGATGGACGCGGGCACCGCCTATCAGGTGGTGCACATGCTGGAGGGCGTGGTCGAGCGCGGCACCGCCACCGTGCTGCGCGACCTCGACCGGCCGATGTTCGGCAAGACCGGCACCACCAACGGCCCGACCAACGTATGGTTCGTCGGCGGCACGCCCGACGTCGTGGCCGGCGTATACATCGGCTACGACCAGCCGCGTAACCTCGGCGGCTGGGCGCAGGGCGGGCGCATCGCGGCGCCGATCTTCAAGGATTTCGCGCTCGTTGCATTGAAGGACGCGCCGAAGACCGAGTTCCGCGTGCCGCCCGGCATCCGCATGGTGCGCATCGACCGCCGCAGCGGCCGACGCGTCTACGGCGTGTTCCCGACCAACCTCGACGATCCCAAGCCGTCGGTGATCTGGGAGGCGTTCAAGCCCGAAAGCGAGCCGCGCCGGCTGGTGAAGGCGCAGTCGAGCCTGTTCGGCGGCGACGGCCCGGTCCGTTCGGACTCCGACTTCTTGCAATCGACGGGCGGGATTTACTAAGTCCGCTATCGACAACCCTTTTCGTCATCCCGGCGAAGGCCGGGACCCAGGACAACGGTCGATCTGGGTCTTGGCCTTCGCCGGGATGACGTTTCAAATGGAGAAACGACATGCGCGCCGAAGCGCAAGCCCATGTGGACAAGATCAAGCAGGCGCTCGACCTGCTGAGGAGGTTTCTTTGACTGGGATCGGGCGCTGAAGCGGCTCGACCAGCTCAACGCGAAGGTCGAAGATCCCACTCTCTGGAATGACCCCAAGGCCGCGCAGGAGGTGATGCGCGAGCGGCGGCGGCTGGACGAAGCCATCAGCGCCACCCGCGCGATCGAGCGCGAGCTGGAGGATACCGCCGGCCTCGTCGAGATCGCCGAGGAAGAGGGCGACGACGCCATGGTCGAGGACGGCATCGCCGCGCTGGCCGCGCTGGCCGAGCGCGCCGACCGCGACAAGGTGCAGGCGCTGCTCTCGGGCGAGGCCGATCCGAACGACACCTATATCGAGATCAACTCGGGCGCCGGCGGCACCGAGAGCCAGGACTGGGCCGAGATGCTTCAGCGCATGTACACGCGCTGGGCGGAGCGGCACGGCTATAAGGTCGAACTGATCGACTATCACGCCGGTGAGCAGGCGGGCATCAAGTCCGCGACGCTGCTGGTGAAGGGCGCCAACGCCTACGGCTGGGCCAAGACCGAGAGCGGCGTGCACCGGCTGGTCCGCATCAGCCCCTACGACTCGAACGCGCGGCGGCACACCAGCTTCTCGAGCGTGTGGGTCTATCCGGTGGTCGACGACAATATCGACGTCGTGGTCGAGGAGAAGGACCTGCGCGTCGACACCTACCGTTCGTCGGGGGCTGGCGGTCAGCACGTCAACACCACCGACTCGGCGGTCCGCATCACGCACTTGCCGACCGGCATCGTGGTCGCCTGCCAGAACCAGCGGTCGCAGCACAAGAACCGGGCCGAGGCGATGAAGCAGCTCAAGGCCCGCCTCTACGAGCGCGAGCTGGCCGAGCGCGAGGCGGTGGCGAACGCGCAGAACGCCGCCAAGACCGACATCGGCTGGGGGCACCAGATCCGGTCCTATGTGCTGCAGCCGTACCAGCTGGTGAAGGACCTGCGGACTGGCGTCACCAGCACCTCGCCGTCGGACGTGCTCGACGGTTCGCTCGACCCCTTCATGTCGGCGGCGCTGTCGCAGCGCGTGACCGGCGAGAAGGTCGAGGTCGAGGACGTCGACTAGCGGGAACCGTCCGCGCGCCTGCCGGTTGGCGCGGCATGACCGCATCAGCCGATTCCCGCGGCCGGCAGGCCGACCGCCCCAGCGACATTCCGGCGCCGGGGTGGATGGATGTTTTGAAGCGCAGCTGGAAGGAGGCGGGGGACGACAATCTCGGCCTCGTCTCCGCCGGTGTCGCCTTCTACTTCTTCCTGGCGCTCGTGCCCTTGCTCGCCGCGCTGGTGATGACCTACGGCCTCGTCGCCGATCCCGAGACGGTCATGCGGCACGTGAAGGGGCTGGCGAATGTGCTGCCGGCCGATGCCGCGAAGCTGATCGGCGAGCAGCTGATGAGCGTGACGCAGACGGCGCAGGGCAAGAAGGGCTTCGGGCTGCTGCTCGCGCTGCTGCTGTCGCTCTACGGCGCCATGCGGGGTGCGACCTCGATCATGACCGCGCTCAATATCGTCTACGAGGAAGACGAGCGGCGCGGCTACGTGCGGCGGACGCTGCTGGCCTTCGCGATCACGCTCGGCGTGGTGCTGGTGGGGGTGGTCGCCATCCTCGCTGTGTCAGCGATGGGATATGTCGACGAGCTGCTGTCGGGGTTGTCGCCGGCATTGCACTGGGTCGTGCGGATCGCGTCGTGGATCGTCGCGGCGGCGCTGGCGAGTGTCGCGATCGCGGTGATCTACCGTTACGGCCCCGACCGCGACCAGCCAAAGTGGCGCTGGCTATCGCCGGGCTCGATCATGGCGACGCTGCTGTGGCTGGTCGCGACCTTGGGGTTCGGCTTCTACGTCAGCAACTTCGGCAGCTACAACGCGACCTACGGATCGCTCGGCGCGGTCGTGGTGCTGCTGATGTGGCTCTATCTGTCGGCCTATGTGCTGCTGATGGGCGCCGAGCTCAATGCGGAGCTGGAGCATCAGACCGCGCGCGATACCACCAAGGGCCCGGAGCAGCCGATGGGACAGCGCGGCGCCCAGGTGGCGGATACCGTCGCCTAGGCCTTTTCCATGCCCGGCATCGAGCGGATGTAGACGTCCTGCTGCTGGAAGGGGAAGGCGATGCCGTTCTCCCGGAACAGGTCCCATACCCGCATCAGCACGTCGCCGGTGACGTTGGCAACGCCCTGTTCCGGATCGTCGATCCAGAAGCGCATGTCGAACTTGACCGAATTGAGCCCGAATTCGGTGATCCAGCTGACCGGTGCCGGATCGGGCAGGACGCGCGAGCATTCGGACGCGGCCTGGATCATCAATGCCTGCGCCTTGCGGAGGTCGGTGCCGTGCGCCACCCCGATCTCGACATGCAGGCGGACGTTGCGGTCCGAGAAGGACCAGTTCTCGACCGGCTCCGTCATGAGCTTCTCGTTGGGGATGAGATGCTCCTTGCCGTCGCGCGTCAGGACGGAGACGGCGCGCACGCCGATCTTGTTGACCCAGCCGAAGGTGTCGCCGACGAAGATGACGTCGCCGGGCTTGATCGAGCGGTCCATCAGCAGGATGAGACCCGAGATCAGGTTGCCGAACGTCTTCTGAAGTCCGAAGCCGAGCGCGAGGCCGAAGGCGCCCGAGAAGACGGCAAGCGCCGTGAGGTCGATGCCCAGCACGTCGATGCCGATGAAGAAGGCGACGGCGACGATCGCGATGTTCGCCAGCTTCTGGAACAGCACGCGCTGCGACAGGTCGAGCGCATGGATGTTGCCGATCGATCTGTCGATGATGCGGAGCACGATCCGCACGATCCCGAACAGCAGCGCGGCGATGAGCGCGAAGTTGAGGATATCGAGCAGCGACAGCCGCACTCGGCCGAAGTTGATGGCGGCGCGGTCGAGGCCAGCCGCGAGCGGATCGAGCCCGCCCATCCGGCCGGCGACGATCGCGACGCCGACCCCGAGTGCCACGAGTGCGGCAAGCGCCGGGCCGACCCGGAAACCGCGCATGATCTGATAGATGAGCAAGGCTGCGGCGACACCGAGCGCTGCGACCAGCACGATCGTTCCATGAGCACCCATCGCCGGCGCCAAGCCGGAAAAGGCCGCGAGCAGGATGGTGGCGGTCGCGTAGCGCACCAGCCGGCAGACGCGGCCAGCGAAGCCGCCCAATACGCTGGGAGCCCGGTTGTCGAGCCAGGTTTCGAGACGAACGCCGAGCAGCCGGCCGGCGAGCCAGGCGCCAACTAGCGCCGACAGGATCAGCGCGACGGCAAACAGCAGGCCTTGCTGGTCCGGCGACAGGCCCTGCAGATCGAGGCTCGCGGACGGCATCCTCAGCCGAGCGCTTCCAGATAACGGCCAAGGCCCGCGTCGAGGTCGGCCATCAGGTCGGCCGGGTCCTCGAGGCCAATGTGGAGCCGGACGAGCGGGCCGGGAGCCTCCCAGCGGGTCGCGGTGCGGATGCGGTGCGGCTCTACCGGCAGGATCAGGCTTTCGTAGCCGCCGAATGAGAAGCCCATGCCGAAATGCGCGAGGCCATCGACGAGTGGCGCGGTATCGGCGCGGCCACCCTGCTTCAGGACGATGCCGAACAGGCTCGAGCTGCCCCGGAAGTCGCGCCGCCACAGCTCGTGCCCCGGATGGGAGGGCAGGGCGGGGTGCCGCACCTGCGCGACCGCCGGATGGGTTTCGAGCCAACGGGCGATCTCGACCGCGCTGCGCTGATGACGTTCCAGTCGGACATCGAGCGTGCGCAGGCCGCGCAGCGCCAGATAGGCATCGTCGGGTGCGACGCTGTGCCCGAGACGATAGGTGGTCGCCTTCAGTCGCTCCCAGGCGCTCGGGGCGGCGGTGACCGAACCCATCATGACGTCGGAGTGGCCGACGACATATTTGGTGAGCGACTGGACCACGAGATCGATGCCGAAGCCCGTCGCCGGGAAGAACAGCGAGGTCGCCCAGGTGTTGTCGATCAGGGTCAGGAGACCGCGCGCCTTCGCGGCGGCGACGATCGCCGGCACGTCCTGTACCTCGAAGGTGAGCGAGCCGGGGCTTTCCATGAAGACGGCGCGCGTGTTCGGGCGGATCAGCTCGGCGATGCCGGCCCCGACCAGCGGATCATAGTAGCTCGTCTCGATGCCGAGATCGCGCAGCATGCGGTCGCAGAACAGTCGCGTCGGCTCATAGGCGCTGTCGACCATCAGCAGATGATCGCCGGCCTTGAGTACGGCGAGCAGCGCGGTGGAGATCGCGGCGACGCCCGAGGGGAAGAGCTTGGTGCCTGCTGCCCTGGGCTCCAGCTCGGTTAGCGCGGATTCGAGCGCCCAGGTCGTGGGCGTGCCGCGCCGGCCATAGTAGAGGCCGGCGTCGGGATCGGCGATGGCGCGATCGAGATCGGCCAGCGTTTCGAACAGGCAGGTCGACGCATGATAGACGGGCGGATTGACGACGCCCTGAGCCCATTCCTTCCGTCGCCCGGCCTGCGTGACGACGGTTGCCTGACGGCGCGGCCCCCCGTGATTATCGCTCATGCTGCTCCTGTGACCACCGGGGCATCGGTGCGTGCGCCCCATTCGGACCAGCTGCCGTCATAGAGGCCGACGTCCTTCTTGCCGAGCAGGTGCATGCCGAAGGCGAGCACGGCGGCGGTGATGCCCGAGCCGCAGGTCGTGACGACCGGCTTGTCGAGGTCGATGCCGGCGCGCTGGAACGCCGCGCGCAGCTCGTCGCCGCGCTTCCAGGTGCCGTCCTCGTTGAACAGCTCGCCATAGGGCAGGTTGCGGGCGCCCGGCATGTGGCCGCCGCGAAGGCCCGCCCGCGGTTCCGGATCGCGGCCCTCGAACCGACCGGCGGAGCGCGCGTCGAGGACCTGCTCGGCCCTGGTCTTCAGGTTGTCGACCATCTGGTCGAGCGTGCGGACGAGGCTGTTGTCCTGCCACACGGTGAAGTGGCGGTGGCGGACCACCGGCTTTCCGGACTCGATCGGGCGGCCTTCGGCCTGCCACTTGGCGAAGCCGCCGTCGAGGATCGCCACCTCATGCGCGCCGAACACGCGCAGCATCCACCAGGCGCGGGCCGAGCTCCTGAGCGGCGAATTGTCGTAGACGACGATGCGGCTGCCGTCGCCCAGACCCAGTGCCTGCATGCGGCTCGCGAACTTTTCCGCGCTCGGCAGCATGTGCGGAAGGCCCGAGGCGGTGTCGACGATCTCGTCGAGATCCATGAACACCGCGCCGGGGATGTGCGCGGCCTCGAACTCGGTGCGGGCGTTGCGCTGATGGTCGGGGAGGAACAGCGTCGCATCCACCACCCGGAGATCGCTCTTGCCCAGCTCGGACGCCAGCCACTCGGTGCTCACCAACGGGTCCATGCCACCGCCTCCTGATTTCCCGCCTGGAATAATGATGCTTCGATCCTAACGCTAGACGTGCCGGATTTGACGCAACGGTCCACCGATATTAGCTCCGCGCGATGACCAACGACTACACCGCTTCGCTGACGCAGCTCGGACGCCACACCGAGGCCGCGGCATCGCCCGAGGCCGCGACGCTCGAATATGTGCCGAACCCGCGCCCCGGCGCCGATTACCTGATCCGTTTCACCGCACCCGAGTTCACCTCGCTGTGTCCGGTGACCGGCCAGCCCGACTTCGCGCACATCGTGATCGACTATGTGCCCGACGCGACGATCGTCGAGAGCAAGTCGTTGAAGCTGTTCCTGCAATCGTTCCGCAACCACGGCGCCTTCCATGAGGACTGCACCGTCGGGATCGGGCAGCGGCTCACCACCGAGATGAAGCCGAAGTGGCTGCGGATCGGCGGTTACTGGTATCCGCGCGGCGGCATTCCGATCGACGTGTTCTGGCAGACAGGAGAGCCGCCGAAGGGCGTGTGGATCCCCGATCAGGGCGTGCCCGGCTATCGCGGGCGCGGCTGAGCGAGCCGAAGCGCGATTTTTCGTTACAGACGCATGAAACCGAAACGGCAGGTAAAAGGTTAACACCCATTGCATTGTCTTTGGGGTGGTCGGCATGGGCATCGAGATCGCGGTCGTCATCCAGGGTGCGAGCCAGCTGACGGCGCGGCAGGCGCAGGCCTTGCTGCAAGGCGTCGGCAGGGTCGAAGGCGCGCGCGCCCAGCTCCTCAACGTCGATGACCTGGGCGAAGGCGCCTACGAGTGGACGACGCTCGACAAGGCCGACGCGATCGTCTTCGGCGCCCAGACCTATCTCGGCAGCGTGCCGAGCGGCTTCCGCAAGCTGCGCGAAGCGGCGACCAAGCGGCGCCCGTGGAAGGACAAGCTCGCTGCCGGCTTCACCTGCACCGGTTCGCCTTCCGAGGACGGCGCCGGGCTGCGCCAGCTCGCGAGCATCGCCGAGCAGCATGGCATGGTGTGGGTTGACCCCACCGAAGCGCTCGATCCCGAGACGCTCGGGCTGCGCATCGCCGAAGCAGCACTGCGCTCAAAGACCGCGCACTAAGCCGTCAGGGCAGGCCGATCAGCTTGTGCGTCTGCAGCGACAGGCGCCATTTGGGATGCGCCAGGCAGTAAGCGGTTGCCGCCTGG
>JAEZQR010000058.1 GCA_023413015.1 Pseudomonadota bacterium
TGCGCAAGGGCGCGGCGCTGAACGCGGTGCAGATCGCCGAGCTGCTCGGCCGGCGGCATCTCAAGAAGGCGGCCTGAGGCAGGGCCACGTCTCCGAACAACAGATTCTTACCTAATCAGGGCGATCATTCCGGTGAAGGTCGGGATGATCGCCTCTTCATGACCATCGCGGAAGCGCAAGTTCTGCAAATGACACTGCTGGCGCATCGCAGAACCGGCCGTCGTGACCATGTCCCGGCTACAGGTCTGCCGTGAAACGCAAACTCACGTTTCGAGGGCTGCTGTAGAAGAAGGCGTTGCTGCCTTGCACGTCCCAACTATAGTCGTTCAGAAGATTGGAGGCCAAGAGCCTGACAGACATGGGGATGCCGTTCATTTTGAAGTTGTAACGTGCCCCGGCGTTCACGACCGCCGTCGCTGGCACGAACAGGGAGTTCGATGAATTGGCCGCACGTTTCCCGGAGTAGTTCACGCCCAGGTCTACTGAGAGACCTTGAACGAACGACGGTCGATAGTCCGTGCTGAAGAGGAGTGTCTGCCCTGTTGATCGCACTGGTCGTTTTCCGATCAGATCCGCGTCGTAGGCTTCGCCCGATACGCGCGCATCCAGAAGCACGGCACCGGCAATCACATTGAAGTTCGGCGATATCCGTCCCACCAGCGACATTTCAGCGCCTCTGTGACGCACGTCTCCCAGCCGGCGGAATAAGCCGGTGTCGTCCACGCTGTAATACGGCTTTTCGACATTGAAGAGCCCTGCCACTAAGCGAATGGCGGGATTGAGGGCCCAGCGCAGGCCAACATCCTGCTGCCGCGTCAGAATGGCCGGTGGCGCCTCATCCCTGTTGATCGCGAAGGATGGAGAGACCGGGCTTTCCTCCAAGCTTCTTGTATAGCCTCCATAAGCACTCAGCTCCGGGGACAATTGGAGGGCGAGTCCGGCATTGAACAGCGCCGGAGACGCCTTCGTCTCGAGAACCGGCCGTTGGGGAATTCTCACGGTTTTCCGATAATCGGTGCGCTGGAGACCGAGGGTCAACTCGCCCACGTCGGCCCAACGCCCTTCATAGGCAATGCCGGCGGAAAGCTGCTCGACATGATCGCGCGACTGGGAGCCGAACACGAACGTGGGGCTAGGAAGCACGTCGATCGTATCGATGTCGGCCTCGCCGACGTCTGTGCTCGACATTCCACCGTACCGGCGCTGGTTGTCCCGGGCACGCACAGACAGGTGAACCATGTGAAGCCGCGGCCCCTCCAGCATGCTGTGCGACAGTCTTATCTCGCCCGACGTGGACGCCGATTTCCGCCCCGGCCCCTTGCTGAGCAGATGCTGTCTTGCCGTGCCATCGGGCAGAATGTCAGCGAAGATCTCCGAAGACTGGGACTTCGCTTTGGCCACCGAGCGGAAAATGCCGGCCGACAGCTTCGTATCCGCTGCGCCCCAGCGGACGATCGCACCATAGTTAACGTCGTCGCCGCTGTAGTCTGACCAGGGTTGGGTGATGTTGCGACGCCGGTCGATCCTCGGGGGAAGCGCTGTGCCGCTGCCGATGAGTGTCGGCAGGATACCCATCTCGTCATGCGTGAAACCGCTCCAGAAGGGCATGACTTCAAGGCTGTCGGAGGGCGTCCAGTGGAGAATGGCGGCTCCTGACCTGTGTGCGCCCGAACCTCCATAGCTGAATTCGTCCTGCGAGATATGGCCCCCTATACCCAGTGCCAGCTTGCCGCTGACCAAGGGGGTCTGCGCATCCACTTCCGCGCTGGTGGTGCCGAAGCTGTCGACGGCCAAGACCGCGCTGGCGGCGGGATCGTCGCCCGGCACTCGAAGACGGAAGTCCGCAATGCCCGTCGGAGCCGGGAAGACATAGCCTTGAGCCGATATCCCGACCCGCACGGAGGAGCCACGCACGAGCCGGGTGTTGAAGCTGACGACCGGATCGAAATAGAGGCCCTCCAAACGCACATTCCCTGCCGTGAACGGAGAAAAGCCGCGAACATTGGTGGGGCTGTAGATCCCAATGCTTTCGTTGCCGATGCTGCTACCGAAGGCGTCCTGTGCGGATCTGAGGACGTTTTCTCCAGATCTTTGCGCCAACGCCGCATCAGTGATCATCAGTGCGCTGCCGGCCGCCAGCAATATCTTGTAGCTCATGTAAGTCCCCACCCGTTCGCCGAAATGTGCAACGGGCGCACATCCCGTCGGGGGCGTGGCCTAAGCCGTGGTTGGGGGCGGTGCTAAGATTATGTGACGAAGGGACGAAAAGCTTGACGTTGGGACGGATGGCTCAAGCAATCGTGGCCGAACAATCGTGGAAGGTGGCTATCCGTGCCATATGCGCCACGAGGGTAACAGCAGACGTTGCGGCGACCTTGGCAAAGCGGCACGGCGCGCTCATCATGACGGCATGAGCCTGGGTCTTTTCCGCTCGACGAACGACGACTTGGCTGAAGCCAAGTTGCGCTTGGTTGCAATATGACCGAGGCGACCGGCGGCTGCCTGTGCGGGAAGGTGCGTTACGTCGCGCGGATCGACGATGACGAGGCCTATCTCTGCCACTGCCGCATGTGCCAGCGGGCGAGCGGCAACCTCTCGCTCGCCATGAAGAATGTGAAGAAGGCGGACGTGCACTGGGAGCGCGAGCCGGACTATTATGCCTCCTCGCCGATCGCGCGGCGCGGCTTCTGCGCGACCTGCGGCACCTCGCTTACCTTCGACTATCACGACAGCGAGAACATGGACCTGATCGTCGGCACGTTCGACGATCCGTCGCGTTTCCGCCCCAAGCATCATTTCGGCGCGGAGAGCATGCACCGCGCCTGGCTCAACCCCGAGGGGCTGCCCGAGTATCGCACCGACGAGTACCAGCCCCTCGTCGACCGCTGGATGAAGACCGTTGGCAAGCTCCCCGACTGAACACCGCTTCGCGTCCTTCGACGGGCAGGAGATCGCCTGGCGCGAGCTGGGCGAGGGCCGGCCGGTCGTCCTGATCCACGGCCTGTTCTCCAACGCCGACATGAACTGGCTGCGCTGGGGAGCCGCGCAGACCGTCGCCGATGCCGGCTTCCGGGTGATCATGCCCGACCTGCGCGCGCATGGCCGCAGCGCCGCGCCGCACGACCCCGCCGCCTATCCGCCCGACGTACTGGCGCACGACATGGAGGCGCTGGTCGCGCATCTCGGGCTGACCGACTTCGACCTCGGCGGCTATTCGCTCGGCGGGCGCACGACCGTGCGACTGCTGGTGCGCGGCATGCGCCCGCGTCGCACCGTGCTTGCCGGCATGGGGCTCCAGGGCATCCTCGGCGCCAACCGGCGCTTCGAATTCTTCCTGAAGGTGATCGCCAACCGCGACACCGCGGTCCGCGGCACCGACGAATGGATGGCCACCCAGTTCATGAAGACGACCGGCACCGACCCGGAGGCCGCCGCGCATGTCCTGCGCGCGCAGGTGCCGACGACCCTTGAGGATCTGGCGCAGATCGACATCCCGACGCTCGTGGTCTGCGGCGACGAGGATCACGACAACGGCTCGGCCGCCGATCTCGCCGCCGTCCTGCCGCAGGCGACGCTGCGCGAGATACCCGGCAACCACATGAGTGCCGTCACCAAGCCCGAATTGGGGCAGGCCATCCGCGACTTCCTCACGGCTTGACGGCTATGCTTCGATGGCGTCTCTGACATCATCGAAAAGCAGAAGACCAGGAGTCGGATATGAAGACTTGGGTTTCCTCACTGGCCGTGGCGGTCGCGCTGACCGGCTGCGCCGCGACGCGCACCGAGACGGCAGCGCAGGCGCCTGCTGCCGCACCGGCGGCGCAGGCCGCGCCGACGGCGGCTGACGCCGATGCGTTCATCGCGCGCGCCGAAAAGGAAGGCTTCGACTTCTCCGAATATGGCGGCCGCGTCGCCTGGGTGAATTCGACCTACATCACTGACGACACCGACTGGCTGGCGGCCAAGGTGGGCGCCGAAGGCACCGAGCTGGCCGTCCGCTATGCCAAGGAGGCCGCCCGCTTCGACAAGGTGGCCGGCCTGTCGCCCGATACGCGCCGCAAGCTCGACATCCTGAAGCAGGGCATCGTGCTGCCCGCGCCGTCGACCGAAGGGGCGGCGCAGGAACTGTCGACGATTGCGACGCGGCTGCAGTCGACCTACGGCAAGGGCAAGGGCACCTACAAGGGTCAGCCCAAGTCGGGGAACGACCTCGAAGAGCTGATGGGCACCGTCCGCAATCCGAACGACCTCAAGGAGATGTGGGTCTCCTGGCACGCGATCGCCAAGCCGATGCGGCAGGACTATGTCCGCATGGTCGAGATCGCCAACCAGGGTTCCAAGGAACTCGGATTCCAGGACACGGGCGCGATGTGGCGGTCGAATTACGACATGCCCGCCGACGAGTTCGCCGCGCTGACCGACAAGCTGTGGAACGAGGTCAAGCCGCTCTACGACGAGCTGCACTGCTACACGCGGGCCAAGCTCAACGCCAAATACGGCGACGCCGTCCAGCCCAAGACCGGCCCGATCCGCGCCGACCTGCTCGGCAACATGTGGGCGCAGGAGTGGGGCAATATCTACGACGTCGTCGCGCCCAAGGGGGCCGGCAACATCGGCTATGACCTGACCAAGCTGCTCGAGGCCAAGAAGTACGACCCGGTGAAGATGGTGAAGACCGGCGAGGGCTTCTACACCTCGCTGGGCTTCGCGCCGCTGCCGGAAAGCTTCTGGAAGCGCTCGATGATCACCGCGCCGCGCGACCGTGAGGTCATCTGCCATGCCTCCGCTTGGGACGTCGACAACAAGGACGACCTGCGCATCAAGATGTGCACCAAGGTGAATGCCGACGACTTCGTCACCATTCACCACGAGCTCGGGCACAACTTCTACCAGCGCGCCTACAACCAGCAGCCGTTCCTCTACATGAACGGCGCGAACGACGGCTTCCACGAGGCGATCGGCGATTTCGTCGCGCTGTCGATCACACCGGAATATCTGGTCCAGATCGGCCTGCTCGACAAATCGAAGGTCCCGAGCGCCGACAAGGATATCGGCCTGCTGCTGCGGCAGGCGATGGACAAGGTGGCGTTCCTGCCGTTCGGCCTGCTGGTCGACAAGTGGCGCTGGGGCGTGTTCTCCGGCCAGATCACGCCGGCGAACTACAACAAGGCGTGGACCGACCTCCGCCTCCAGTATCAGGGCATCACGCCGCCGGTCGAGCGGACCGAGGCCGACTTCGATCCGGGCGCCAAGTATCACGTCCCCGGCAACACGCCGTACACGCGCTATTTCCTCGCGCGGCTGCTGCAGTTCCAGTTCTACCAGGCGGCGTGCCAGCAGGCCGGCTGGCAGGGCCCGCTGCATCGCTGCAGCTTCTACGGCAACAAGGAAGTCGGCCAGAAGCTGAACGCGATGTTGTCGATGGGCGCGTCGAAGCCGTGGCCCGATGCGCTTCAGACCTTCACCGGCAGTCGCGAGATGGATGGCAAGGCGATGATCGCCTACTTCCAGCCGCTGATGACCTGGCTCAAGGAGCAGAACAAGGGTCAGCAGTGCGGATGGTGATCAACCGACCCTGATCGCAAACGAGAAGGGGCGGACCGAATGGTCCGCCCCTTCTTCTTTTCCCGTTTTCCGGAAAGGATCAGCAGACGATTGGGCCGAGCTGGTCGATCATGTGCTCGGCGCTCGACACCTTGAACGCGCCCGGCTCCTCGATGTTGAGCTGCTCGACGCGGCCGTCGCGCACCAGCATCGAGAAGCGCTGGCCGCGCGTTCCCATGCCGAACTTGGAGGCGTCCATCGTCAGGCCGAGCGCCTTGACGAAGTCGCCGTTGCCGTCGGCGAGCAGCGTCACCTTGCCGTCGGCGCCGGCATGCTTGCTCCAGGCGCCCATCACGAACGCGTCGTTGACCGAGATGCAGACGAGCTCGTCGATGCCGCGCGCCTTGAGGTCGTCGGCGTGCTCGATATAGCCCGGCAGATGCTTGGCCGAGCAGGTCGGCGTGAAGGCGCCCGGCACCGAGAACAGCGCGACGGTGCGGCCGCCGAACAGCTCGTCGGTCGAGACCGGCTGCGGGCCGTTCTCGGTCATCTTGGTGAGAGTGGCGGAAGGAACGCGGTCGCCGACATTGATGGCCATGATATTCTCCTTCGCGAGGGTGGTCCGTGACGGCATAGCGCCGGGCGGGGCTGGCCGTCCAGCGCCCGAGACGCCATATTCGGCTCATGAGTGATCCGCGTTACCTCGTCGGTCAGCTTCTGCTCGCCATGCCGGGCATGGGCGATCCGCGCTTCGACCATGCCGCCATCGCCATGTGCGTCCACGACGAGAACGGGGCGCTCGGCCTCGTGGTCAACCACATCTACGACGGGCTCACCGTCCGCAAGGTGCTCGAGCAGCTCGACGTCGATCCCGGTGCGGTGCCCGAGGACGTGCCGGTCTTTGCCGGCGGGCCGGTCGAGCCGACCCGCGGCTTCGTGCTGCATTCGCTCGACTACAACAGCGGCGCGACGCTTCAGGTCGGCAACGCCTGGGGCCTTACCACGACGCTCGACGTCCTCAAGGAGATCGCGGACGGCAAAGGGCCGGCGAAGTGGTTGCTCGCGCTCGGCTATACCGGCTGGGGCGAGGGGCAGCTCGATGCCGAGCTGACGCAGCATGGCTGGCTCAACGC
This sequence comes from Pseudomonadota bacterium, assembly GCA_023413015.1. Classification (GTDB taxonomy): domain Bacteria; phylum Pseudomonadota; class Alphaproteobacteria; order Sphingomonadales; family Sphingomonadaceae; genus Sphingoaurantiacus. The sequence continues at coordinate 6,678 of JAEZQR010000058.1, forward strand.
GCCCACGCCGCCGGAATTCATCTTCGACACACCCTTCGAGGAGCGCTGGCCGCAGGCGTTCGCGGCGCTGGGGGTGGACGTCGGGCAGCTTTCGGCGACGGCTGGCCGGGCCTGAGGATTCACCACATCAGGGTTTGTTAACTTCTGCCGCCGATTCTGGCAGCCGAGCGGACTGGCTCGGAGGCAGGAACATGAAGCGCAGCATCAACTGGATCGTCGCCGCCAGCGCCGTGGCGCTCGCCTTCGCTGCCGTGGCGACGCCGGCTCAGGCGGGTCCGGCCGTGGAGCGTACACGCTAGGCGCGAGCTTCACTTGCGCATATAAAGATATCTTTATGCTTGCCTGTCGCGGGCGACGCGCCTATTTGCGCGCCGTCCTTCAATTCATGCGACAGGAGCGGCCCGTGGCGACCCAGCCCGTGTTCAACGATTACTACGTCAAGGATATCGGCCTGGCCGAATGGGGTCGCAAGGAGATCGCGATCGCCGAGACCGAGATGCCGGGCCTGATGGCGCTCCGTGCCGAATATGGCGCCGCCAAGCCGCTGAAGGGCGCGCGCATCGCCGGCTCGCTCCACATGACGATCCAGACCGCCGTCCTCATCGAGACGCTGGTCGAGCTGGGCGCGCAGGTGCGCTGGGCGTCGTGCAACATCTTCTCGACGCAGGACCATGCGGCGGCCGCCATCGCGGCTGCGGGCATTCCGGTGTTCGCCTACAAGGGCGAGAGCCTCGCCGAATATTGGGAATATGCCGACGCCATCTTCCAGTGGCCGAACGGCGAGACCGCCAACATGATCCTCGACGACGGCGGCGATGCGACGATGTACGTCCTGCTCGGCGCCGCGCTTGAGGCCGGCAAGGAGCTGAAGGAGCCGGAGAACGAGGAAGAGGTCGAGTTCTTCAAGGTGCTGCGCCGCCGCGTCGCGCAGTCGCCGGGCTTCCTCACCAAGACGATGCAGGCGATCAAGGGCGTCTCCGAGGAGACCACCACCGGCGTCCACCGCCTCTACGAGATCGCCAAGCGCGGCGACCTGCCGTTCCCGGCGATCAACGTCAACGACTCGGTCACCAAGTCGAAGTTCGACAATCTCTACGGCTGCAAGGAGTCGCTGGTCGACGGCCTGAAGCGCGCGACCGACGTCATGATGGCGGGCAAGGTTGCGGTCGTCGCCGGCTTCGGCGACGTCGGCAAGGGCTCGGCCGCGTCGATGCGCAGCCAGGGCGCGCGCGTGCTCGTCACCGAGATCGACCCGATCTGCGCGCTGCAGGCGGCGATGGAAGGCTATCAGGTCGTGACGATGGAAGAGGCGGCGCCGATCGCCGACATCTTCGTCACCGCCACCGGCA
>JAEZQR010000064.1 GCA_023413015.1 Pseudomonadota bacterium
TCCTTGTCGAGATCCTCGAGCAGCGCCTCGTCCGCGACGCGCTGCAGGCGCGCCTCGGTGTAGCGCATCGCCGCGGGCGGATCGGGGTCCATCGAGCCGAAGTTGCCCTGACCGTCGATCAGCGGCACGCGCAGCGACCAGTCCTGCGCCATGCGGGCCAAGGCGTCGTAGATCGCCGAGTCGCCGTGCGGGTGGTATTTACCCATCACGTCGCCGACGATGCGGGCCGACTTACGGTAGGGCTTGTTGTGCGTGTAGCCGCTCTCGTACGCCGAATAGAGGATGCGGCGATGGACGGGCTTCAGGCCGTCGCGCACGTCGGGCAGCGCACGGGCCACGATCACGCTCATCGCGTAATCGAGGTAGCTCGTCTTCATCTCGTCGACGATGGAGATGGGGCGGATATCCGAGGGATCCGCCCCGGGCGTTTGTGTCACGTCCACGGTAAAAGAAAATCCTGACTGAACCGGGAATATTGCGTGCTCGTTATGTAGGGATTCGGGACGCGGATTGCCAGCTTTTTGGACGCTTTGGAGGCAGGATGGCGGAGCCGCCGGTAAGCGTGGTGGTACCCGCGTACAATGCGGCGGGAACGCTGGCGCGCGCGCTCGATTCGATCGCGGCGCAGCCGGTCGCTCCGGCCGAGGTGATCGTCATCGACGATGCCAGCTCCGATGCCACCGCCGCGATCGCCGAGGCCCATCCGCTGCGTCCGACCGTGCTGCGCCTGCCCGTCAATCGCGGCGCCGGCGGCGCGCTGCACGACGGGCTGGAAGCGGCGCGGCATGATTGGGTCGCGGTGCTGGACGCCGACGACGAATGGCTGCCGGAAAAGCTCGCCGCGCAATATGAGGCGCTTGGCGCCGAGCCGGACGCCTCGATCGTCGCCACCGGCTTCGTCTCGGTCGACCGGCATGGACGGGAGGCCTGGGAATATGGCGTTACGCCCTTCCCCCACGCCGGGCGCGAGTTCTGGCGCAACCTGCTGCTCGACTCGGCCATCCTCCAGTCGTCGTCCATGGTGCGGCGGCGGCTGGCGCTGGCGACCGGCGGCGTCGATCCGACGCGGCGCACCGGCAGCGACCAGCATCTGTTCTTCCGCCTCGCGCGACTGGGGCCGGTCGCCTACGTCCACCGCCGGCTGGTGCGCTATCATGATTCACCGGGAAGCCTGACGAAGCTTCCCGAGCGCGACGACATCCTGGCCGTGCTGGCGATGCACGAGCAGCACATCGCGCTCTGCCGCGCGCAGTTGACCGGCGATCAGCGCCGCGAGGCGCGGCGGCGGCGTCACGCGGAAGCAGCCGTCGGGCTGATCGCGGCGCGCGCCTGGGGCCCGGCATTGCGATGCCTGGCGACTGCGATCGGCAATGGCGAGGCGCTCGGACCCAGCCTGAGCCGGGTAGCCGCCAATCTTCCGGTCCTGCGTAACCTGAAGCAGGCTGTTATCGCAGCGCGCCGCTGACGATCCCGGCAATATCGGTCAGCGCCGCGACAGCCCGGCGCTCAGGGTACCCGCGGCCAGGATGAGCAGCGCCGGCGCGACCGCCAGGAAGGCTTCGCGGAAGCTGGCGGGCATCGGCTGCGGCCCAGATTCTCCGCGAGCCGATTGCGCCTCACGATCGAGCAGGAACGCGGCAAGTGCGTCGCGTTGCTCTTCGGAGATGATGTTCGCCTGGACAGCGGCGTCGAGATCGGCGGGTTCCATCATGGCAATCCTCCTTATCAGCAGGAGGTGTATTATATTAACAATACGCCGTAGACAATAGTGTTTTATTAAACTAAGGCACGCCGATCTTGAAGCCGCATGCCGTAGAGCATCCTCGGGTGGGGTTGAGTCACACACGCCCCTCCATCGTCATCCCGGCGAAGGCCGGGACCCAGTACCAACCGATGTCCTGGGTCCCGGCCTTCGCCGGGATGACGATTTCAAGTGAGGCGATTTCGCTTTAGTTCAAGAGGCTTAACGCCCGCCGAGGGCGACCGCGCCCTGCGCCGAGCCGTTCTCCGGCACCAGCTCGCCGTCGCGGCTGCTGATCTCTTCCCAGCGCGCGGCGATGGCTTCGGGGGTCATCTCGTCGCCGCGCAGGTGGATGCCCTGGGTGAGCGTGATGTAGCTGCGCTCGAAGCCACCGCCGCCGGCGTTGAAGATCGCCTTGTTAGGCGCATCCTCGCCGCACATGAACAGCACCGCCGGCACCACCGTCTCGGGCTGGAGCTTCGCGAGGATTTCCGGCGGCATCAGATCCTCGGTCATCCGCGTGGCGGCGACCGGCGCGATCGAGTTGCAGCGCACATTGTACTTGGCGCCTTCGAGCGCGAGCGTGTTCATCAGGCCGACGAGGCCGAGCTTGGCGGCACCGTAGTTCGCCTGGCCGAAGTTGCCATAGAGGCCGGTCGACGAGGTGGTCATGACGATGCGGCCGTAGGCCTGCTCGCGCATGATCTCCCACACTGCCTTGGTGCAGTTGACCGAGCCCATGAGGTGGACGTCGAGCACGAAGCGGAAGTCATCGAGGCTCATCTTCACGAAGGTCTTGTCGCGCAGGACGCCAGCGTTGTTGATGAGGATGTCGATGCGGCCCCAGCGCTCGCGCGCCTCGTTGACCATCGCCTCGACAGCGGCCGCGTCGGTGACGCTGGCGCCATTCGCGATCGCCTCGCCGCCCGCCGCCTCGATCTCCTGCACCACGGCCTGCGCCGCCGTCACAGGGCCGCCGGTGCCGTCACGCGCCCCGCCCGGGTCGTTCACAACCACCTTGGCGCCACGCGCGGCGAGCGCGAGGGCGTAGGCGCGGCCGAGGCCACCGCCGGCACCGGTGACGATGGCGACGCGATTGTCGAAGCGGATGGTCATGTGAGGCTCTCTCCCGAAACTTGGTTTCGAGAGGGATTAGCGCCCGCCGTAACGCGGTCAACCTCGCGGGGGCGTTAGGTCGGCGAAGGCGATCCCGGTCTCGTGGAGTGCGCGGGTCGCTTCGACCAGCACGGCATGGCGGATGCGCGCCATTTCCTCGCCATCGGGCGTGGTGATATGGAAGATCAGCTCGACGTCGACCGAATTGCCGGTGACGTTCACGACGAGCGCATGGCCGAACCGCGTGTTCGCCTGCGCCTCGACGATCGAGCGCAGCAGGTCCGGCACGCGCGCCAGCTTCTCGCTCTCGGTGTTGGGGGCGAGCGGCAGGGTCAGCAGGACGCGCCGCTCCTCGATCAGACGAAGATTGCGCACCTCCTGCTCGAGCAGCTTGGTGTTCGCCATCACCACCTGCTCGCCCGACAGGGCGCGCAGGCGGGTGGTCTTCAGGCCGATCGCCTCGACCGTGCCGACCGTGGTGCCGTACTGGATGGTGTCGCCGCGGCGGAACGGCCGATCGAAGATGATCGCGAGCGCGGCGAACAGGTCGGAGAAGATGCCCTGCGCTGCAAGACCGATCGCGATGCCGCCGATGCCGAGACCGGCAACGAGCGCGGTGACGTTCACCCCGAGGTTGTCGAGCACCAGGATGAGCGCGATCGCCCAGACCGCGATGTTCACCAGGATGCGGATCACGCCCATCGCGTTGGCGAGCGTCGACTGGTCCGGGCCGCTGCGTTCGGCGCGATGCGCCACGAGGACGAGGATCAGCTCGCGCAGCCAGATCGCGCCCTGGAGGACGAACGCGACGGTGAACAGGAAGTTGATCGCGTTGAGCAGCGCGCCGGGTGCCGCCGCGAACTTCGCGACCACCTCGGCCGAAAACGCCATGAGGAAGAAGCTGTGCGTCTTTCGCGCGACGCGTGCGGTCACCGATCGCCAGGCCGCCGGCTCGTTGCCCCGTTCGAGCAGCCGGCAACCCATCGAGCGGAGCGCCCGCAATGCCAGGAACAGCGCGACGCCGACGCCGATCGCGATCAGCGCTTCTAGGCTGTCGTGCCGCAGCCAGAGCAGGAACTGGTGCCCGGCCGTCGTCGCCTGCTCGGGCAAGTTGGCGACATCCTGGGCGACGGGCGTGGCTGGCGTCGGATCGGCGGGCGCAGTCATGGTCTCGTTGCTAGCGAAGCGGATGAAGAGTTGGAAGATGTTGCCGATCAGCAAGTTGCTGTCGGCAGTTCTGAATCAACATTCAGCTGCGGACCTGGCCGACGCTGTCGATCTTGGCGGCGTCGATCGGGGCTGGCGCGCGCGGCCTTGTCGCCCGGCGCGACTTCCATTGATCGAGTATCCAGCGCTGCGCGGGGCGTTCGAAGCCGCGGTACAGCAGGACCGATAGCACGAGCACGGCGACCAGGAACGCTGGCGCCAGCCAGAGCGGCATCGCGTTCAGATCCTCCACGAACAGCAGCTTGAAGGCGATGAACGCCAGATAGTGGACGAGATAGGTCGAATAGGAGATGTCGCCCAGATAGACCAACGGGCGCCAGGCGAGCGGGTTGGCCCAGTGGCCCGGCCACAGCGCGATACCCAGGATCAGCGTGATCCAGAGCAGCGGCATCGCCAGCGTCTCGACCCAGCCGAATATGGCGACGCCGGCGCCGATCACGATCGCCGCACCCACCAGGGCCAGCGGAAGGGGCGGCTGCGCGCGGAGCCGCAGGAAGAGCGCGCATAGCGCGGTTCCGATCATGAACTGCATGACGCAGCGCACAAGCCCCAGGCCGGGGATATCGTCACCGAGTTCGCCGGCGCCATGCGCCAGGAAGTAGAGGTGGAGCGTGATCGCGAGGCCTCCGGCCGCCAGCCACAAGCCCCATGTCGGCCAGCGGTGCCACCTTATGCCCAAGGCGATCGCCGGGAACAGGATATAGGCGAACAGCTCGGTGCTGATCGACCATGACGGGATGTTCCAGCTGAGCTGATCGGTGAAGCCCCAATTCTGCACGAGCAGCAGGTTGAGCGGCAGAAGCTCGAAGGCATAGGTCTGCGGAACCGAGCCGTTCGCATAAAGCGCCGCCAGCACATAGGCGAGCGTCGCCAGCAGCAGCAGCAGATGCAGCGGGTAGATGCGCGCGATCCGCCGGACCATGAAATCGGCGATCGAGGCGGCGTTGGCTTCGATGCGGTGGCGATAGTTGAGATAGATCACGAAGCCCGACAGCACGAAGAACATGTCGACGGCCAGATAGCCCTTGGCGAGCACGGCCATCACCTCGCCCGGTGCCCAAGGCGCGAAGGCCGAGCGGATGTGATAGACGACGACCCACCATGCCGCGATCGCGCGCACGCCGGTCAAGGCCGGGACGTCGCGCGGCCCGTCATGCCCCCCGGTCATTGGGCGGCCGCCACGGAGGTCTTCCAGAGCGGACGCGGCGGCACCGGCTGCCGGGCCGGCATTCGGCTGGAAGCGACCTGCACCAGGGCCGCGGTAAGCGCGTAGATATAATATTGCGTCGACTGGAACCCGATGCCCACGAACAGCGAGCCGACCATGTAGATGATGAGCGTGAAGCCGAGGGCGCGCGCCATGCTCGCCACCCACTGGTTCTCCGCGTCACGGACGAAGCGCTTGTAGAGCCGGCGCAGCTGGACCAGCGCGACGACGGCCATCGTGAGGAAGATCGCCAGTCCCGGATAGCCCTGCTCGCCCAGCACCTCGAAATAGGCGCTGTGGAAAGCGCGAGCCCGATCGGTGACGACAGCGGTGCTCGTGCTGGTCACCGGCCCTTCGCCGGTTTGCTTCTGGAGCTGTACCTTGACCTCGTTCAACCGGTAGACGCCGAAGCCGCCGCCGAGCGGGTGCTCCTTCACGAAATCGAGGGTCCACCCCCAGACCGCCAGCCGCGTCGAGGCCGAGGCATCGGCGGTATAGGTCTCGATCGTCGCCATGCGGCCG
>JAEZQR010000067.1 GCA_023413015.1 Pseudomonadota bacterium
CGAAGGTGCGCGCCTACGCCTATATGACGACGCCCGCCGACAGCTCGATGACCGAGACGGCGGAGAAGCGGCTGCAGGTGCTCTCCAGCCTCGACAGCCTGGGCGCGGGCTTCCAGCTCGCCAGCCATGACCTCGATATTCGCGGCGCCGGCAACCTGCTCGGTGACGAGCAGTCCGGGCATATCCGCGAGATCGGCTTCGAACTCTACCAGCAGATGCTGGAGGACGCGATTGTCGCCGCTCGCGCCGAGAGCCAGGGCCTGAAGCCGCCCGAGGAGGCGTTCAGTCCGCAGATCACCGTCGATGCGCCGATCCTCATTCCCGAGGACTATGTGCCCGACCTCAACCTGCGCATGGCGCTCTACCGGCGCATGAACGAGTTGGAGGATCGCCGCGCCATCGACGGCTTCGCTGCCGAGCTGATCGACCGTTTCGGCAAGCTGCCGGCGGAGGTCAAGAACCTCATCATGGTGATCGAGACCAAGCTCAACTGCCGCAAGGCCTGCATCGCCAAGCTCGAAGCCGGACCGAAGGGCGCGATCGTCACCTTCCAGGGCGACCAGTTCCCGAACCCCCGCGGCCTCGTCGACTATATCCAGCGCCTCAAGGGCACCGCCAAGCTGCGCCCCGACCAGAAGCTGGTGGTGGCGCGCGACTGGAACGGCCCCGACGCCCGCCTGAACGGCGTCCTCCAGCTCTCCCGCGGACTCGCCAAGGTGGCGAACGGCGAACCGGTCAAGCCGGCCGCAGCGTCGGAGCCCTCCGGAAAATCGCCCGCTGCGGACCGCCAGCCGGAGCGCAAGGCGCCTTCCGCCATGACGATCGGGGCGTTCAAGAGCCGCAGGAAGTAGTTTTGGGGCCGACAGCTACCGGATGGCTGTGGGATTTGGACGGCCTAGATTCACGAACCTCCCTGGAAAGGCGTATGTTTATTGCCCGACTGGCAATGATGTTGCGCATTGGGAAATAGCGATCTTCGACGGTTCAAAGAGCCGGACGTCAAGCGAATCAGGGGCGCGGCGAGCCTAGCAAGCGCCGATAGGTATAGAACAGGGCCTTCACATCCCAGCAGAGTGCGCGTCACCGCAGCGCTGCGAGCTGGTAGTAGGTGCGCTTGGCGAGCCTGAACATCGCGGAGTCGGCCGGCAGCGCCTTGCGGAGCATCTGTTCGCTCCGGATGGACAGGCGCTTGAGCACGCGGCCGACCGGGTCGCGCATGCGGTAGTGGCCGAAATAGACCTCCAGCTCGGCCTTCGATTTCGCGCCGCCGTTGTCGCCGTACTTCGCCACATAGGGCGTGAAGTTGGGATAGAGGCCGGGCACGTTGTGGAGCGTCGTCTTCATGTAGTTGCCGATGAGCAGATCATCGAAGATTTCATATTCGATGCAGGTCATCAGCGAGTTGCGCGGACATTCGAAGCTGATGCCGACGTCCTTCCGCTCCCGGTTCAGGTCGACCGTGACGCTCGTGCCGCCGGCGGACACCTCGATGAAGCCGAAGTGGTCACGCAGCGTCTCGCGCGCGGTGAAATAGTCCCTGATCCGAATCTTGTCGTCGGCGGTGAGCGGATCGGACCAGCTGTCGCCGTAATCCTCGGGTCGATAGAGCACGCGCGGGGCGCGCGGCGGATTGAGCGGCGTGACTTCGTCGGTGTCGCAATCGACCCGCACGAAGGCCGGGAGCATCTGCGGCCCGGTCGGAGACGCATGGGACTGATAATCCTCCAGTTCGGGCACGAGATCGTTCGCCCAGGCGCTGTCGGTGCGCTGGAAACGATGGAAGGAGGAGAAGGGAATGACCCGGGTGGCGCCCACCTGGAGCCCGGCGCGCTGAGCACGGGGCGCGATCGGGCGTCGCTTCTCTTCGATCGAGGTGAGCTTGCGCCCCTCGGGGTCGAACAGGTTGAGCATGTCCGCCCCGCCCCAACCGTGAAGCTGCAGGAGATAGACCTCCTTGAAGTGCTTCGCCATCCGCCGGATGCGGAAGGACTCGCCGAAGTCGGGCGAGTCATTGTGATCGATCACGAGGCGCCCATTGATATCGAGCAGCAGGATCGAATCCTGGTTCTGGTTGGCGACCGAGTAGATGCGGATCGCGGGCGAGAGCTGAATCCACTGGCGATCGGGCAGAACGCGGACGTTATAGCCGGCCGCCGTCAAATCGCGGCGGATGCGGCTGCCATAATGGTCGGACAGCAGGATCTGCCCCGGACCGAGATCGGGCAGCGAATCGATGTTCAGATGATCGGGGTGGCCGTGCGAGAACCAGTGGTAGTGGGCAGCCTTGATAGCCGCCATCTGCCCCTCGGGGATTTCATAGTCGTGTGCCCAGGCGCCGAAATAGGCGTCCCCGTTGATCCAGGCGTCCGTCGTGATGATCGGCTGGTCGTCATAAGCGATCAGCGTCGCGCTGCCGATGGTGTCGAAGCCGCGCATTCCAACCCTCCGCCCTGAGGGGCGACGTTCGGTGATCATGACCTACGACGTCAGCAGCAAGGACCAAATATGCCGACGGCGCACTCGCCCAAACGACATCCCTAGCCGGCCGGCACCGAGGGTTCAGCGCCGGAAGGACAGTTAACATGCCGGGCGTCGATGGGTTCCCGCTTCGACGTTCGAGGGCCAGGTTAGGAAGCCGTCACCTGTGCCAAGGCGTCCTTCAACGCCGCCACCGGCTGCGCCCCAACAACGGCGAGGCGCCGGTTCAATACCATCGTCGGTACACCGGTGATGCCGATTGAACGGGCATGATCGGCCTGCGCCTGGACGGCCTCGCGGTCGGCGTCGCCGGCCAGCAGCTCCCGCACGAGCGCAGGATCGAGGCCCGCCCGCCCCGCAAGATCGGCGAGCGTGGCGGGATCGCCGATGTCACGGCCGTCGACGAAGTGTGCCGCGAAAAGCAGCTCGGCGAGCCTGTCGGCGGCACCCTGCCCGCCCGCCCAGCGCATGACGCGGTGCGCGTCGCGCGTGTCCGGAATGCGCTTCACCGCGCCGAGGTCGAGGAACAGACCGGCCGCCTTCGCAGCCTCCTCGACCGTGCGGCCGAGCTCGCGGGCGCGGTCCTCGCTACCGAACTTGGCGCGGATTAGCTCGGCACGGTCGATGCCGCCGGCCGGCACGTCGGGGTGCAGCAGATAGGGATGCCAGCGCGTCTCGATCTCGGCCTCGGCGCGCACGGCATCGAGGTTGCGCTTGCCGATGTAGCACCAGGGGCAGACGAAGTCGGAGATGATGTCGACCGTCGTCATCGCCTCATGCCGCCGCGCGGCTCTCCTCCCAGGCGGCGATGAACGCGACGAGCTCCGCCGCCGTCATCGGCTGGGCGCACAGGAAGCCCTGATACTGGTCGCATCCCTCCTGCACGAGGATGTCATGCTGCTCGGGCGTCTCGACGCCTTCGGCTACGACGCTCATGCCGAGCGAGCGCGCCATGTCGACGATGCCGCGCACCACGATGCGACCGCGCGGCGAGCCGACGACGTCGACGACCAGCTGACGATCGATCTTGATGTAATCGACCGGTAGCGACTTGAGGTAGGCGAGCGACGAATAGCCCGTGCCGAAATCGTCGATGGCAACGCGAATGCCCAGCTCGCGCAGCGAGGCGAGCGCCAGCGCCGCGCGGTCGAGATTTTCCATCAGGCTGCTTTCGGTGACCTCGATCGTCAGCCGCTCGACGGGAAAGCCGGTCTCGCGCAGCAGCGCGAGCACGGTCGCGTCGAACTCGTCGACCTGCAGGTCCTCGGCCGTGACGTTGACCGAGAGGCGCAGGCCGCCGAGCCCGTCGGTCCATTGCGCGGCCTCGCCGAGCGCCTTGCGCA